>DAORJJ010000250.1:0-9404 GCA_035439005.1 Polyangiaceae bacterium | reverse complement strand
CGGCGGGCGCCGCGGCGAGCGGGCTGGGCGCAGCGACCGCGGTGACGGTGGTCGGCGCCTGCGCGGCGGCCTCGACGGGGCGTCGCTGCACGCCGTACATCGCGCCGAGGAACGCGCCCATCAGCACCAGCGTCGCAGCCCAGACGAGCCCCGAGGTGCGCGGTGCTCGGGGCGCCGCGACGGCCGGGTGCTGATCGCTGTGGTCGGCGATGCCGGTGAGCGAGCTCGGCGGCGCCGGCACGAACGGGGCGAACATCGGCTGATACCCGGGGCGCGCGGCGTCCCACGGGGTGGGAGGCGGCGGCGCGGACGTGGCGTAGCCGTAGGGAGTCTGGCGTACGGGCGGCGGCGGGGCGGAAGCGGGCGCGGAGTGGGCGTACGGAGCGGGCGGGTACGACGCGGGCGGCGGGTACGACGCGGGCGGCGGGTACGACGCGGGCGGGTACGACGCGGGCATCCTCGCGGGCGCGGCCGACGAGCGTCGGGGCGCGGGCGGCGGGTACGAGGACGGGGCCGGGAAGCTGGGGGCCGGGAAGCGCGGAGCCACGCGCGGGGAGGAGAAATCGCGGTGCGGCACCGGGCGGCGCTTGGCCGGGGCGCTCCGCGCGCTCGGGGCGCGCAGGCTCGCGTCGGAGACGATCTCGAGCTCGCTCGTGCCCAGCTCGACCTCGACCTCGTGCGTACGCGGCAGCTTCAACACGGTGACCTCGCTTTCCCCTGGGGGAGTCTGCACAAAGCGAGCCACGCCTTTGAGGAGCCATCCCTGCGTGTTCTCGCGGCAAGCCGCCCACCGAGGAAGGGTCACCTGGGCCCGTCCAGCGGCTCCGTGAGGGTCGAACGATCCAGGTCTTCTCGAGCCTACAATGTAGGCAAATACGCGTGATTTGCCTACGGGCGCGCCCCAAGCTCGACGGAGTAGCCGAGGGTGGCGACCGGATCGGCGATGCCCACGCCGAGCCCGATGAGGGGCGGCGGCGTGCGGTTCTCCAGCACGATGAAGTACTGGCCCGCGGGCACCGGGAAGGTCTGGGTGCCCTCGCCGACGGGGAGCTGTCCTTGGTGGAGCGGCGCGATGAACGGCGGCCCGAGCGGTCCCGCGGACTCGTAGGCCCGCCGCCACGCGTCGCCCGACGCGCGGTCGACGACGCTGTAGACGAGCGTCGAGCCTTGGAGGCGGCTCCGCAGCGACAGCGCCAAGCCGTCGCCGGGGACCTCGAACGGCCCGAGGTACTCGCGCGAGAGCGAGCGGATCTCCGTGAGGTCGGAGGCGAGCGAGGCGTGGTCCTCGCGCGTCTTGAACTGCCTCGGAGGCTTCGCCGGCGGGTCGAGGTGCCCCATCGCGAAGTCGTCACCGTCGGCCTGGCGCACCACGGTGAAGCCGCGCCCGATCTCGCCGGTCATGATGCCCTGGCCGAGGACCGTGGCGACGTTCCCGAGCGGCGTCTGCGTGGCGAGGTTCACGACCGGGTTCTCCACGCCGATGATGCGGAGATCGGGCGGCGTCACGAGCCGCGTGAACTTGCCCCACACGTAGGTGCTGTCGTCGTCCGCGAGGTAGAAATCGGGGGCGTACTCCACCGCCACGGTCGCCTGGAAGCCCACGCGCCGGGCCACCGGGAGGTTGGCGTAGCCCGTGCCGGTGACCCGCAGAAGCATGGTCTGCCGTTGACCGTCGACCTGCGCGTCGCACTGGGTAGGGAAGAAGCGCCCCACCGAGGCCGAGCCGAGCGAGCCGAGCTTCAGCGGCGCCCCACGCTTGACCAGCTCGGGGCACACCCGTGACGCGCCAAAGGTGGCGAAGAGCCACCAGCGAATCCCGGGGCTCGCGTTGATGGGCCCGCGCAAGCAGGGGCAGCCGACCGCCGAGAACGTGAGGCAGAAGGCGAGGAGGATCAGAAAGGGAAGTCGTGGCCGCAAGATAGGGTGAGGGTAGCAGCAACACGAAGGTTGCCGACGCCGAGGGTTTCGCGCAGGATCAAGGCGTGTCGTCGTCGTCGTCGGCTGTGGCTTGGTGTGCTTTCCTTCTCGGAGGCTGGAAATGAAGCGTCTCATGTCTCGTGGGCTTCGCGTTTGGCTCGGGTCCCTCGGCTTCGTCGGCGCCGGCCTCGCCGCCCTCCACTGCAGCAGCACCGACACCGGATCGGAGTTCCCCGACGCGGGCAACGATCCCTGCGAGGTCGCTTACAAGGGACTCTGCGGCAAGCCGTGCGACGTGGACGAGACCTGCGCCGCGGGCCTGTACTGCCGCCCGCTCGGCCCGGGGCAGGAGGTCGAGGCTGGCGGGGCGAAGGGCACGTGCCACGCCGACTGCGCGAACGCGCCGAAGATCCAGGGCGTCTGCTCGGAGGGCGTCGCGTGCAGCCCCCGCGGTCGCTGCGGCACCGATCCGAGCGACGCGTCGCTCGTCGACGGCGGCTCCGACGTGAAGAACGACGGCACGTGCGCGGCGATCGACGTCGTGGTCGAGAAGATCGTGCCGACGGTGCTGCTCCTCATCGACCAGTCGAGCAGCATGGAATACGACTTCACGGGCGCGAACCTGATGCCGCCGAACTTCCCGAACTCGCGCTGGGTGAAGCTGCGGGAGTCGCTCATGGACCCGGACGGCGGCATCGTGAAGAAGTACGAGAACGACGTCGAGTTCGGGCTCGCGCTCTACGGGGCCAACAACGGCAACGAGAAGCCGCCGGCGGTCGCCGAGTGCCCCATCATGAAGACCGTCGCGTTCGCGAAGGGCAACCACGCCGCCATCGAAGCCGTGTACGCGCCGGAGCTGCCCATCGACGACACGCCCACGCCCGACGCCGTGCTCGCGGCGGCCGGCCTCGACCCCGCGGGGATCCCGCTCGACGGTGGCTTCGCTGCCACGCCGACCGGGCGCCCGAAGATCATCGTGCTCGCGACCGACGGCGAGCCCGGGCGGTGTGGCAGCTTCGACTCGCTCGAGCTCACGGGCGCGCCCGCCTCGCAGCAGGCCGTGGTCGACGCCGTCACCGCGGCGTACCGCGCGGGCATCAAGACCTTCGTCATCACGGTCGGCGACTCCGTGTCCGAGTCGCACCAGCAGAAGGTGGCGAACGCGGGCTTCGGCTACTTCCCGGGCGGGGCAGACGCCGGGCCCGACGCGCAGGCGCCGCTCGTGCGCACCACCTCGCAGGCGCAGCTCGCCGCGGCGTTCGACTCGATCATCTTCGGAGTGCGCAGCTGCTCGTTCAAGCTGGCGGGCTCGGTCGTCCCTGGGACCGAGGGCCAGGGCGAAGTGAAGGTCAACGGCGCGTCGGTGACGCTCAACAGCCCCGACGGCTGGAAGCTCAACTCGCCCACCGAGATTGAGTTCGTCGGCGCCGCGTGCACCACCATCAAGACCAGCGACGCGAAGGTCTCGGTGCGGTTCCCGTGCGGCTCCTTCATCCCGCGCTGAGTCGTCCCGTTGGCGCGTGCGCCAACGAATTGGAAAATGCCCGAGGCCGCCCCCGAAACTGGGTAGCCTCACGCTCGGAGGGTGCTGATGAACGACACGATGAGCAAGACGGTCGCGGTGCTGGTGCTGGGGGCGCTCTGCCTCGGGGGCGGTGCGGGGTGCAAGAAGACGGTGCCCACGGACATCGTCCAGAAATCCCTGACGAACGCGCTCCGCCACGCGCCCGCGACCGCGTCGGCGATGTGCGGGGTGAACGCGAAGGGCCTCACCGGCACGGTCATCACGGTGAAGAGCCGAGGCGAGAACAACACCGGCGTCGCCCACGTGAAGGGCTCGTCGATGTTCGCCCCTGGCGGCATCAAGTCGTGCGAGGGCGACGTGGAGTTCGCGTACTCGTCCACGTCCAAGACGACCGGTCCGAGCCGCCGGCGCCGCACCACGACCACGTGGTACCTCGACCACATGAAGCTCGTGGCCGTGCAGACGCCGGGCGTCTCGCTCAAGGGCGCGAGCGACGAGGCCGTGGACGACGACGACGACTGAGCTCCGGTGGCGCGGGCTCCGGCGCGGTCACCGTGTCGGGGCGCCGCGCGAGGAGCAGCGCGCGGAGCGCGGCGGCCGCGGGCGGCAGGCGCGACAGGCCTCGGTGGGCGATGACGAGCGAGCGCCGCCGCGGCGTGAGGGCGCTCGGCACGAGGACGAGCTCGCCCCGGGCCAGATCCCGGGCGGCGGCGCGGCTGCTCACCAAGCCGAGCCCCATCCCCGCGCGCACGTTCGCCTTCACGGCCGCGATGCTCGCGATCTCCATCGCGATGGTCGCGCGCGGGAAGAGCTCGTCGAGCACCTCGCGCGCGTGGGCGCCGCGCGGGAACGTCACGAAGGGCGTGCGGTCGGGCGACGCGTCGACGAGGCCCGGCGCGCGCACGAGCACGAGCTCGTCCTCGCAGAAGAGGTCGTCTTGCCCGTCGGGAGCGCCGTCGCCTGGGAGCCGCGCGATGACCGAGAGATCGAACTCGCCCGCCGCCAGGCCGAGCGCGAGCTCGGGGTGGGTCGCCTCGCGGAGCACGATCGCCACGCGCGGGTAGAGGCGGCGAAACTCGGCGAGGATGGGCGGCAGGAAGTAGGCGCACGCGGTGGCGCCGGCCCCGACGCGCACCTCGCCCGCGGCCAGGCCGGACACCTCCTCCACCGCGCGGAGCCCATCACGCACAGACGCGAGCGCCGCGCGCGCGTGCGGGAGCAGCGCGCCGCCGGCCGCCGTGAGCGCCACGCGCGGGCGCGACCGCACGACCAGCGTCGCCCCCACCAGCGACTCGAGGCGCTTCAGCGCGGACGTGAGCGCGGGCTGCGTCACGTGGGCCCGCCGCGAGGCCGCGGTGATCGTGCCCTCCTCCGCGACGTACACGAAGGTGCGGAGCAGGTCGAACATAAGGTTCTCTTATGCTCAATCGAAAGAGAATCAATGGGCCGAATGACCTCGGCGGCCCCAGAGTGCCGTCATGGTTCCTCTCGCCGCCGCGCTCCTCGTGCCGCTCGGGTTCGTCGCCGGCGTCGTGACCACGCTCGCCGGGCAGGGCGGGGGCCTCTTGCTCGTGCTCGCGCTGAGCGCGGTCGTCGGACCCCACGGCGCGCTCGCGCTCACGACCCCGGCGCTGCTGTTCGGGAACATGCACCGCGCGTGGCTCTGCCGCCGGCTCGTCGCCCACCGCACCGCGGCGACCCTGGTCGTGGGCGTCGTGCCGGGCGCCTACGTCGGGGGGCGCTTCGCGGGGGCGGCTCCGGCGTGGCTGCTCTCCGGCGCGCTCGTGCTCGTCACCGGCTTGGCGGTCGCGAAGGCCGCTGGGTGGCTCAAGGCCGACGTGCCGACGAAGGCGCTCGCCCCCGCGGGCGCGGCCATCGGAGCGCTCGCGGGCACCTCGGGCGGCGCGGGCCTGCTCCTCGGGCCGCTCGTGCACTCCACGGGGCTTCGTGGGGCGGCGTTCGTGGGCACGGTCGCGGCGATCGCGACGGCGCTCCACGCCGCGCGGCTCCTCGCGTACGGGTCGTCGGGCATGCTCGGGCCCGCGCAGGTGCCGCTGGCCGCCCTGCTCGCGGTGGGCATCTTCGCGGGGAACTTCGCGGCGGACCGGCTCCGGCCGCGGCTGGGTGACCGGGTGACGGCGCGGCTCGAGCTCGGTACGCTCATCGGGTGCGCCGCGCTCGCGCTCGTCGGCGTGGCGTGAAGCCTGCGTTGCGCTCGCCGGCGTCCGCCCGTACCCTGCAGCGTCGCGAGGCGCGCCGGTGCGCCCGCCCATCCGCACCATGCAGCTCCCCGGAAACCTACGAGATCTCGCCCTCGCGCGGGTCGGACGAGCGTACGCCGGCAAGTGGAGCGTCGAGGCGCTCATCGACATGGGCGGGATGGCCGCCGTGTACGCGGGCACCCACCGGAACGGCAAGCGCGTCGCGCTGAAGGTGCTGCACGCCCACATCGCGAGCGACGCCGACCTGCGCGCGCGGTTTCTCCGCGAAGGTTACGTCGCGAACTTGATCGAGCACCCCGGGGCCGTGCAGATCCTCGACGACCACGACGACCCGGAGCACAACGAGGTGCTCCTCGTGATGGAGCTGCTCGAGGGCCAGTCGGTCGATCGCTGGCTGAAGAGCTCGGGCGGGAGCGTGCCCATGACCGACGCGCTCGCGGTCGGCTTTCAGGTGCTCGACGTGCTCGAGGCGTTCCATCAAGCCGGCGTCGTCCACCGTGACATCAAGCCGGGCAACCTCTTCGTGACCCAGGCGGGGGTGGTCAAGGTTCTTGACTTTGGCCTCGCGCGGCTGCGAGACCGCTCGATCGGCAAGGCCACGGGCGTGGGCACCGTGCTCGGCACGGCGTCGTACATCCCGCCCGAGCAAGCGCAGGGGCTGCCCGATCGGATCGACCCGCGGAGCGACCTCTTCGCGGTCGGCGCGGTGCTCTTTCACATGCTCTCGGGCTTCGTGGTGCACGAGGGCCGCAGCTCCGTCGATCGCCTCTTCTCCGCGATGCGCAAGCCCGCGCGTCCCTTGCTGTCGGTCGCCCCGCGGGTGCCTCCCGAGATCGGCGACGTCATCGACAAGGCGCTGTCGTTCGAGCGCGACCAGCGCTACGCCTCCGCCCGCGACATGCGCGACGCCCTCCGCGCGGCGTACCTCACGGTGTTCCGCGCGCCGGTCGCGCGCCCGGTCGCCCACGCGCCCCTCGAGGGGTTCGACGAAGCGTTCGCCGAGCCGAGCGCCGTCGTCGAGGTGAGCTTCGGGCCGCCGCCCACCACGCGCCCGGAGCGCTGAGCCCCCCCGAGGAGTTCAACTTCGGTGTCGGCGTGTTCGAAAGCGAAACCCACGTCGCTCCCAGGACCTCGCAACCTGCCGCAACCGCGTAACTCCGAGCTGGCACGGCGCGTGCACTGTCGAGGGTCAGGCACGCGCCCGGGCGTCTACCCCCCCCCAACGCCTGGGCGTCTGCCGCCTACTTCTCCGGCCTCGGCCGGAGCGGCCCCACACGGAACCTCCCCTCCCCGTGTGGGGTTTTCTTTTTGTCGGTCGCCCGCGTGGGTGCCCGCCGCGCGGCTCACTTCGGGACGGCGGCGAGCACCTCGTCGACGTGCACCGCCGGGTCGACGCTAGGGAACACCTTGAGCACGCGGTTGTCGCGGCCCACGAGGAAGGTCACGCGCGACGCCATGCCGAGCGTCGAGCCCACGCCGTAGGCCTTCACGACGGCGCCGGACTCGTCCGCCGCGAGGTAGAACGGCAGGGAGTGCTTCTTGGCGAACTCGTCGTGGCTCGCCTCGGAGTCTTTCGAGACGCCGAAGACCACCACGCCAGCCCCCTCGAGCTTGGCGTACGCGTCGCGGAAGGCGCAGGCCTCTTTGGTGCACCCGGGCGTCTCGTCCTTCGGGTAGAAGTAAACAACCTTTATCTTGTCGCCCGCGGCGCTGAGGCGGAGCCGGCGCCCTTCGGGGTTCTTCCCCTCGAGATCCGGCGCCTGCGCCCCCACGGGCAGGAGCCCCACGCCGCCGTCCGGACGCTTCGGCTCCCCACAGCCCGCGGCGAGGAGGACAAGCCCGAGGCCCGCGATGGCTCCGAGCGAACGGCGGCGTGCGAGGTTCATGGCCGCCAGCCTAGCACTACTGCGAGAGGTTCCCTCTCGCTGCGCAGTTCGCTGCGCGAACGGCAGTAGTGCTAGCCCTGTCCCGGAGGGGGCGCGGCGCCCCCTCTTGTCCGGAAACCCGGACAATTCACCCCTCCGGCTTGTCCGCTCCCGCGGCCAACTACCACTACTGCGAGACTGAAGTCTCGCAGTAATGCTAGCACGGGCCCGCGCGCCCGCCCCCCGAGCGCCCCGCGAGCGAAGTGAGCAAGAGGGGGCTGGCCCTCGCGACCTGATCGTGTCAAAGCCGTAAGATCCGTCGGCCTCGAGACCCCAGGGAACCAAGCCATGCGCAGACACCTCGCCACTCCGCTCCTCCTCGCCCTCATGAGCTGCAGCTCGGGGCCCACGAGCGCGCCCTCCCTCGGGGACCTCGGCGAGGGCGATCAGGCCTTCGCGAGCGCCGAAGCGGTGCTCCTCGACTTCGAGTTCGACGGCACGATCAACTCGACCACGTCGACCGTGTCGACGCTGCGAAACCAGATCAAGTCGCAGCTCATGTTCTCGGTGGGCCAGCTCAACGGCGTGAGCTCGGTGGGCCAGTTCGAGAAGCTCGAGCTCACCAACATCGTCGCGACCGGCGCGCCGGGCGCGTACGCCGTCACCTACCACGCCAAGCTGCCCGTCGCGTGGGGGCGCCCGGCGGCCGTGCCCGCGACTTACACGCTGCTCCTCCCGGGTGACGGCACCACGGCCGGCCTCGACGCCTGGGTCGCGACCTACAACACGACCTGCGTGGGCGGCGAGGGCAGCGGCTCCGACCGCGGCAGCTTCTGGTACTACTACCGCCCCGCGGTCGGCGCCTGCGCGCTGTCGCCGGCCGACACGTCGATGCCCGTCGCGACGGTGACGACCTCCGTCGAGAACACGACGGGCAAGCTGCCCGAGTACGACAAGGTGTGGTCGGACAGAAAGCTGAACGTCGTCGCGATGTTCGGTCGCTACGAGAGCGGCGCCACGGCGAACTCGGATCCTGGCATCCGCGACTACAACACGTTCGTGAGCACCGCGCGCTCGTACGCGCGCAGCCTCCAGCCGAACCCGGCGCTCATCACCGAGACGCCAGGTCTGACCAGCACGCCGGGCGTGGCGATGCCGCAGGTGTCGGTGCACGTCGTGCTGCCCTCGAACCCGGGCGAGACCCCCCGCGAGCTCAACATCGACGTGATGCTCGTCGGCTACCGCATCTACCAAGACGGCGCCACGTTCGACGCCTGGTACGACGCGCTCACGCCCACCGCGGACATGATCCTCTATGCCGGCCACGCGGGCCTCGGTGAGAACGTCCGCACGCTCATGGGCAAGGGGCAGTTCGTCGCCAACCAATACGTGATGTGGATGGTGAACGGCTGCGACACGTTCGCGTACGTCGACCCGACCCTCGCCAACCGCATCTCGGCGGTGAACGGCGGCGCGCCGGCGACCCAGTACCTCGACACGATCTCCAACGCGATGCCGAGCTACTTCACCCGCACACCGGGCGGGTCGATGGCGATGATCCGCGGGCTCATGGACATCGCCGCCCCGAAGACGTACCCGCAGATCTTCTCGGGGATCGATCGGGCGCAGGTCGTCGTCGTGACCGGTGAGGAGGACAACCTCTTCCAGCCCGGCATGCCCATCCTTCCGGGGGATCCTACCGGCGGGGGTGACGCGGGCGCGGACACCGGCACCGACGGAGGCGCAGGCTCCGACGGGGGCGCGGGAACGGACGGGGGCGCGGACGGGGGCGCGGGCACGGACGGGGGCGCAAACACAAACACAAAACCACCACCATCACCAACCACACCACCATCACCAACCACACCACCATCA
>DAORJJ010000249.1:0-9406 GCA_035439005.1 Polyangiaceae bacterium | reverse complement strand
GGGCTCGGCGCCGGGGAGGCGCTCGAAACCCTGCCCGACTTTCGAGAAAGAGCGAGAAGATCGAGGGGCTGCCGAGCGAGAGGTGGGTGTCATTGGCCACCATCGCCCGCCCCGTGGCCGAGTTCGTGGGGCCTACGACCCAGTTGTTCGAGCCGCGGTCGGGGTCTTGGCGCCGATCGAGCCCCACGCCCTCGAGGCTCGCGAGGTCCTTCCGGAGCATGGCGAGCGAGGCCTTGTTCGCGGCGCGTCCGCGCCCGCGAGGCGGCTTGGCGAGGGCGGTGGGCCCGCCCGCGACCTCCTTCCATCCGTCCACGGTGAACACGGGCTCGAAGGGCAGAGCGCGCCAGTAGTCGTCCGCGAAGCCCACGCGCGCGGCCTTCGCCGCGTCTGGACTGCCAACGAACTTCGCGGCCTCTTCCTTGTCCCACGTCGTGCGCGCGACGTCGCTCGTGCCGTCGAACGCGAGCTGAAAGGCCTGCAGCTCCCCGAGGACGACCGAGTCGAGCTCGGTCCACGGGGTGATCGACGAGACACCGTAGTAGAGCTCGAGTCCCCCCTTCGGGATTGTGTATTTGCCAGCGCGCACGCCCTCTTGCCAGGCGTTCACGCCGGCGGCGAAGCTCTTCAGAGTGGCGACCAGCAGCTTGTCGGTGGGGTCGGTCGACGCCTGGAGCTTCTTCAGCCCCGCCTCGGCGGTCGCGCGGAGGTGGTGACCGCGATACCGAATGTCGCTCGCGATGGCGGCGGCGCTGAAGTCGCCCACGATCTCGGCGAGGGTGCCCGAGGCCTGGCGACGCCCGAAGTCCATCTCGAGCCAGCGGTCCTGCGCCATCATGTAGCCCTGCGCGTAGGCCGCGTCGGGCGTGTTCGCCGCGTAGATGTGGGGGATGCCCGCGTCGTCGCGGACCACGTCGACCGGCGCCGAGAGCCCCGCGCCCTTCAGCTCCTCCTGCACCGGCAGCGCCTCGATCGGGCTCGGGGGCGGGCTCGCGTCCGGCGACGCCGCGTCGGAGGCCGAGGGGGTCGGGGCGGGCGTGCCGCCAGGGGCGTCATCGCCCGTACAGGCGGCCATGAGCGTGAGGACGAGCGGGGCGAGCGAGACGAGCGGGAGGAGCGGGCGGCGCATGAAGGCACCCTATCGCCTCCGCTCGCGTCGTCAACCCGACGCGGCTCGGTCAGGGAGACCTCCCCGGGGTGCCCTGGACGCTTTGATCGGTCTAGGGTGTGCACCACTCCGTCATGAGCAAGCCGCGAGCGTCCGCTCCCCCGAAGCACGCGGGGGACTCCCACAACTTCGGTCGTCACGTGACGATCGCGGGGGCCGAGGTCCACAAGCCCCGGACGCTCCTCTGGGAGTGGCTCGTGCTCGGCGCGGGGAGCCCGCTCCGCGCCTTGCTGCGCACGCTGGCCGAAGAGGACCTCGGGGACGGGAGCGCCTTCGAGTTCCTGCCGGAGCTCCGGTTCTCGTCGCAGGGCGCGCGCGACGGGGGCACGGTCGAGAAGCTCGAGCTCGCGCCGCTCGGCCGCCTCCCGCTTTCGGCCGCGCGAAAGCGGGAGCTCGCCCTCGTGGTCGGGCGCGCGACGGCGCTGTTCGCGTGGCTCGGGCTCGCGGATCTCCACTGGGAGAACCTCGCGCTCGGCCAAGACGCGCGCGGCCGCCTCGTGTTCGCGCCGCTCGACGTCGAGATCGTCTTCGACGACCTCGCGCTCCCGACCGCGACGAAGCTCCTGCCCGAGGCCGATGAGGAGTACGGCGCGGTGAACCGCCACGCGTGCGGGGTGCGGCGTGTGCTCCCGTTCCTCGGCAAGCCCGTCGATGTCACCGACCTCGTCGCCATGGTCGACGCGTACTTGGGTATGCTCGCGCTGCTCGAGCGTCACGGATCCCGCATCGCCGAGGTGCTCACGAACGTGCCCGGCCTCCGCGAGGCGCCCATCCGCGTGCTCTTGCGTGGCACGGGCGACTACGTGCGCGCCCGCTCGCAGCCGGTGTGGCCGCCGCTGCTCGACGCGGAGGCCGAGCAGCTCGCGCGCGGGGACATCCCGTATTTCTTCCGCCTCTACGGCCGCCCCGGGATTCACTATTTCGTCGAGCCCACTCTCGAGCGCCTCGGGCGGCTGCCCATGAAGGGCGACGTCCCGCAGCTCGAGCCGCTCTTGCGTCTCGCGAAGGGGCTGCGCTCGCCTTCGCGGGCGTCGCTGCGCGAGGAGGGGCTCTTCGCGATCCTCGGCGCGTTCGACCACCCGTCGTTCACGGGCACCCACGGGCACGGCGCGCTGTCGGTGACGTTCTCGGCGCGGAGGCTCACGCTCGCCCTGCCGAGCGGGGACGAGCTCGTCGGCAAGCGCGATCTCCGCGCGTACGTGGAGAGCGTCTACCTGCCGTGCGCGTGCGGCGAGGTCGCGTCGCCGCTCGTGCCCGCGGTGACCGTGTGCAAGCCCCGCGCGAGGCGGTGAGGCTCTCGCCCGAGGCGGCCCGGTCCCGTGTGGTTTACATGAATCCGTCAGCGACCTCGGCGTGATCAGAACGCGAAGCCGGCGGTGAGCTGCCCCTGGAGAAACCCGTTCACGCCAGGCCCCGAGAGCGCGAGCGCGTCGCCCTCGAGCCCGACGCGGACCGGCCCCGCCAGCGCCGTGTCTGCGCCGAGCGCTGCGCCGAGGCCGAAGCGATGATGCGACTCGTGGCCGCTCACGCCTTGCTCGAGGCCGGTGTGGTCGCCCCAAGGATCCGGCCAGAAGTGGAGGTGCGCCACGCGCGTGGACACGTAGGGGCGCAACGCCCAGCGTGGAAATGGAGCGAAGCGTGCGCCCACGGAGAAGCCAGCGCCCGTGGTGCTCTCCCTCGTGCCGTGGTGCGTGATGGCGCTCGTCCCGATGGCGTAGGCCTGAGGCTCGATCGCGAGCCACTCGGTCACCGGGAACGTGACGAGCACCCGTAGATTCGACGTGGGCTCTCCGTTCGTGGTGACGACGCCGGCCCCACCGCTGACGTAGACCGCGCGACCCGTGAAGGGCTTTCGTGTCCCCACGGGCAGGTCCTCCGCGGCCCACGCCGGGCGCGCGGCGAGCAGCGAGATCCCCAGGGCCGCGCCGAGCAGCCCGCGGACCCGATCAGCGCGTGAAGGCGAGAGGCGCGGCATCCGCGTGGTGTACGACTTCCCTGGCGAAAATCGAGGACCGAGGCGCACCGCGGGTGCGGTGCGGACGCCCCGCCGCGAACGTCGCTCGGTGATGCGCGGCCCCGCGCGGTACCTCAGTGAGGCGTGGACCGCCAGGTCTTTGCCAAGCGCTTGATCTGCCTACGCTCGAACCGATAGGGTCACGGCGTGCGCCTTCATCTGGTTCTCGGCTGCGTACTCGGCTACGTCCTCTGCGGTTGTTCGTCGGACGTGCGTACGCCGGCTCCCCTCTCCGCGACCCTCGTCGCCGACTATGGAGGCGCCTGTTGGATCGACGCGACCGGGGTCGTTCGTTGCGAGGACCCATCCCTGAACCTGAGCGGTCTCGAGAGCGGGGTGAAAGCCCTCTACGGGAGTCCCTGCGCATCCGGCGCGTGCGCCGAGAAGCTGGACGGGACGTTTCTCTGCTGGGACAGTGCAATTGTTCCACCCACGACCCCCGGGGCGCTATCGGCGCCGGCCGGGAGGAGGATCGTGTCGGTGGCGCGGGGAAAGAGGTTCATGTGCATGCTCCTGGACGACGGCAGCGTCGCCTGCCGGGGCGGGTTTGCTGCGGGGGGGGAGACCCAGGTGGTCGGCGTGGAGGACAATGGCACCATCGCCGGGTTGACCGGCAAGAAGGCGACGCAAATCGCGGCCGGGACGGGTCACGCGTGCGCGCGAATCGAGGACGGCAGCGTCGTGTGCTGGGGCACCAACGATTTCGCTGAGCTCGGTCTAAGCGGCACCGTCGCGAGCCCAGGTCTCGCCGTCAGTGTCGCGCCGGGCGTCTCGAGTCTCCCGGCCAAGGTCGCGCAGGTCGGCGCCGGGGAGCACTTCAGCTGCGCACGCACCGACGGCGGGGAGGTGTACTGCTGGGGAGCGATGACTCACGCTGACCACGCCAGCTCACCCGCGCGCGTCGCAGGGTTGCCGCCCGTGATCGACATGGGCGTCGCCGAGCACAACGTCTGCGCGCGCGCATACGACGACGCCCTTTGGTGTTGGGGAGACGACTTGTCCGGCCAATCCGGCGTCCATCCCACGGTGGATTCGGTCCCGCCCACCAAGCTCGAGGGCGTCAACGGCGTAGTGACCGAACTTGCGCCAAGCAGCCTCGCCTACTACGCGCGCACGCTGGACGGGAAGGTGTGGGCGTGGGGAAACACCGGCAGCAAGACTTCTTTCCCGCACGTCATCGGGCGCTGAGCTCCTTGCCGACCGCGCCCCGGCCCTCTCACGTAGCGAGAACTTGCAGAGCGCCCATCGCGACGAGGCGCACGAGCAGCTCGCGCGAGGCCGGGTGCTTCGTCGCCGCGACGAGCTCGAGGCCCTCGTGGCGGCGCTTCGCGGAGAGGGCCTTCGCGAGCGCGGTCGCGGCGGCGGGCACCACGAGCTCCACCCCGCCGACGTAGAGGCGCAGCGCGCCCCCCGTGTGCGGCAGGAACGCCCAGCGGGCCTCTTCGGAGCGCGCGAGCACCGCGCCTCGCTCGAGCTTGCGGAGGAGGGCCTTCGGGGCGGGCGCGCGCGGCGGCGGCTCGAGCTCGTGGCCGGGCTTCAGGCGCGTCGCGAACGACGCGAACCACCGATCGATGGCCTCGTCCGAGGTGTCGAGCGCGCGCACCATACCGCGGACGCGCGCGAGGAGCTCCTCCGGGATCTCGCCTGGGTTCGACGCGGGCGTGAGCTTGGGGTCCACGAGCAAGGTCGCGGAGGCGGGGCTCTGCCGGGCCGCGGCGGCGGCGAACGACGACCACACCTCGCCCATACAAGGCGAGCGGAAGCCGATCGAATACGTGAGGCACGGCGTGACCGCGACGCCGTGGTGCGCGAAGTACGGCGGCAGATAGAGCATGTCGCCAGGGCCGAGCACCTCGTCGGCCTGCGCCTCGAAGCGCTGGAGGATGCGGAGCTCGAGATCGGGCTCGATGTCGCGGTCCTTCGTCGGGCGCGTGTGGTACTTCCACCGGCGTTTTCCGCGGCCCTGGATGAGGAACACGTCGTAGCTGTCGACGTGCGGGCCTACGCTCCCGCCCGGCGCGGCGAAGCTCATCATCACGTCGTCGACGCGCACGTTCGGGAGGAACGCGAACGGCTCGAGCATGAGCGCCACCTCGGGCACCCAGCGGTTGACCTCCTGGACGAGCAGCGTCCACCCGCGCTTTGGGAGCTTCGCGAAGTCGGCCTCGCGCTGCGGGCCCCACGTGACCTCCCAGGGCCGCGCGCCGCCCTTCTCGCGCACGATGCGCGACTCGACGCCGTCTTCGCAGGAGAGGCCCGCGAGCTCGTCCGGGTCGATCGGCTCGCGAAACCCAGCGAAGGCCCCGCGCACGAGCAGCGGCTTCTTCTGCCAGTAGTCGCGCAGAAACCGCGCGGTGGAAATGCCGCCAAGGAGGCCGCGCGGGGGCAGGAGCGGGCTAGGCTTCGTCAGATGCGCCATGAGCGCCGCTCTAGCACCGCCCCTGTGAGGGCGGCCAGGAGCGCGAGAGCGTGAGGAGGTGCTGGCCGACGACCCGCGGGCCTGAGGAGGCCGCAGGAGGATAGCGGCGATTCGCGAGCTTGCTCTCGTGTCGGTGGGAGCGTTCGTCCCGCGCTGCGAAGCTCGCGCGCGGTCAGGCGGTCAGGGAATGACGGTGTGGCACTTTCCTAGATCGCAGCGGACCTCGATGGTCCCCCCGTCGACGTTGTTCCGCCCGTCCTCGGCGACCCAATTGAGCGAGCGCGGACAGGACCCGCACGACAGCTGGGCGCGGTCTTCGCACCGCTCGGCCTCGGCGAGGTTCGCCTTTGAAATGCCGATGATCGGCACGAAGCCGCAGTAGCAAAGCACTCGGAGCATGGCGCAATCGCTCGCCTGAGCGCAGCTCTTCTGCGCGTCTGTGTAGCGCCCGCCGAACGGGCCGCACGTGAACCCCGCGTCGGCATCCGCGGCGTCGGGGCCACTCGCGTCGGGAAGAGTCGCCCCCGTGTCGGGTACGGACGCGTCGGTGGTGCTCGATCCATCTGGAGCCGCGCCGGGGCCCGCGTCGGCGACGACGGCCGAGGTGGAGCACCCGACCGAGCTTCCAAGCCCGACGAGCGTGATGAACGTGGCGCGTCGAAGAGAAGACGCAAACGAAGTCATCCACGAGAGGTAGCACGCCCAGCCCACGAAAAAAGGGCTGAGGCGTCTCCGCGCTCAACCCTTCTTTTCCCGGGCTTTCCCGGTCGATTCTGTAGGCGCGATTGGGATTGAACCAACGACCCCTACCGTGTCAAGGTAGTGCTCTACCACTGAGCTACGCGCCTGGAAGAGACCCGCGTCATAGCGCCGCGGCGCGCGTCGTGTCAAGCGGGTTCGGCGAGGGGCTGGTCGGGCTGGCCGTCGTCCACGCGCACGCGCTGGCGGTGCATCAAAAGATGGCCCCGGCTCGCGGCCCGGGGTAGGCGCTGCCCCATGGACTCTCTCTACCGGGCCGAGGAAGCCGAGCGCGCGGTCGCCGCCGCCGTCCGCCACGACGACACGGAGCTCGCGCGCGACGTCGCGCTGCGGACGTACACCGCCCGCCTCCTCGGACAGGAGCCTCGCCTCGTGCTGCACGGCGGGGGCAACACGTCGGTGAAATCGCGCGCGGTCACCCTCTTCGGAGAGACCGTCGACGTCCTGTGCGTGAAGGGCTCGGGCTGGGACCTCGCGACCATCGAGCCCGCGGGCCACCCGGCGTGCAGGCTCGACGCCCTGCTCGCGCTCGCGAGCCTGCCGACGCTCTCCGACGAGGCCATGGTCAACGGCCTGCGCCTCGCGCTCCTCGACGCCGGCGCCCCCACGCCGAGCATCGAGACCCTGCTGCACGCGCTTCTGCCCGGGAAGTTCGTCGATCACACGCACGCGAACTCGATCCTGGCGCTGGTGGATCAGCCCGACTCCGAGCGCATCTGCCGCGAGGTCTTCCCGCGCGGGCTCGTGTGGGTGCCGTACGTGATGCCGGGCTTCGCGCTGGCGCGCGCCTGCAAGGAGGCGTGGGACGCGACCGTGGCCAAGGGGGAGACGCCGTCGGTGATGGTGCTCGATCGCCACGGGATCTTCACGTTCGGCGAGACCGCGCAGGCGAGCTACGAGAGCATGATCGCCGCCGTGACGCGCGCGGAACGCTACGCGGCCGACCGCACCAACACGGCGAGCATCCACCTCGTGAAGGAGCCGCCCGGCGCGCTCGCCACGGCGCTGCTGCCGGCGCTCCGAGGCGCGCTCGCCGAGGCCGGCGGGCTCCCCGAGGAGACCGGCCCGGTGCTCGCGCTCCGCGACGGCGAGCGGGCGCGCGCCTTCCTCGGCCGCAAGGACCTCCACGAGCTCACGCGGCGAGGCTCGGCCACCCCCGACCACGTGATCCGCACGAAGCCGTGGCCGCTGCTGCTGCCCGCGCTGCCCGCCGACGCGGGCGCGCTGCGCGAGGCGGTGAGCCGCGCCGTGGCGAGCTACCGTGCCGACTACGACACGTACTTCAAGGTCATGTGCGCCGCGAAGGGCGTCACGCTCACGCGCCTCGACCCGAGCCCGGCGGTCGTGCTCGTCCCGGGGCTCGGCGTCATCGCCGTCGGCGCGACGCGGGCGCAGGCCGACGCCGCGGCCGACATTTACGAGCACACGATCGACGTGATGGAGATCGCGAGCGACGTGGGCGAGTACACCCCCCTCGCGCCGGAGGAGCTCTTCGACGTGGAGTACTGGAGCCTCGAGCAGGCGAAGCTCCGCAAGCAGCCCGCGCCGAGCGGCGCCCTCGCCGGCAAGATCGCCTTGGTCACCGGCGCCGCCTCCGGGATCGGGCGCGAGACCGCGCGGATGATGCTCTCCGAGGGCGCGCACGTGCTCCTCGCGGACCGCGCAGCCGCCGTCGACGACGTGCGCGCCGACCTCGCTCGCATGTACTCTACACGCGTATCCTCCGCCCGCTGCGACGTCACGGCGGAGCAGAGCATCGCGGCGCTCTTCGAGCGCGTCACGCGCGAGCTCGGGGGCCTCGACGTGTGCGTGAGCAACGCCGGCACCGCGCCCGAGGGCGCGCTGGACACCGACGCGGGCCTCGCCGCCCTCCAGCGCTCGCTCGACGAGAACCTGCTCAGCCACGCGCGCGTCGCGCGGTACGCCGCGGAGATCTTCCGGGCGCAAGGGCGCGGCGGGTGCCTGCTCTTCAACGCGAGCAAGAGCGCGTTCGCGCCCGGCCCCGGCTTCGGCCCGTACGCGATCGCCAAGGCCGCGCTCGTCGCGCTCACGCGGCAGCTCGCCATCGACCTCGCGAGCGTGGGCGTGCGCGCCAACGCGGTGAACGCCGATCGCGTCCGCACGGCGCTCTTCGGGGCGGGCGTGCTCGAGTCGAGGGCGAAGGCCCGAGGGCTCACCCCCGACGCCTACTTCCGCGCGAACCTGCTCGCGCGCGAGGTGACGCCGGCCGACGTGGCGCGCGCGTTCGTGCACCTCGCGACGGCGCGCGCGACGACCGGCGCCATCCTCCCGGTGGACGGGGGGAATCCGGCCGCGTTCCCCAGGTAGCGGGGCCGCCTTGCGTCTCGCCGGCGGCTCGGCGACGCTGGCGCCATGACCGAGCCCACAGTCACCGCCGAGCGCCGCGGCCACGTCTTTCACATCGGGCTCGCGCGCCCGCAGAAGCGCAACGCCTTCACCACCGGCATGCTCCGCGAGCTCGCGGCCGCCTACACCGCGTTCGAGCGCGACCCCGAGGCGTGGGTGGCCGTGCTCTTCGCGCACGGCGAGCACTTCACCGCCGGCCTCGACCTCGCCGAGGTGGGCCCCGCGGTCGCCTCCGGCGCGCTGCTGTTCGGCGGCGAGGGTGAGATCGATCCGCTCGATCTCGTGGGCGCGCGCCGGACCAAGCCGGTCGTGTGCGCCGTGCAGGGCATCTGCTTCACGATCGGCATCGAGCTCTTGCTGGCGTGCGATCTCGCCGTGGCGGCGGAGGGCACGCGCTTCGCCCAGATGGAGGTGCGCCGGGGCATCATGCCGTTTGGCGGCGCCACGCTCCGCTTCCAGGAGCGCGCGGGGTGGCCTCGGGCGATGAAGTGGCTCCTCACCGGCGACGAGTTTGGGCCCGCGGAGGCCCTGGCGATGGGCCTCGTGTCCGACGTCGTGCCCGCCGGCGACGCGGTGGCCGCCGCGGTGGCGCTCGCCGAGCGTGTCGCCTCGCGCGCGCCGCTCGCGGTCCGCGCAACGCTCGCGAACGCGCGGCTCGCGCGCGAGCAGGGCCGCGACGCGG
>DAORJJ010000248.1:0-9434 GCA_035439005.1 Polyangiaceae bacterium | reverse complement strand
CGCCTCAGGAGGCGGGCTCGGGCGCCGCACCGCCAGGCGCCGCGCCGCCCACGACGCCCGCCTCCGTCAGGCGGAGCGCGAGCGCGAAGGCGAAGAGCATCCCGAGCCCCGAGGCCACGTAGGGCGCGCGGGCGCCGAGCGCGGAGTAGAGGAAGCCGCCCGCCGCCGGCCCGAAGGTGCGCGCGAGGCTCGCGATCGACTGGTTGACGCCGAGCGTCGCGCCCTGGTTCTGCTTGGCGGCGCGCTTGGAGACGTAGGCCGACGTGTTGGGCTGCGTGAGGCCGTTGCCGAGGGCGAGCACCGCGCCCGACGCGTAGAGGAACCACTTGCCCACGACCGGAGACGCGCAAAATCCCGCAAAAGCCACGGCTTGCAAGAGACTTCCCGCCCGGATGAGCTGCGCCTCGGTGAAGCGCTTCGACAGCTGGCGCATGCCGCCCTGCACGAGCGCGGCGACGACGCCGATCATCGCGAGGAGGTAGCCCGTGTCGCGCGGGCCCATCGCGAAGAGGTCTTGGTTGAAGAAGCGGAAGGTCTGCTCCATGCCCGTGAAGGCGAAGATGAGCACGAAGTTCACGAGCACCGCCGTGCGCACGCCGGGCAGGGCGAACGCCTCGCGGACCGCCTCGAGGTCGATGGGGGTGAGGCGCCGCTTGGAGGGGGCGCGCGCCTCTTTCGGGAGCGACTCGGGCAGGCCGAAGACGATCCACACGAAGTTCACGAGGCTGAGGCACGCGGCGACGATGCAGGGCACGGCGCCGGTGCGCCCGTGGATGGCGATCTCCGCGAGCGGCCCGCCGATGCTGGGCCCGAGGATGAAGCCGAGGCCGAACGCGACGCCGATGAGGCCCATGCCCTTGGCGCGGTCCTCGGGGCCGGTCACGTCGGCGATGTAGGCGGAGGCGGTGCCGAGGTTCGCGGTGGCCATGCCGCTCCACGCGCGCGCGAGGAAGAGCAGCGCGACCGTGTTGCCAAACACGAGCGACCCGGCGAGCGCCGCCATGCCCAGCGCGGTGGCCAAGACCGACCACATGAGCACGGGCTTTCGCCCCACGCGGTCCGAGAGCCTGCCCCAGATGGGGATGAAGAGAAACTGGGAGGCGGAGTAGACCGCCGAGAGGAGCGTGCCGGTGAACGCCGACACGTGGAAGGTGGCGCGGGCCTCCTCCGCGAGGAACGGGAGCACGAGCCCGAACCCCAAGAGGTCGAGGAACACGGTGAGAAATATGGCGCCGAGCGAGGCCCTTCTTGCTGCCATGGGGCGGCTGTTCCTAGCACGACCCGCGCGGAGGGGCGGCGCGGCGTCGCAGCTCGGCCGTGGCGCCCGATGTACGCGCGGCGATTCGGAGGCGGCGCACGAGGAGCGGCGGCCGTGACGCCGCGCCGACCCGGGCCGCGGTGGGGCGCGCGCAGAGCGTTGAATTCGTTGGGCTCGTCGACGCCGCGACGCGCGGCCGCGCGACGCCTCGCCGGCGCCGATTGACACGCCTCGGGCGGTGGTCGAGCCTTCGTCGATGTCTCGTCTCGCGCGCCTCGCGGCGGTGGTCCTCCTGGTGTGGGTCGCTCTTCTCGTGGGGCACGCGCGCGCGGTCCGCGCGCAGCCCATCGACCCCAAGGCGGTGCCGCCCGAGCTGCGGCCGTGGGTGCCGTGGGTGCTCGACGGCCACGACGAGGCCACGTGCCCCGCGCTCCCCGACGCGGTGGGAGGGCTCGGGAACCTTCGGCCGGCCGGCACGCCCCCGCAGGAGCGGCCTCGCTGCGCGTGGCCCGCGCGCGCCGACCTCGTGCTCGACGAGAAGGGCGGGCGGTTCACGCAGCGCTGGCACCTCGAGGCGGCGCAGTGGGTGCCCCTGCCAGGCGACGCGAAGCGGTGGCCGCTCGACGTGAAGGCCGGCGCGGCGGGCGCCTCGGTCGTGCTCCACGGCGGCGCGCCGAGCGTGCGGCTCGAGCGCGGCGATCACGTCGTGACGGGCGCGTTCGCGTGGGACGGGCTCCCTGAGTCGTTGCGCGTCCCGCCGGAGACCGGCCTCCTCTCCCTCACCCTGCGCGGGGTCGCCGTGCCCTCGCCCAATCGCGACGCCGAGGGCGTCGTGTGGCTGCAGAAGACCGCGAAGAACGAGGAGGGCGACGCGCTCGAGTTCGTGGTGCACCGCAAGGTGACCGACGACATCCCGCTGCTGCTCACGACGCGCATCGAGCTGCACGCCTCCGGCAAGAACCGCGAGGCGCTGCTCGGCCGCGCGCTGCCCGCGGGGTTCGTGCCGCTCTCGCTCGACGCGCCCATCCCCGCCCGGCTCGAGCCCGACGGGCACGTGCGCGTGCAGCTCCGCCCCGGCGTGTTCACGCTCGAGCTCGTCGCCCGCGGCGAGGGGCCCATGTCCAAGCTCTCCCGCCCGAAGCCCGAGGGCCCGTGGCGCGAGGGCGACGAGGTCTGGGTGTTCGACGCGCGCGCCGATCTCCGCGTGGTCACCGTCGAGGGCGTGCCGTCGATCGATCCCTCGCAGACCACCCTGCCGGACGCATGGAAGCGGCTGCCCGCGTACCCCATGAAGCTCGGCGACACGCTGACCCTGGAGGAGCGGCGGCGCGGCGACGCGGATCCGCCCCAGAACCAGCTCTCCCTCACGCGCAACCTGTGGCTCGATTTCGACGGCAAGGGCTTCACCGTGAGCGACTCGCTCCAGGGCACCCTCTCGCGCGACTCGCGCCTCACCATGGCCGATCCGACGACGCTCGGGCGCGTGGCCATCAACGGCAAGGACCAGTTCATCACCAAGCTCGACGGGCTCGGCGCGGGCGTCGAGATCCGCCAGGGCCAGCTCTCGGTCGCCGCCGACAGCCGCATCGTGGGGAGCCCCGTCGACGTGCCCGCGGTGAGCTGGGCGCACGACTTCCACAAGGTGCACGCCACGCTGAACCTGCCGCCCGGCTACCGCCTGCTCCACGCCGCGGGGGTGGACGACGTGCCCGGCACGTGGGTGCGGCACTGGTCGCTGCTCGAGCTGTTCTTGGCGCTCGTGCTCGCGGTCGCCGTGGGCCGCCTGTACGGGCCGCGGTGGGGGGTCATCTCTCTGA
Source organism: Polyangiaceae bacterium (assembly GCA_035439005.1). Taxonomy (GTDB): domain Bacteria; phylum Myxococcota_A; class Polyangia; order Polyangiales; family Polyangiaceae; genus JAAFHV01. Next base: position 6,359 of record DAORJJ010000248.1, on the reverse strand, counting down.
TTTTGTTCGGACTTTCGTTCCCTGAGGGCGGCGCTCCGAAGTGGTCGTGGGTGCCCGTGCTCGCGTGCGAGGCGCTCTTCCGCGCCCTGCCGGTCGGCAAGGCCAAGACCGTGTTCGCGTGGGCGCGGGGCCTCGCGCTCGTGGGCGTGGCGCTCATCACCGTGCCGTTCCTCGTGCAGCACGTGCGCGAGGGGGCGAGGCCCGCGCTGGCCGTGCCGACGCACGCCGGCGAGACGAGCGTCGCGAGCCTCCTCGTGGACGGCGAGTCCGAGGCCCGCAACGACGCGACGCTGATGGAGCAGAAGGCCGCGGAGGACGGGCCGCGCGCGGGCGCAGGCGCGGCGGGCGTCGCGCAGGCGGCGGCCCCCGAGGCCCCGACGGCGGACCTCGAGCCGCAAGACGGCACCAAGCTCGCGCGGAAGACCGCGGCGTCGAGCGCCACGCAGGCCTGGCGCTCCTCGAAGGAGCGCCCGACGCTGCAGTCGAACGCGATGACCTACGATCCGGCCGCGATCGTGCAGACCGGCCCCGGCCTGCCGCGGTGGCGGTGGACCTCGCTCGAGCTCTCGTGGAGCGGGCCCGTGGCCGCGACGCAGCGGCTCCACCTCTACCTCGCCTCGCCCGGTGAGAACTTCGCGCTCGCGCTGCTCCGCGCGCTGCTGCTCGTGGTGGTGTTCCTCCGCCTCTTCCCGTCCACCCAGCGCTTCTTCCCGAAGGGGTGGGGGCCCACGGCGGCCGCGGCGGCCACGGTCGTCGTCGCCCTGCTCTCGGTCAGCGGCGCGCGGGCGGCCGAGCCGCCGGCGACGCCCGTGCTCGACGAGCTCCGCGCGAAGCTGCTCCGCAAGCCCGAGTGCGCGCCGAGCTGCACGACGAGCGGGCGCATGCTGCTCGAGGTGCGCGGCGACAGCCTGCGCGCGCGGCTCGAGGTGGACAGCGCGGCCAGCGCGCCCTTCGCGCTGCCCGGCTCGATCGGCCAGTTCGTGCCGCGCGAGGTGCTCGTGGACGGCCAGCCCGCGAAGGCGCTCCTCCGCGGCGACGGCGGGCAGCTCTACACGCTGCTCGCGCCCGGCAGGCACCAGGTGGTCGTCGAGGGGCCCATGCCCGAGCGCGAGTCGCTCCAGCTCGCGCTGCCGCAGAAGCCGCACCACGTCGCGGCGGTCGCCGAGGGCTGGACGGTCGAGGGCATCCACGAGGACGGGCTCGCCGACGACAACTTGCAGTTTACACGCAAGCGGGTCGCGGGCGACGGCGGCGCGTCGCTCCAGCCGGGCACGCTCCCGCCCTTCGTGCGCGTGGAGCGCACGCTGCGGGTCGGGCTCAACTGGCAGGTGGACACGCGCGTCGTCCGGGTGTCACCGGCCGGGAGCGCGGTGGTGCTGGAGGTGCCGCTCCTCGCGGGGGAGAACGTGACCACCGCCGACGTGCGCGTCGTCGGCGGCAAGGCCCTCGTGAACATGGGCCCGCGCGTCACCGAGGTGAGCTGGAACTCGGTGCTCGAGCAGCGCTCCCCGGTGAAGCTCACGGCTCCGAAATCCACGGCGTGGATCGAGGTGTGGCGCCTCGACGTGGGGCCCATTTGGCACGCGACCTACGGCGGCATCCCCTTCGTGCACACGCAGCCGGTCGCGGGCGTGCACTTCCCGGAGTGGCGCCCGTGGCCTGGCGAGGAGGCGAGCGTGACGCTCGGGCGCCCCGATGGCGTGCCCGGCCAGACGCTCACGGTCGACGAGAGCACGCTCGACGTCCGCCCAGGCATTCGCTCTACCGACATGACCCTCACGCTGCAGCTCCGGTCGAGCCGCGGCGCGCAGCACACGGTGACGCTCCCCGAGGGCGCGGTGCTCGAGTCGCTCATCATCAACGGGGTCACGCAGCCGGTGCGCCAGGACTCCCGCGCGGTGACGTTCCCGGTCGTGCCGGGCGCCCAGACCGTGGCGATCGCGTTTCGGGAAGATCGCGGGATTGCTCCGTTTTTCTCGGTGAGCGGCCTGGACGCCGGCGCGCCCACGGTGAACGCCAACGTGGTGGTGCACGTGCCGGGCGGGCGCTGGCTGCTCTTCGTCGGTGGCCCGCGCCTCGGCCCGGCGGTGCTCTTCTGGAGCCTGCTCGCGGTGCTCCTCGTGGTGGCCGCGCTGCTCGGTCGCAACACGAAGACGCCGCTGAAGACCGGCCACTGGCTCCTCCTGGCGATCGGCCTGTCGCAAGTGCACATCGTGCTCGGGGGCGTCTTCGTCGCGTGGCTCCTCGCGCTCGGGTACCGTGAGAAGTCGGACAGCGCGAAGCTCTCGCCCGCGACGTTCAACCTCCGCCAGATCGGGCTCGCGCTGCTCACGTTCGCGGCGATCGGCGTGCTGTTCGCCTCCATCTACAAGGGCCTGCTGGGCGATCCCGAGATGCAGGTGCGGGGCAACGGCTCGTCGCTCTCGGAGCTCCGGTGGTTCCAGGACCGCACCGACGCCGCGCTGCCCGTGCCTTGGCTGGTGTCGCTCCCCATCCTTGGGTACCGCGGGCTGATGCTCGGCTGGGCGCTGTGGACCGCGCTCGCCGTCATCCGCTGGCTCAAGTGGGGCTGGGGCGCCTTCACCGCGGGCGGCGGCTGGAAGAAGAGCCCGCCGCGGCCGAAGCCCGCGCCGCAGCCCCAGGGCCCCGCGCGGCAGGCGCAGGGCTATTGGGGCCCGCAGGGCTGGGTCCCGACGCAGCCGCCCGCGGCCGAGGTCCCGCCGGAGGCGACCGCGAGCGGTGAGCTGCCGGGCGCGGGCGCCGCGGCGACGGAGAGCCCCGCCGACGCCGCGCCAGACGCGCCGCAGGCGGTGGGCGACGGGGTCGACAGCACGGACGAGCCCAAGGGAGGCGGCGCATGATTCTTGGGCCCTCGCGCTCCCATGATAGGCTGCCTCCGTGGACGAAGAGCTCGAGTTCGCGAAGAGCCGAATCGGACTCCTCTTGTCCAACAAGTACGAGCTCGAGGGCCTGATCGGCCTCGGTGGCATGGCGGTCGTGTACCGCGGCCGCCACCGCAAGAACGGCAACCGCGTCGCGATCAAGATGCTCCACCCGGTGTTCTCCCGGCACAAGGAGGTCTCGGCGCGGTTCCTGAAAGAGGGCTACGTCGCCAACTCGGTCGACCACGCGGGCACGGTGCGCGTGCTCGACGACGACGTGGCCGAAGACGGCTCGGTGTACCTCGTGATGGATCTGCTCGAGGGCGAGACGGTCGAGGCGCGGCGGCGCCGCATGGGCGGCACGCTCAGCGTCGCGGAGGTCACCTACTTCGCCGACGAGATCCTCGAGGTGCTCGCGGCCGCGCACGAGAAGGGCATCGTCCACCGCGACATCAAGCCCGAGAACCTCTTCGTCATGACGGCCGGCACGGTGCGCGTGCTCGACTTCGGCATCGCGCGCGCGCGCACGCAGGCCGGGCTCTCGGCCACGCGCTCCGGCGTGTTGATGGGCACGCCGGGCTACCTGCCGCCCGAGCAGGCGCAGGGGCTCACGCGCGAGATCGACGGCCGCACGGATCTCTGGGCGCTGGGGGCGGTGATGTTCACGCTCCTCACGGGCGACTACGTCCACGTCGCCGAGACGCCGCAGCAGATGATCATCTACACCGCCACCCGGCCGGCCCGCTCGCTGCGCGAGGTGGCGCCCGACCTCCCCGACGAGCTCATCGAGGTCGTCGACCGTGCGCTGGCGTTCGACAAGACCGAGCGCTTCGCGGACGCGCGCGCGATGCAGGAGGCCATCCGCGAGGTGCCCGGCTACTCGCAGGTGAGCTCGGTCAACCGCCTGGGAAGCGCGCCGCCGAGCTCGCTGCGCCGCTCGGTGCGGGCCCCCGTGGCCGACGCCGTGACCGCCGTGGAGCTCGCCCTCCCCACGCTCGCCGAGCCGTCGTCCGAGGCGGGCTCGATGGCGGGCTCGATGGCGGGCTCGATGGCGGGAGATGTGCGCACGAGCAGCCCCGTCACCGCCACGCTCGGCGAGTGGCCGCCGCCGTCGCTCCCTCCACCCCGCCTCTCCTCGATGAGCTCACCCGTGGCCCCGGAGAGCCCGAGCGAGGCGCCGCCCGCGGGCCCGTGGTTCGAGGCCGTACCGGCCGCGGCGCCCTCTCCGCGCGACACCGAGCCGCCCGCGCGGGCCGCGGAGCCGCCCGAAGCCCCCCCCGAAATCGCCACCGGCGAGCACGAGGAGCTCAGTCTCCCGGCGCCCCGGCCCGTAGGGCTCTTCGTGGCGGTGGCCATCGCGGTGCTCGCGCTCGCGGCCTTCGTCGCCTGGCCAAGGCGGCCTGCGGCCACCCCGACCGACCCGCCACGCGCCTCGGGGTTCGTCGCCGCGCCGGAGGACATCCCACCGCCGGAGCCCACGACCCCTGCGCCCCCGCCCGAGACTGCCACCGCGACCCCCAAGGCGACCACCGCGCCGAAGCCCGCCACGTCCGCGAAGCCCAAGGCGAGCGGCGCGCGGTAGGCCCCCGCGCCTGCTTGACTCCACACGCGACGCAGCCAAGAACCGCCTCGCGCGAAGCGTCGCGAGGCCTCCGGCGACGCGGGGAAGTAGCGAACCGCGCGCGCCCTCGTGCTCGCCGAATGGGCTCGTTGCCTCGAGCGTTCCTCGAGGGACCATGCGCCTCGGGACAGCTCTCCTCGCCTCGGCTCTCCTGGCGCTCGCCGCGCTCCCCGCCTGCGATCCTGTGCCCTCCGCTCCGCGTGAGGACGGCGCGCCCCCGCCTTCGGCGCGCGAGACGGACGGCGCGGCCCCCGCGCCAGCGCCGCGGCCGGTCACCGCGTTCGCCGAGCTCGTGAACAAGCTCTCCGAGCCCGATCGGCGCTTCTTCTCCGACAACACCGTCTCCAACGAGACATCGTATTTGCACGTGGGGCCGGGGCTCGCGAGGCACGCGAGGCAGGGCGGCGCCTACATCGGCGTGGGGCCCGAGACGAACTTCTCGTACATCGCCACGCTGAGGCCCAAGCTGGCGTTCATCGTCGATATCCGACGCGAGAACCTGGTGCTGCACCTGCTCTACAAGGCCCTCTTTCGGGCGGCGCGGTCGCGCTCGCACTTCCTCGCGCTGCTCGTGGGCAGGCCGCACGACGCGGCGAGCGATCCGGGGGCCCGGGCGTCGATCGACGAGGTGCTCGAGCACGCGGAGAAGCTGCCGCCAGACGAGGCGACGTTCGCGGCGAGCCACGCGGACCTCGCGAGGAGCATTGAGGAGCACGCGCACTTCGCGCTCGACGCGCGCGACGCGAAGAGCCTGGAGGTGTCGCACCGGGCGTTCTTCAAGGGGCAGCTCGACCTGCGGTTTTCGCTCCAGCAGAAGAACGGGAGGCTCTACCCCACGCTGCGGGAGCTGCTGTCGGCGACCGATCTCGAGGGGAGGCAGGCGGGCTTCCTCGCGACCGAAGACGCGTTTCGCTTCGTGCAGGCGCTGGAGCGGGAGGATCGCGTCGTGCCGGTGGTGGGCGACTTCGCGGGCGACCGCGCGTTGCCCGGGATCGCGGCGACGCTGCGCGAGCGCGGGCTCACCGTGAGCGCGTTCTACGTGTCGAACGTGGAGCAGTACCTCTTCGAGAGCGGCGTGTGGGCGAGGTGGGCGCGCAACGTGGCGGCGCTGCCCGTGGACGAGCGGAGCGTGTTCATTCGCGCGTACCTCGATCAAGGCAAGCGGCACCCGCGCGAACAGCGAGGGCACCGCACCGCCAGCGTGCTGCAGCGAATGATCGACTTCGAGGCTCGGCAGGCGAAGAAGCCGTACACGTCCTGGTTCGAGGTCGCGACCGATCCGCTGCTCGACTGAAGAACAGTCCATCACTCGCGGAGCGCCTGCGCTTTGGGCTTCCCAGGGCTTCAGCCCTGGGCAGCCCAAGGCGAGGTGCACTCGCTGCCGATTTCCGGACAGCTCTTGATCGGGAGGTGCGCGCGCCCCCAGCCCGCGGCAGCGCGAGCGCTCCCCCGCTCGACCGCGACCTGGGCTACTAGAGCGGTCAGGAGCGGAGGGCGGAGGGACGATGGCCAAGATCGACGCCGTGGCGCTCGGACGCCGCGCCTACGCGCGGGACGTGATCAAGACGCGCGCGAGGCCCGCGCTCCTCGGGATCAAGCTCCGCAAGATGCTCGCCTCGCCGTTCGCGTTCCTCCGCGGCGCGCCGGCCTCGTTCTACGAGGCCCTCGAGCAGGCGCCCGATCTGGCCGCGGGTCCCTCGGGGGAGGGCGTGATCGTGGGCGACTCGCACCTCGAGAATTTCGGCGCCTACAGGTCGCGCGCGCTCCCCGGGGACAAGGAGAAGCGACAGGGGCGCGTGGTGTTCGACGTGAACGACTTCGACGACGCGTGCGTGGGTCCGCACCGCTTCGATCTC
>DAORJJ010000247.1:0-9492 GCA_035439005.1 Polyangiaceae bacterium | reverse complement strand
GCGCGACGTCGGGGCTCGCGGCGTCGGCCGGGCTGGCGTCGGCGGGCGGCGCGGGCGCGTCCGGCGCGCCAACGTCGGCGGTGGGGGTCGCGTCGGCGCGTTCTCCGTCAGGCGGCAGCTGCGCGTCGCCCGCGTCGGTCGGGTCGTCGATCTTCACGAAGCCGTCGCACGCGCCGACGAGCAGGGTGGCCGCCGCCACGAGGGCGGTCGCCGCGACGAGCGACCCGCGGGCTCTTCCTGAGAGGGTTCTCATGGGATGAGCCTACCCCCAGCCGGCGCGTTCTCAAGGAAACCCGTGCAGATTTCGCAGGACTTCGTGCTAGGACCCGACGCGCCTCGATGAAGCGACCGACCCTCAGCCTCGTGCTCCCCATCTTCAACGAGGCCGAGGTGCTCCCCGAGCTCCGCACGCGCCTCACGGAGTTCATGGGGCAGCTCCCGGCCGACACCGAGGTCATCTTCGTCGACGACGGCTCGAAGGACGACTCGCTGCGCCTGCTGCGCGACATGGCCCGCGCGCAGCCGCGCTACAAAGTGCTGAGCTTCGCTCGCAATTTCGGGCACCAGGTGGCCATCACCGCCGGCATCGACTACGCCCGCGGAGAGGCGGTCGTGGTGATGGACGCCGACCTCCAGGACCCGCCCGAGGTCGTGGCCGAGATGGTGACCAAGTGGCGCGAGGGCTACGACGTCGTCTACGGCAAGCGCCGCAGCCGTGCGGGCGAGACCTGGTTCAAGCTCCTCACGGCGCGCTGGTTTTACCGGCTCTTCGCCGCGATGATCCCCATCGAGGTGCCGCTCGACACCGGCGACTTCCGCCTCATGAGCCGCCGCGTGGTGGTGGCCCTCCGGGAGCTCCGCGAGGTGCACAGGTTCGTGCGCGGCATGGTCTCGTGGGTCGGCTTCAAGCAGACCGCGGTGCTCTACGACCGCGCCGGGCGGTTCGCGGGGGAGACCAAATACCCGCTCCGCAAGATGCTCAAGTTCGCCGCGGACGGCATCACGAGCTTCAGCGTGCTGCCGCTGCGCCTCGCCACCTACGCGGGCGCGCTCATCGCCGTCATCGCCGTGGGCGTGGCCGTGTGGGCGATCCTCGCGAAGTTCGTCTTCGACGCCACCGTCCCAGGCTGGACCGCCGTCACCGTGCTCGTGTCGCTGCTCGCGGCCGTGCAGCTGCTCATGATCGGCATCCTCGGCGAGTACGTGGGCCGCATCTACGAGCAGGTGAAGGCGCGCCCGCTCTACGTGCTCCGCGAGACGCAGAACATGCCGCTCGCGCCCGACACGAGCGAGCTCGACGTGTCGAGCTCGATGTACCCGCCGGCCACCCGCGTCGTCACCGACGACACGGCCGACGGGGACGAGCAGACCTACCTCGGGGAGCAGGCCGTCGAGTCGGTCGACGAGCCGGAGCCGCCGGCGCCTGCGGCCCAGCCCTCCAAGGCCCGCGTCGTGACCGACGTGACCGCGGAGGGCGAGGCCGAGACCCTGGTGGGCCTCACCGCGCCCGAGGGCCTCCCCCCGCCCGACGCGAAGAGCTGACCCTCGGGGGTACGCGGACCTACCTCCGCTCGGCCCACGCGCACACCTGCGCGCCCACCGGCACGCGGGCGAGGTACGGCTCGAGCGGGCGCAGCCGCGCGAGCTGGCGCGGGAAGAACACGATGTAGTCGAGCTTGCGCCTCGCAAGGCCCGCGCCGTCGAGCAGGCGCGTGACCTCCCACGGGAAGAGGAGCACGGCGTCGGCGTCGAACGCGCAGGCCTGAACGGCGTTCACCGTGACCGGGTTCAGCGGGTTGTGCTCGAAGATGACGAGGCGCCCGCCCGGGGCGAGGCGCGTCGCGAGCTCGCCCACGAGGTCGGCGCGGTCCGACGGCCGCACGTGGTGGAGCACGTTGGCGAGCACGATGGTGCCGTAGGTGTCGCGCGGGAGGCTCGCCTTGTCGTCGAAGAAGGTGGCGCCGGGCGCGCGCTCGCGGGCCATCTCGACGCTCTTCTTGGAAGGATCGAAGCCGTGCACGACAGGGAACGAGCGCTCGAGCAGGTGCGTGAGGTTGCCAATGCCGCACCCGAAGTCGAGCACGGGGCGCCGGTCGGCGCTGAACATGCGCTCAAGCCACTTCTGCTTGTACTCGGAGAAGTACGCGGGATCCTCGCCGCTCGCCTTCACGCTCGAGGCGTGCAGCTCGGCGTAGGTGCCCGCGTGGGCGTCGAACTCGGCCTCGTTCTGCGGATCGTACGACTCGCCCATGGCGCGAACTCGTAGCATAGGCCGCCCTCTTTGCAGCCTCCGTCGCGCTCGAACGCGGGGGTGCTCCCCGGCAACAAAGCGGCCGAGCCCCACCTGTTTTTCAACGAAGCCGAACCTCGACGCGCGGCCGCCTCGCGCGACGCCGCCGCCCCATGCTAAGGAGCGCCTCCGTGCAAGTACCCTTCATCGACCTCTCCCGGGTCACCCAGAAAGTCTCCGCCGACGTCCACGCCGCCTGGAAGGGCTGCCTCGATCGCTGCGAGTTCGTCGGCGGGCCCGGCGTCGCGCGGGTCGAGCAGACCCTCTCGTCGATCCTCGCCGTGCCTCGCACGGTGTCGTGCGCGAACGGCACCGACGCGCTCATCGTGGGGCTCCAGGCACTCGGCGTGAAGGCCGGCACCAAGGTGGCCATCCCGAACCTCACCTTCTGGGCCACGTACGAGGCCGTCGCCGTCCTCGGCGCCATCCCGGTGCTCGTCGACATCGACCCCGACGATCTCCAGCTCAGCTTCGACGAGCTCAAGAAGGCCCACGAGGCGCACCGCTTCGAGGCCGTGGCGCTCGTGCACCTCTATGGCTGGGCGTCGGCCCGCCTCGCCGACATCCGCGCGTTCTGCGCGGAGCGGAACATCGGCCTCCTCGAGGACGGCGCGCAGTGCTTCGGCGTCGAGGTCGCGGGCGAGCCCGTGCTCTCCAAGGCCACTGTCGGCACGCTCTCGTTCTACCCGGCGAAGGTCATCGGCGGCGCCATGGACGGCGGCGCCATCACCCTGCAGACGGCCGAGCAGGAGAAGCTCGTGCGCTCGCTCTGCAACCACGGCCGCGCCGACCACTACGCCTACGCTCACGTGGGGTGGAACTCGCGCATGGGCGGCGTGCAGGCGGCCTTCTTGAACGCGGTGCTCGCGCTCGCCCCGGAGATCGTCTCCACTCGCCGCGCCGCGGCCGAGCGTTACCGCGAGCGCCTCGCGAGCCACGGCAAGCTGCGGGTCTACGGCCCGCCGGCGGGCGTGGTCGAGAACGGCTACCTCAACGTGTTCACCGTCCAGGGCCTCGGCGGCCAGGAGATCGTCGACGCCCTCAAGGCGAAGGGCATCGGCGCCGCCCGCACCTACCCCGAGCCCATGGACGCGCAGCCCCCCACGAAGGGCGTCGCCATCCCCTTCGGCACGCTCGAGCACTCGCGCGCGCTCTGCAAGAGCGTGGTCAACCTGCCGCTGTTCTACGGTATCCGCGACGAGGAGATCGACGCCTCGGTGCAGGCGCTCCTCGAGATCCTCGGCTGAGCGAGCCCGCTCGGCCGGCGGGGTGTGAGAGGCGCGCTTGACCGAGCGCGCCTTTTTGCTACCTTCAAACGGAATGAACGTTCCGTCCGAATCCGCGCTTGCCCCCGCGCGGCCCCCTCGCGGCCCGGAGGACCTGCGTGCGCGCGTGCTCGACAGCGCCCTCCGCGCCTTCGCCGAGCGCGGCTTTCACGGAACGACCGTTCCGGAGATCGCCGCGGAGGCCCGCGTGGGCGTGGGCTCGATCTACCGCCACTTCGCCAGCAAGGAGCGCCTCGTCAACGAGGTCTTCCGCCGGGCCAAGGGCGAGCTCCGCGACGCCCTGCTCCTCGGCCTCGACCCCTCGCGCGGCGCCGCCGCGACGTTCCGCGACGTGTGGGCGCGCCTCGTGCGGTTCCAGCGCGAGCGCGGGCTCGCGTTCCGCTTCCTCGAGACCCAAGACCACGCGCCCTACCTCGACGAGGAGAGCCTCGCCCTCGAGCGCAGCCTGCTCGCGCCGCTGCACGCGGCGACCGAGGCGCTGCGGCACCCGCCCGCGGCCGACGAGGTGCCCGCCGACGTGCTGATCGCCCTCGTGTGGGGCGCGTTCGTCGGCCTCTCCAAGGCCGAGCGCCTCGGGTACCTCACGCTCGACGACGCGATGTACGCGCGCGCCGGCGAGGCCTGCTTCCGCGCGTTCGCCCTGTCGGCGCCAACGCCCGCCGCCTCCGTCGTCGCGCCGCCCGCGCCGGGCGACGAGCAGCCAAAGAAGCCAAAGAAGCCGAAGAAGCCCAAGAAGCCCAAGAAGCCGAAGACCGCCACCCAGCCCCCCGGAGCCCCATGACACAGACCGCCCAAGCCCCCACGCCCAAGCTCCCCTCGGGCGACCGAACCGTCGCCTCGCTCGCCTCGCTCGCCTCGCTCGCGAGCCTCTCGTTCGACGCGCTCGCCGACCTCTACGGGCGGGGCGTGTGCCCGCGCACCGTGCGCCCGCTCGACGGCGCGCCGAAGGGCCGCATGCTCGCGGTCCGCGGCCTCGGCGAGCTGCCTGTGGCGGGCCTCGTGCGGCGCTTCGCGGCGTCGCCCGCCTTCGTGTGGGACGGCAAGACCTTCGCCTCCACGACCGACGCGCGCGGCACCGGAATCAACCGCGTCTCGGTGCCCGGCGCGCTCGGGAGGCAGCGGCTCTTCCCGTTCGACACGCGGCTCGGCGCCTCGCTCCTCGACGGGCGCCCGGCCTTCGTCCTCGACTACGATCTCGACGCCAACCCCGGCTGGATCCGCCGCATCCACGACGAGATCCGCGAGGTCGCGCCCGGGCTCTACCTCGGGCCGGCCATGTGGAAGGGCGCCCGGGCGACCGGGACGGCCACGATCGTGCTGTGGTTCGCGCTCGACACGCGCACCGCGCCCAGCGTGGGCTGGTCGTGAGCTCGGCCGACGCACGCCGCCACTGGCGGGCCACCGCGCACGTGCTCGTGACGGGCACGTCGGGGGCCATCGGCGGGGCGCTCGCGCGGGAGGTGCGCGCGCGGGCGCCCCGGGCGTCGCTCACCCTCGTCGACCGCGACGAAGAGGGCTCGCGGCGGCTCGCCGACGAGCTCCGCGCGCCCGGCGGCGAGGCCGAGGCGCTCGCGTGCGATCTCGGCTCCATGGAGGCTACGGCCGGGGCGCTCGCCGAGGCCGTGCGCGCGCGCGGGCCGGTCACCGGGCTCGTGAACTGCGCGGGCTTCATGGAGGTGCGCCACTTCGAGACCCTGCCGTGGGAGCGGGCCGAGGCGCTGCTCATGGTCGACCTCGTCTCGCCGCTGCGCCTCATGCACGCGTGCGTCCCCAGCATGGCGGCCGCGGGGCGCGGCTTCGTGGTGAACGTGGCCAGCATGGCGGGGCTCGTGTCGCTGCGCGGGTGCGCGTTCTACGGGGCCGCGAAGGCGGGGCTCGGGATGGCGTCGGAGATCGCCGGGGCCGAGCTCCGCCCGCGCGGCGTCGACGTGGTCACGCTCTACCCGGGCGCCATCCGCTCGGCGCTCGAGGACAAAGCGCGCGACCAGTACGGCAGGGGGCTCGCGTCGCGCCTCATGCCCACGGGCTGCCCCGACGAGCTCGCGCGGCTCGCCCTCTCGGCGGTGGAGGCCGGCCGCGCCCGCGTGATCTACCCGCGGTTTTACCGCGTGGGCGCCCTGCCCCTCGCGGGGCGCATCGCGCTGCGCATCGGCCCGCCCGCCGTGGCGTGACGCGCGCGCGCGAACTCGTGTATTCCTCACCCATGCTCCCCGCCCACCTGCTCGTCTCCGAGCTCGAGCTCGCGCCGCACCCCGAGGGCGGCTTCTACCGCGAGCTCTACCGCGCCACCGAGGGCGTCGCGCGCGACGCGCTGCCTGGGCGCTTCCCGGCCGATCGCAGCTTCTCCACCGCGATCTACTTCATGGTGCCGCACGGCACGTTCTCGGCGCTCCACACGATCAAGAGCGACGAGTGCTGGCACCACTACGACGGCGGCGCCCTCCGCATCGTGACCATCGACCCCGGCGGCGAGCGCCGCGATCTCGTGCTCGGCAAGGACTACGCGCGCGGCGAGCGGCCGTTCCACGTGGTGCCCCACGGGCGCGTGTTCGGCACCTACCCCGAGGGCGACGCCCCGTACGCGCTCGTCGGCTGCACGGTGTCGCCGGGCTTCGACTTCGCCGATTTCGCGATGGACGACCGGGCCGACCTCCTCGCGCGGTTCCCGCAGCACGCCGAGATCATCACGAAGCTCACGCGCTGACGTCGGCGCTCCCCGCCGGCCCGTCGGGCGCCGCGGCCGCCACGAACGCCGCGAGCGCCTCGCGCTCCCCGGGCAGATCCTCATGGACGATGCGCGCTACGCTCGCCCGCGACGCGTCGAGGGTGAGGTGCTGGCGCGACGTGTGCCGGTGTTCGCGCCCGCCGAGCCCGAGGACGTCGACGAAGCGCACGCGCGCGCCTGCCGGAGTGGCCTCGACCGCGCTCTCGTAGGCCACGCGGTCGAACGCGCGCCGCGCGCGCCGCGAGGCCGCCGCGTACGACCGCAAGATCGCGTCGGGTCCGACCAGGGTCTCGCCGCGCACCTCGTACACGCACTCGGGCGCCAAGAGGGGCCTCGCGACCTCGAACGCGTCGGCGTCGAGCGCGGCGGCGAAGCGCTCCGCGACGCTCCGGGCGCCGCGGGCGGGGTCCTCGGGGCGCGCGAGCCGGTAGACCACGTGGCGCCGCAGCCGGTGGCCCTCCGGGACGCGCGGGTGGTCGAAGTCGGAGGCCGCGTCGCGATCCATCCCGAGCGCCTCCATCACGCGCAGGGAGCGGCGGTTCATGGGGGTGGTGAACGCGGCCACCTGGTCGGCGCCGAGGGTCTCGAAGGCGAACGTCGCGGCCACCCGGGCCGCCTCGCGCGCGTAGCCGCGCCCCCAGAACGGCGCCGCGAGGCGCCACGCGAGCTCGAGCCCGGGGATGAACCCCGGCGCCGAGAGCCCCACGAACCCGGCGAACGGCGTGACGTCGGGCACGACCACGGCCCACACGCCGTAGCCGCGCTCCTCGACGCTCGCGAGGATCTTCGCGAGCAAGGCGTCGCTCTCGGCCCGGGTGAGCGTCGCCGGGAAGTGCTCCATCACCACGGGATCGGAGCACAGGGCGAAGAGCGCGTCGGCGTCGCCCGCGTCGAGCGGCCGGAGGACGAGGCGCGGGGTCTGGAGCTCGGGGGCCATCGCCCCGAGGCTACCGGCAGGCGACCGGCTGCGATCCGCGTGACCGAACGCCGTCGCGCGGAGCCGCCTTGACAGAACTGACTGGAGAACTATATCAGTCACTCGTTGGACGCCGCCAAGAAAGACTGCATTCTGCTCCAAGCCGCCCGCGCCTTCTCGCGCTTCGGCTTCAAGAAGGCGTCCATCGACGACATCGCGCGCGAGGCCGGCGTGGGCAAGGGCACCGTGTACCTCGCCGCGGAGTCGAAGGAGGACCTCTTCTACCAGGTGCTCCACCGCGAGGTGCGCGCGTGGCAGTCCGAGTGCGCGCGCACGATCGATCCGCGCGTGCCGGCCGACGCGCTCCTCGGCACCCTCCTCACCACGGCGATGCAGCACGTCGAGCGGCACCCGCTGGTGCTCGATCTGCTGCTCGGCGAGACCCTCCGCGCCTTGCCCGACTGGGCCGAGCGCCTCGACGGGCTCCGCGAGGTCGGCCGCGCGAACGTGGTCGAGGTGCTCCGCATCGGCGTTCGCCAGGGCCTCTTCCGCGCCGATCTCGAGGTCGACACCGTCGCGAGCCTCCTCCAAGACTTCCAGCTCGCGGCCTACCGCGGACGCTTCCTCGATGGGACCCCGGCGCGCGCCCGCGAGGTCGAGGCGCGCGTCCGCGTCGGCCTCGACCTCGTGCTCCACGGCCTCTGCGCGCCGTGAGGGCGCCGGAGCGCGAGCCCGCCCTTCGTCACGCTCGGCATTGACCAAAAAACCAAACCAGTCATAACGTTCAACCTGCCTCACCCCCGGAGCCTCGTCATGCACATCGCCATCACTGGAGCCTCGTCCGGCATCGGAGCCTCGCTCGCCCGCGAGCTCGCGAAGCACGGTCACGCGCTCACCCTCGTCGCCCGGCGGGAGGACCGCCTCCGCGCCCTCGCCGCCGAGCTTCGGGCCGCGACGCCCGCGGCGCGCGTGCACGTGGCCCCCTGGGACCTCTCCGACGCGAAGCGCGCGACGGGGTGGCTTGCCGCCGCCGAGGAGGCCCTCGGCCCGATCGACGTGCTCGTGAACAACGCTGGCGTGCAGATCGTGGCGCCCACGGCCACGGTCGATCCCGACGAGGCCGACGCGCTCCTCACGGTCGATCTGCTCGTCCCCCTCCGCCTCACGCGGGCGGTGCTGCCCTCGATGCTCGCGCGGGGCAGCGGCACCATCGTCGACGTCGCCTCGATGGCCGCCCTCGCGCCCACCCCGGGGATGACCCACTACAACGCGGCCAAGGCGGGCCTCGCCGCGGCCTCCGAGTCGCTGCGCGGCGAGCTGCGCGGCACCGGCGTGCACGTCGTCACGGTGTACCCCGGCATCATCGCGTCCACCGAGATGGCGCAGGCGGCGATGAACAAGTTCGAGGAGTCGAAGCTGCTCTCGGCGTTCCCTACCGGCAGCGAGGCCGAGCTCTCGCGCCTCGTGCGGCTCGCGATCGAGCGCAAGACCGCGCGCGTGATCTACCCGCGGTCGGGCGCGCTCAGCCGGTGGTTCCCCAGCACCACGCGCTGGGTGATGGACCGCTTCACCCCCTCGCTCAAGGCGCTGCCCGCCGCGACCTCGAACCCGCCTTCCTGAGGAGCCTTCCATGACCTTCGAACGAGTGCCCTTCGGGGCGGGTGGACCGCTCGTGAGCCGCGTGGCGATCGCCTCGAGCTACGGCGTCGGCGGGAGCGATCTCGAGCGCGCGCACGAGCGCGGCGTGAACTTCTTCTTCTGGGGCCTGCGGCGGCGGCGCTCGTTCGGCGCGGGCCTGCGGCGCCTCGCGGCGCGCGACCGCGCTTCGGTCGTGCTCGCGATCCAGAGCTACACGCGCCTCGGCTTCCTCATGCGCCCCTCGGTGGTGCTCGCTCTGCGCGCCCTGCGCACCGACTACGTCGACGTGCTGAGCCTCGGCTGGTGGAACGAGCTGCCGCCGCGCCGCATCCTCGACGCGGCGCTGGCCTTGCGAGAGCGCGGGATGGTCAAGAAGATTGTCATCTCGTCGCACGAGCGCGCCCTGCTTCCGCGCATGGCGGAGCTCGACGGCGTCGACGGCGTGATGGTGCGCTACAACGCCGCGCACCCCGGGGCGGAGCGCGAGGTCTTCCCGAAGCTCGACGCGTCACCTGGCGTGCTCGCGTTCACCGCGACGCGCTGGGGCTCGCTGCTGGACCCGCGGCTCGTGCCGCCGGGCGAGCGCGTGCCCGACGCGAGCGACTGCTACCGCTTCGCGCTCACGAGCCCCCACGTG
>DAORJJ010000246.1:0-9497 GCA_035439005.1 Polyangiaceae bacterium | reverse complement strand
CCTGAGGCGCGCCGCCGGTCGAACCGCGGCGGCCAGCGGGTCGGCGTGAATGCCCCGGGCGTTTGGTCGTCCATCCCTGGCTCGACTACCCTCGGGTCACCGCCCCCATGATGCCCACGCCGCACACCACGCCGTCCCCCGCTCCGAGCCGCCGCCGCGGGGCCCTCTTTGTCGCCCTCTTCGCGGTGGGCGGCCTCCTCGTGGTCGGGGGCGGGCTGCTCGGGTGGGCGCTGCTCGACCCCAACGACTCCGGCTTCCTCCACTTCGCCGGGCAGACGCCGCGCAACGAGTGGCGCAGCATCGACAAGAAGCACTGGCAGGCCGTGGCGGCGCCGGGCACGGTCGAGGCCACCGACGTGACCGACG
The DNA here is from genome assembly GCA_035439005.1 of Polyangiaceae bacterium. Taxonomy (GTDB): domain Bacteria; phylum Myxococcota_A; class Polyangia; order Polyangiales; family Polyangiaceae; genus JAAFHV01. The sequence goes on along the minus strand of DAORJJ010000246.1, from coordinate 9,131 downwards.
CCCGCGAGAAGAACCGCGGCGCGTGCGGCCCGGGCATGGTCGAGGTGAGCGGCCGCTACAAGCTCGACGCGGACGGGAAGGACTCCTCCGGCGGCGTGGAGGAGCTCCAGAACAGCGCCTGCGTCGACTGGATCAGCAAAGACTTCCCGGCGCGCTGCCGCACCTTCGACCGGCCGGGCTGGCTCGATCTCTCGCAGAAGCTCCCCACGAAGCCGCTGCGCTTCTGCATGGACCGCTTCGAGTACCCCAACAAGAAGGGTGAAAACCCTGTAATCGTAGTCACTTACAACGAGAGCGCGGCGCTCTGCAAGGCGGCGGGCAAGCGCCTCTGCAACGAGACCGAGTGGACGTTCGCCTGCGAGGGCGAAGAGGCGGTGCCCTACCCCTACGGCTACGAGCGCGACGCCGAGGCGTGCAACGTGGACCGCCCGTGGAAGCCCTTCGCCGAGAACGGCCTCGCCCCGCGCGACGGCCAGAAGGCCCGCGCCGAGCTCGACCGCCTGTGGCAGGGGCAGCCGTCGGGAGCGAGCCCGAAGTGCAAGAGCCCGTTCGGCATCTACGACATGACCGGCAACGTCGACGAGTGGACCAAGACCACCCGCACGAGCGGCGGCTTCGCGTCGGTGCTCAAAGGCGGCTACTGGGGCCCGGTCCGGGCCCGCTGCCGCCCTGCCACGCGCGCGCACAACGAGAATTTCGTGGCGTACCAGCAGAGCTTTCGGTGCTGCACCGATCCTGGCGCGCCCTCCGCCACCTCGCCCGACGCCGGCGCCCCCGCGCCCGACGCAGGCGCGGCGTCCGAGCCGCCCGAGCTCGAGCCGGCCGGCGCGCGCCTCGTGCCCGTCCCTCAGGAGGGGCGCGCGGGCGTGGGGGTCGACGAGCAGGACGAGCAGGAGGAGTTGGCGAAGAAGGTCGGCCTGCAGTGCGGCGTGCGCGCCGTGGGCGAGGCCGGCGATCTCGGGGCGCTCGCGGCGGTCGCGGTCGCGGCGGCGCTCGGGGCCCGGCGCCTCCGCAGGCGCGCGGCGGGCTGAGCGACTCGGCCGCTCGCCCACGCGACTTGACACCCCCGCGCCCCCGGGGGATATCGGCGCCATGGCCGACACGCACGCGCACGCCCACGAGGATGAGCCGAAGACCCCCATGTGGCTCCCCGCGCTCGGGGCCGCGCTCTTCTTGCTGGGCGGCGTGTGGTGGGCGTGGTCGAGCTCCGCGAGCGCCACCGACACGGGCAACGCCGGCGCCGGCAAGCCCGCGGCGGCGGCGCACCCCTGACGGTCCGCGCGCCGCGCCGGTTTCGCGCCGAAAGTGGTCGCGGCCGAGTGACCGCGACCGTAAGCCTTGAAGTTTGCGGAAAAACCCCGTAACCGCGCACGCCGTGAGCACCGCGCATCGGGTCATCATCGTGGGCGCCTCGGGCTACTCGGGCGGGGTGCTCGCGCGCCTCGTGGCCGGCCACCCTGGCCTCGCGCTCGCGGCCGCCACCTCCGACGCGCGGGCGGGCCGCTCCGTGGGGCGTGAGCTCGGCCTCCGGAGCGATCTGGCCTTCGTGAAGAACGGCGAGGCCCTGGCCGCGGCGGCCACGTGCGACGTCGCCTTCCTGGCCACCCCCGCCGAGGTGTCCGCCGACCTCGGCCCGCGCCTCGCCGAGGGCGGGCGGACCGTGATCGATCTCTCCGGCGCCTTCCGCTTGGCGACCGCCGACGATGTGCGTGTACATTACAACTTTTCGCACCCCGAGCCCTCCCGCCTCGGGAGCACCCCGTACGGCCTGCCCGAGCTCTTCGGGGCGCCGCCGCGCGGGGCCCTGGTGGCGAACCCCGGCTGCTACCCCACGGCGACCCTCCTCGCGCTCGCGCCGCTCCTCCGCGCGGGCCTCATCGAGGGCGAGGGCCTCGTGGTCGACGCCAAGTCGGGCACCACGGGCGCGGGCCGGCAAGCGAAGGAGGAGCACTCGTTCGCCGAGGTGGCCGAGAACCTCCGCGCGTACAAGGTCCTCGCGCACCAACACGAGCCCGAGATCGCGCAGAAGCTCGCGGCGTACGCGGGCGCGGCGCTCCACGAGGGTCCGCCGGTCGCGCACGACCTCGTCTTCACCCCGCACCTCCTGCCCGTGCGGCGCGGCCTCCTCGCCACCTGCTACGCGCGCCCCCGCGGCGGCGCGGGCCTCGCGGAGCTCGAGGCGTGCCTGCGCGCCGCCTACGCGGGCGCGCCGTTCGTCGAGGTCGTGGCGCCCGGCGAGGTCACGCTCGCCGCCGTGGTCGGCACGAACGTGTGCCGCGTCGGCGTGGCCGCCCGGCCGGGCCGCGTGGTCGTGCTCGCCGCCATCGACAACCTCCTGAAGGGCGCGGCCGGCCAGGCCCTCCAGAACGCCAACCTCGCCCTCGGCCTCCCCGAGACCCTGGGCCTCGACGGCCTCCACCGGAGCGCAGCATGAGGATTCCCAAGGGTTTTTCGTTCGCGGGCGTCAACGCGGGCGTGAAGGCGCACCGCAAGGACATGGCGCTCGTGTCCAGCGCCGAGCCGTGCTCCGCGGCCGGCGTCTTCACGGTCAGCGCGGCGCGCGCGGCGCCCGTGGCCGACGCCGCGGCGCGGCTCCCCGGCACCGGCTTCCGCGCCATCGTCGCCAACAGCGGCAACGCGAACGCCCTCACCGGCGCGCAGGGGCGGGACGACGTGGCGGCGGTGCACGCGGCGATGGGCAAGGCCCTCGGCGTCCCCGCCGAGAGCGTGCTGTCGGCCTCCACGGGCGTCATCGGCGTGCCGTTGCCGATCGCCAAGCTCGTCGCGGGGTGCGCCGCCCTCGCCAAGCAGCGGGGCGACGCGCTCGTGCCCGCCGCCGAGGCCATCCTCACCACCGACACGCGCGTGAAGCTCACGCACCGCACCGTCGCGGTGGGCGGCGTCACGGTCACGATCAGCGCGTTCTGCAAGGGCTCGGGCATGATCGCGCCCGAGCTCGCGACGCTGCTCGCGTTCATCGTCACCGACGCGACCATCGACCCCAAGACGCTGCAGGCCATGCTCGACCGCGTCGCGCAGGGCAGCTTCGGGTGCCTGAACGTCGACAACGAGATGAGCACGAACGACGCGGTGTTCATGCTCGCGAACGGCGCCTCCGGGGCGCCCGCGCTCCGTGACAAGGCCGAGCTCGCGAACTTCGAGGCCGCGCTCGTGAGCCTCTGCGTCGAGCTCACGCGCGCGGTCGCGGAGGACGGCGAGGGCGCCACGAAGCTCGTCGAGGTGCGCGTCTCCGGGGCGCCCACGGTCGAGATCGCGCGGGACCTCGCCAAGATCGTGGCGGGCTCGAACCTCGTGAAGGCGGCCATCTTCGGCGCCGACCCCAACTGGGGGCGCGTGCTCGCGTCGGTGGGCGCGCGGGCCGGCGCGAAGAAGTACCCGGTCGACGTGCTGAACGCGCGCGTGAGCATCCAGGGCGAGGTCGTGTTCGCCGAGGGTCGCCCCGCCGACGTCGACAGCACGCAGCTGCGCGCCCGCATGCGCGAGCCGCAGGTGAAGATCGACGTGGCGTTCGCAGTCGGCGTCGGGGCCGGCGGCGGCGCCGAGGCGCTCGCGTGGGGCTGCGATCTCTCGTACGACTACGTGAAGATCAATGCAGACTACATGAGCCTCACCGGGGCCTCCCCCGAGGGCGTGGTCTCGCGCGACGACCGCCTCACGAACTACAGCCCGGCGTTCAAGCGCACGCTCCTCGTCGAGGCGCTCTCGTACATCGACAAGTTCGCGAAGAAGCGCACGGTCATCAAATACGGCGGCGCCGCGATGGTGAAGGACTCGCTGAAGGCGAGCTTCGCCAACGACATCAACCTGCTCCGCTCCGCGGGGCTCCTGCCCGTGGTCGTGCACGGCGGCGGCCCCGAGATCTCCCGCACGCTCGAGAAGCTCGGGCAGGGCAAGAGCGAGTTCGTCGACGGCGTGCGCATCACCGGCGTCGAGGACGTGAAGGTGGTGGAGATGGTGCTCACCGGGCGCATCAACACCGAGCTCGTGTCGCTCTTGAACCAGCGCAGCGCGAACGCCGTGGGCGTGTCGGGCAAAGACGCCGGCCTGCTCCGCGCGCGCCGCCTCTACGGCAAGGAGGGCCGCGATCTCGGCATGGTGGGCGAGGTCGTGCAGGTGAACCGCGAGTACCTCGAGATGCTCCTCGAGAAGGGCTACGTGCCCGTGGTCTCGCCCGTTGGCCTCGGGGAGGACGGCGCGGGCTACAACATCAACGCCGACACCGCCGCGGCCGAGATCGCCGTGGCGCTCCAGGCCGAGAAGCTCATCTACCTGTCGGACGTGGCCGGCATCCTCGATCGGGGCGAGCTCATCAGCGAGATCTCCGCGGCCGATCTCCGCGCGCGCATCGACTCCGGCGTCATCGCCGGCGGGATGGCGGCGAAGGCGGAGAGCATCCTCAAGGCGCTCACCGGGGGCGTGCGCTCGGTGCACATCATCGACGGGCGCACCCCGCACGGGCTCATCGCGGAGCTCTTCACCGACCGCGGCATCGGCACCCTCGTACGGAGAGACTGACATGACCCACGACCCCCTGCTTCAACGCACGCCCGCGGTGAGCCTCGCCCGCACGGCGGCCACGGGCGCGGGGGGCATGCTCCCCGAGCTGCTCGCGTGGAGCTCGTCGATGGACGACGATCGCGGCCTCGCGCGGGAGGACCTGCTCGGCAGCGCGGCCCACGTCACCATGCTCGGGGTCACCGGGCTCGTGCCGGCGGAGGACGCCCGCGCCCTCCGCGCCGAGCTGCTCGCGATGCACGGCGCCGCCGAGCGCGGCGAGCTGCCGCTGCTCACCGAGCCCTCCGACGAGGAGGACGTGCACATGGCCATCGAGGCCGCGCTTACCGCGAGGCTCGGCCCGGTGGGCAAACGCTTGCATACTGCACGCTCCCGCAACGACCAGGTCTCCACGGCGCTGCGGCTCCACGTGCGGCGCGCGCGGGGCGAGCTGCTCGGAGAGGTCGGCGGCCTCCTGCTGGAGCTCGCGGGCCGCGGCCGCGCCGAGCTCGACCTCGTGCTCCCCGCGTACACCCACCGCCAGCGCGCGCAGCCCATCAGCGGCGGCTTCCTCTTCGCGGCCTGGGCCACGGGCCTCCACCGCGCGGCGCTCCGGCTCCGCGCGGTCGACGTGGGGCGCTGCCCGCTCGGGTCGGGCGCGTGCTCCGGCTCGTCGCTCGGCGTCGATCGCGCGCTCACCGCGGCGCTCCTCGGCTTCCGCGGCGGGCCCACCGAGAACGCGCTCGACACCGTCGGTGACCGTGATTTCTCGCTCGATTACGCCTACGCCGGGGCGCGCGTGCTGCTCGCCCTCTCGCGGCTCGCGACCGACGTGATCGACTACTCGACGAGCGAGTTCGGCTTCGTGAAGCTCGGCGACTGCATCTCCGCCGGCTCGAGCATGATGCCCCAGAAGAAGAACCCCGACGTGTTCGAGCTCGTGCGCTCGAAGGCCTCGTTCGGCGCGGGCAACGTCGTGCAGATGCTCACGCTCGTGCGCGGCCTCCACGCCGGCTACAGCCGCGATCTCCAAGACGATCGGCGCGCCACGCTCTCCACCGGGCCCCTCGTGCGCGGCGCCCTCCGGGCCGTGCGCCTCGCGCTCCCGCACCTCACGTTCGATCGCGACGCCTGCCTCCGCGCCGTGTCGGACGGCTCCACGCAGGCGACCGATCTCGCCGAGGCCCTCGTGCGCGCTGGGACACCCTTCCGCGAGGCCTACCAGGCGGTCGGCGCCCTCGTGCGGGAGGCGACGGTGCTCGGCAGGCCGCTCGTCTCGCTCACGCCGGAGGAGGCCGCCCGGGTGCACCCCGCGCTCACCGCCGACGCGCTCCTCGCGCTCGACCCGCGGCGCGCCGTGGCCGCGAAGGAGAGCGTGGGCGGCACCGGCCCGCGCGCGGTGACAGCGCAGCTCGAGGGCCTCGAGCGCGCCGCGGGCGAGCTGCTCGAGGCCGCCGGTCGCGACTCCCTCGCGGGCGTGCCCGAGCGCATCGCGGCGGTCGCCCTCTAGACGAAAAGTGTAGCAATTTCAGGTGGTCAACATGAAACGGGATTTCCTCTGCCTCTCGGACCTCACGCGCGTCGAGCTCGATCGGGTGCTCGACCTCGCGGCCGCGCTGAAGGCCGAGCCGCGGGGCGCGCGCGTCCACCTGCTGCGCGGTCGCGCGATCGCGATCGTCATGGAGAAGGCCAGCACGCGCACGCGCATCTCGTTCGAGGTGGGCGTGGCGCAGCTCGGGGGGCACCCGGTCATCGTGACCACCCAGGGCACGCAGCTCGCGCGCGGCGAGCCGGTGCGCGACACGGCGCGCGTCCTCGCCCGCTACTGCGACGCCATCGTGTACCGCACGTTCGAGACCGCGCGCCTGCGCGAGATGGCCAGCGTGGGCGTGCCCGTCGTGAACGCGCTCACGGACGACGCGCACCCCGTGCAGGTGCTCGCCGACGTGCTCACCATGCGCGAGAGCCTCGCCGCGCGGGGGCTCGGCGCGCTCGCCGGGCGGCGCGTGGCCTTCGTGGGAGACGGCGCGAGCAACATGGCCCGCTCGTTCGTCGAGGCCGCGCGCATCTTCGAGTTTCACCTCGCGCTCGCGTCGCCGAGCGACTACCGCCCGCCGCCCGAAGAGCTCGAGGCCGCCGGGTCGTGGGTGTCGGTGCACGCGAGGCCGGAGCCCGCGTGCGAGGGCGCCGAGTTCGTGCACACCGACGTGTGGACCAGCATGGGCCAAGAGGCTGAGAACGCGCGGCGCCAGGCCGCCTTCGAGGGCTACACGGTCGACGCGGCGCTGCTCGCGAAGGCCTCCCCCACCGCCCGCGTGATGCACTGCCTGCCCGCGCACCGCGGCGAGGAGATCACGGAGGACGTGCTCGAGTCGGAGGCGTCGATCGTGTTCGATCAGGCCGAGAACCGGCTCCACGCGCAGAAGGCGCTGCTCCTCTTTCTGCTCGGCCTCGGCGCCTAGCAGCCCGTTGATTTACTCCCGTAAATCAACAGGCTGCTAGTCCCCTGGAAGCGTGGTTCCTTTCAAAGGTCGGGTCATTGTCAAAGGGGACTAGTCCCTGGAAGCGTGGTTCGTTTCACAGGTCGGGTCACGTGTGCACGCGCGGTCGCGGAGCCGAGCGCTCGATCGACTCGGGTCCACACCGGCGCGCGGGAGTGCCCCTTTTTCGGCGCCGGAGGGCCCCTCCTCAAACTCGGCGGCGTTCCGCGCGATGGAGGGCCGCGTAGGGCCGGTGATGAGACGCCGTCACTACCGGGAGCCGCGCGAGAACGCCGATCCTCGAACAGTGAGGCTCCTCCCACCGGCGCCGAAAAAGACACTTGTTGCAGGAATCACGCTTCCAGGGGACTAGGCCCGGCTAGCGGCGGAGCCCTACGGCGTAGATCGAGCCCTCGGTCGAGGGATCGGCCCACGCCGAGACCTCGAGCGCCTGCGAGCCCCGGCGAAACGAGAGCGCGATGGCGCCGTCGCTCGTGACGAAATCGGCCTCGACGAACCCGTTCCCGAGCGCGAGGGCGCGGAAGTGCGCGGCGACGTCGACGGGGGCGGCGGTCGGGAGGGTGAAGCGGTACGAGCGCTCGCGCGGCCGGTCCTCGAAGGTGTCCGGCGCGGAGCCCGGCACGGGCACGAGCGTGAGGCCCCACGCGTCGAGCACCGCCGGCGGCAGGGGCGACGACGAGCGCCGGCGCGCGCAGTTGTCGGCCATGAACGTGAGCAGCGGCGTGCGGGTGGAGTCGACGGTGCACGTGACGGTGAGCAGGATGGTCTCTCGCTCCGCGCTGAGGGAGAACGAGCCGGCGCCGAACGTGCGCCCGAACGTGCGGAACGCGGCGTCGTCGATGGCCGCGTCGTAGTGGGCGAGCAGGTGCCCGAGCTCGTCCCCCGAGCACGCGAAGCTCGTGTGCCGCACGCCCTCCTGCTCCTCGTCGAGCAGCGGCTCGAGCGGCCGATGGAGCCGCAGGCGCGTGTCCCAGAGCGTGAGCTCCTCCATGGTCAAAACCCCCACCTCCGACCCTAGCGCGCGCGCGCGCGCGCCGCGACCGCGACTCGGGCGTTCGCCGCGCAAGCCCCCGAGTTCGCAGCAAAAAAAAAAACGCCCCCCGCGCGAGGCGAGGGGCGCTTCGTGAGTCAGCGCGGCTCAGTAGCCCGCGCCGTAGCCCCCTGGGGGAGGACCGCCGTAGCCCCCGGGAGGGCCGTAGCCGGCGCCAGGAGGGCCGCCGAAGCCGCCCGCCGGGGGAGGCCCACCCGGCGCGCCGAAGCCGCCGGAGAACCCGCCGCCCGAGAAGCCCCCGTAGATGGGGTCTTGGCCGGTGAGGCGGAGGTACACGATGGCGTACGCCAGCGACACGAGCGGCAGCGCGACGAACATGCCGATGTAGCAGGCGACGCAGCCGACGATGAGGATGCCGACCGAGATGAGACCGAGCAGGAAGAGCTTCACCTTGTGGCCGTTGGTGGCCTCCCAGCTCGCCTTCAGCGCTTGGATGGGGCCCATGTTCTTGTCGACCACGAAGTACTGCGCGAGGCCGAGGCCGAGGGCGAGGATGATGCCCGGCACGAAGAAGCAGAGCAGCCCAGCGTAGATGGCGAGCATCATCAGGAACATCGCCCCGAGCATGGACGGGAAGCGCCCCATCGCGGAGAACATGTCCCCGAACTGGGGCGTGCCGCCGCGGCCCGCGGTGAGCCAGATCTTGATGAGGCCCGGCTGGAAGAGCATCTGCACGATGAAGCCGATGAGCGCGCAGATGCCGTTCACCACTTGGTACTCGTCGCTGTGGATGTCCATCGCGCCGCTGGCGACGAGCCCCGCAGGGAACGCGCGCGGGATGCCGCCGATGAGGCCGGCGAGGAACATCGAGAAGACGAGCGTCGCCCAGTGCGGGCCGAATTTGGCCCACGCCGCGCTCACCACCTCGCCTGGCTCCCACGGCTGCGGCGCGCCGCTGGCTTGGCCGAAGCCGTCCGGGGAGGGCCCGCCGGGCTGCGCGGGCGCGGAGTACGGATTGTAGTTCATGCCAACCCCTCGCCTTCGGCTCGGGCTCGCCATCGACCTTCGCTCGCCCCTTCGGGGCTCACTTCGAGGTTCATGCCAACCCCTCGCCTTCGGCTCGG
>DAORJJ010000245.1:0-9548 GCA_035439005.1 Polyangiaceae bacterium | reverse complement strand
ATCGCCCCCCCCTCCACACACCGCACCCACGTCCAGTGAATTATCCGGGCTAGTCTGCTGCCAGGAGAACGTATGCGCGCAAAACCTTCATCGTGGGTCGTGGCGCTGGCCGGCGTCGGGATCGTGGCGGCCTCTCCGGGCTGCTCGATCGAGGCGCCCTCGCTGCTTGGTCCGAGCCCGACCCCCACCGCTTCGGGCTCCGCGGAGGACGCCTCTACCGGCGACGCGGCGGTGGCGGACGCCCTCGCGCCGCCGCTCGCGGCGGACGCCGGGCCGAAGGACTCGGGCGGCGCGCCTCCCGTCGGCAACGGCGCGCAAGACCTCTGCGTCGCCGAGATCAACAAGTGGCGCGCCACAGAGGGCCTGCCGCCGCTCGCGCGTTGGACGGAGGCCGAGACCTGCGTCGACGGTCAGTGCAAGAGCGACTCCGAGACCGGCAAGGCGCACGGCGCGTTCGGCAAGTGCGGGGAGCAAGCGCAGAACGAGTGCCCCGGCTGGCCGGGCAAGCCCGAGACCATGATCGCCGGCTGCCTCAAGATGATGTGGGACGAGAAGTTCGGCACGGGCGAGAAGGGCCACTACATCAACATGAAGAACACCCGCTACACGAAGGTCTCCTGCGGGTTCTACGTGACGCCCGCCGGGAAGGTGTGGGCGATCCAGAACTTCCGGCCCTAGCGGGCCACCCGTCGCCGCGTCACGCCGCGCGGGCGCTCAGAAATACGTGTAGCCTACATTGCCACCCACGACGACGCGGTCTTGGCCCGCGAAGTAGACGTCGGTGCGGAACGCGAGCGTGAAGAAGCCGCGGTCGCAGCAGTGGCCGAAGTGCACGACCACCTCCGGGCTGAGCGAGGCCCGTGGCGACGGCTCGTTCTTGAAGCCGAACAGGTCGATGGTGGTGCCCACGCCGCCGCCGAAGCCCACCGCCCAGCTGCTCGGGTGCACGAGCAGCCGGTAGCCCGTCCGCACCCACATGGCGACGCTCGAGCCGCCGACGGGCACGATCGCGGGCTCGAGCATGAGGCGGTTCGGGATGTGCTTGCGCACGACGAAGCCGCCCTTGTCGCGCGAGCACGACAGCGCAGGGCCGAGCTGAAACGTCCACGGGAACGAGAGCGTCGCGGCCGGCGTGCTGTCGCGCGTCTGCGCGCCGAGCGAGGGCAGGAGCGTGGCGGCGATGACGCCGCTCGAGCGCGCGATCGCGCGGGTGAGGTCGACCCACGGGCCGCCGAGGATGGTCTCCTCGCGCTCCGGCTTGAAGGGCACCTTCGGCTGCTCGCGCGCCCACGCGTCGAGCTCCTGGTTGACCCGCGTATCCAAGGTCTCGCACGCGCCGAAGCCGTCGGCTAGCTCGGGCGGCACGGGCTCGTCGGCCGAGGCCACGCGCGGCGCGAGGGTGGCCGCCGTGAGGAGGGCGGGGGTGAGCAGGGTGAGCAGGGTGAGCCGCGGGAGCAGCGCGGTGCGGCGAGCCATGGCGCCGGGCTTCTATCGCGGACGCCCGTGGGTCGCCACTCTTTGCGGGCCCACGCCGCGGCGGCGCATCAGCGCGACGGGGGGAGCGCCGTCGTCGCGCGGAACACGGTTGTACGCGCGGCGTCCGCCGCGATCCGAACAGGCTCCGCGCCGTAGGGGAGGAGCGCCGACTCGCCGCGCCCGAGCGTGAGCGACGCCCCGCCACGCGACACGCGGGCCGAGCCGCGCGTGACGAGCAGGATCTCGGGACCGGCAGAGGCCGCCAGCTCCCGCGCCTCGCTCGCGCCCAGCTCGAGCCTCGAGAGCCGAAACTCACGCGCCGAGGTGACGTACTCGACGGCCCCCTCGGGGCTCGCGCGGCGCGTGGCGCGCGGCACGCCGCCCGCGTGAAACGAGAGCACCTCGGCGAGGCCCGCCACGTCCACGTGCTTGATCGTGAGCCCGCCGCGGAGCACGTTGTCCGAGCTCGCCATGAGCTCGATCCCGGTGCCCTCCAGGTACGCGTGCAGGTTCCCCGCGTCGAGGAAGAGCGCCTGCCCAGGCTCGAGGCGCACGAGGTTCAGCAGCAGCGCGACGACCACGCCCACGTCGCCGGGGTACGCCTCGGCGAGCCGGGTCGTCCACCGCGCCTCGTCGGCGTAACCCGCGGCCTCGAGCGCGGGCACCCCACGCGCCACGGCCGCCGCGAGCCCCGCCTTGTCGTCGTGCGCGAAGAGCCCGAGGAACACCGCGCGGAGCCGCGCCTCCTCCGCGCCGCTCCCTGCGAGCTGGGCCACGAACGGCGCCACCTCGGGCGCGCCCGTCGCCGCGAGCAGCCTCGCCGCGGCGTCGGCCGCGCGAAACCCCGAGAGCGCCCAGAACGGCGTGAGCGCGCAGAGCACCTCCGGCTTGTGGCTCGCGTCCTTGTAGCTGCGCTCGGGCGCGCCGAGCGCGAGCCCGAGGGCCTCCTCCCGCGCGAAGCCCGCGACCGCCTGCGCGAGCGAGGGGTGGGCCTGCAGCGACAGCGGCGAGGCCGCGGCCAGCACCTTGAGCAGGAAGGGCAGCCGGGGCCCGAAGGCGCGCTCGGAGTCCCCGCCGAGGATCGCGCCAGGGCCCGCCGCGATCACCGCGTCGAGCGCGGAGTCCACGCCGTCGAGCCTGATCGAGGACGGCGCGCTCGGGTGCGCGCCCATCCACAGCTCGGCCTCCGGCCCGTCGCTCGGCGTGGGCCGGCCCTGGAGCTCCGCGATCGCGGAGCGCGAGCCCCACGCGTAGGCCTTCAGGGGGTTCTGCAGGCGAAACACGGGCGGCCTAGAAGAGATTGTAAACCAGGTTGACTGACGCGATCGAGTCCGCCTTCTCCACGGTGGGGAGCGGCTGGTTCTCGTAGCGCATGCTGTAGGCGGTCGCGACCGCGAGCTTGTCCGAGACCTTCGCCTTGAGCCCCATGTCGAGGTTGAGCCGGTAGCGGCTCACGGTGTCGTGGAGGTTCTGGATGTACTCGACCCCGCTCACGAAGCTCACGCCCTCGTAGAGCTGGTTCTCGTAGCCGGCGTAGAACCGCGCGTTGAAGAACGCCTGCTGCTGGTTCAGCGCGCCGCCCGCGGTCGCGACCGCCTCGGGGCTGCGGAGATCGAGCTGGATCTGGAGGCCGCCCTCGAGCCAGGCCCGCTGCTTCTTCGTGTCGATGAGGTACGCGGCCACGCCAGGGTCGACCGTGAGGCGGAAGTCGAGGCCCTGGAACTTGTCGTGTCGGCCGGTCGACTGGAGGAACGCCGCGAAGCGATCGGCGAAGAAGTAGTCGTACCGCAGGAGCCCCTGGAGGTTCGCGACGGTGTCCGTGACCGTCTCGCCCTTCTTTCCCGCGCGCGCGTAGTTGCCGAAGAAGCTCGCGCCGAGCTGGTGCTCCTGCCGACGGAGGCGGAGCTTCCCACCCGCGGTGAGGGCGATGGTGCGCGCGTTGCCGCTCGTGAAGAGCCCGCCGGCGCTGATCGAGGCCTCGGTCGCGTCCTTCGCCTTCTTCTCTTCGGCCTTCGTGGCGGCCGCGAAGGTGTCAGCGGCGGCGACGTCGGTGGCGCCCTTCGTGGCCGGGGCGACGGCGGCGGCGGTCCCCTTCGGGACCTTCGGGGGGTCGGCGGCGCTCGCCAGGGAGGGCCACGCCGCCGCGACGAGCGCGGCGAGGAGCGCGACGGGCGAGGCAGCGGTGCGGGTCGAGCGAGGCATGAGCGAGCTCCTTGAGTGCTTCGGTCCGAGCGAAATGCGAGCAGTGGAGGGGCTCATTTCGAGCCTCCCGCGCTCTCGACCTGGAACTCGACGCGGCGGTTCTTGGCGCGGTTCGCGTCGGAGTCGTTCGGCGCGAGCGGCTTGTCCTGGCCGAAGCCGGCCGTCGCGAGGCGACCGGCGGCGATGCCCTTGCCCACGAGCCAGCGCTTGACGGAGTCGGCGCGCCCCTGCGAGAGCCGCTTGTTCGCGGCGGCGGCGCCCTGGTCGTCGGTGTGGCCCTCGATGCGCACCTTCGTGATCTCGGGGTGCGTCTGGAGGATGCCCAGCACCGCGCCGAGGGTCGCGTCGTTGTCGGCGCTCTTCAGGATCTCGGCGGTGCCGGTGCGAAACTGCACCTGGTCGCGGATCTGGATGGCCCCGCCCAAGATGACGGCGCTCGGGCAGCCGTGGAGCTTGGGATCGCTGGGGTTGGGCTTGCCGGGCTCGTTCGGGCAGGCGTCGAGCTCGTCGTTGATGCCGTCCTTGTCGGTGTCCTCCTCGGGGCAGCCCGAGCGCTTCGACGCCGGATCGGCGCGCCGCGGGCCGGGCTTGTCCGGGCACGCGTCGTCGGCGTCGAGCACGCCGTCGTGATCGTGATCGGGCACGCAGCCGTTCCAGAGGGGATCGCTGGACGGCACCCCCTTCACCTCGCCGCACGCGTCCTGCGTGTCGGGGATCCCGTCGCCGTCGCGATCGGGCAGACAGCCGTTCTGGCGGGGGTCGACCGACCGCATGCCGAGCACGTCGGGGCAGGCGTCCGCGCCGTCGGGCACGCCGTCGCCGTCGCGATCGCTGGGCGGGGGTGGGCAGCCGTTCTTCGTCTTCTCGGGCGAGGCGACGCCGGCGTCCTTCGGGCACGCGTCGACCTCGTCGGGGACGCCGTCGTTGTCCTCGTCGGGCTCCTTGGGCTCGGGGGGGCTCGCGGGCACCCACTCGAAGCCGAAGATGCCGCGCACCACCGGCGCGCCGTACGACTTGGTGAGGCCCGCGCCCACGCCCGCGCTGAGGCGGAGCGAGTCGGTGAGCCCGAAGTGGCCGCCGAGCAGCGCCTCGACCGGCGAGCTCTGGCCGTCGGTGTCGCCGAACGATTTTCTTCCGTAAAGTTCAGGACCTACGACCACTCGCCCGTTCGCGAGGCGGACGCCCGTGGCCACCTGCGCGGTGAACTCGTGCCCGACGCGGCCGCCGTTGCCGTACTCGCGCCCGTACGCCACGTCGTCGCGGGTGCGGAGGTGGAGGCCCACCTGCGCGGCGTACTCGAACATGCCCATCTGCCCGGCCGCGGAGAGCCGCGGGGCGACGCGCGGGTTCCCGTCGCCGGTGTAGGAGTCGGGCTTGCCCGTGGGGATGAAGGCCTGCGCGCCGAGCGCGAGGGTGAGGCGATCGCCGTACGTGCCGTAGAGGCGCAGGTCCGCGCCGAGGCGCACGTCGCCGAGGACCACCTGCTCGCTCGGTGGCCGATACACGCCGAGCTGCGGCGCCTGACCGCCGGTCTGCGTGGGCATCACGGCCTGGTTGCCGTCGCTGAAGAACGCGAGCGGCACCTGGAACGCGACGCGCACGCGATCGAAGAGCGTGAACGTGGCGCCGGGGTAGAGGAAGGCCTGGTTTCGCACCACCGACGCGTTCACGCCGCCGTCCTGGCGGCGGTCGGCGACGGTGCGGTACGCGTTGCCCACGAGCACGCCGAACGCGAAGCGCCCGTGGCCGCGGAGGTCGAGCGACTCCGCGGTGAAGAAGTCGCTCCCGCGCTCCGCGGGGTTCAGGTTGTCGGCCGCGTAGCCTTGGCCCTGGGGCACGAGCTGGGCGTGCGCGCTCGTCGCTACGGTGGCCGACACCAGAGTGGCGGACACCAGGGTCAGCGTCGCGAGCGCCCGCGGGGGCGACGCACACGCGCGTCGGGATCGTCGGAGCATGGGGAACCTCGGGGAAGCGCGGCGGTGTATCCAGGCGGCCGCGGCGCGGAGTTTTCGCCGGGGCGGCGCCGAGGGGCAAGCGCTAAACGGCGCGAAGCAGGCTTCGCGGCGCGGCTCGCCTTCCGAGACGAGCGAAGTGCTGTAGTAAGGCGCGAATGAGCCTCCTCGGCGCCCGCTCCATTTCCAAGGCCTACGGGGCCCGCTCGCTCTTCGAAGGCGTCACCCTCACGCTGCGCGAGGGCGAGCGCGTCGGGCTGCTCGGCGTCAACGGCACGGGCAAGTCGACGCTCCTCCGCGTGCTCGCGGGGCAGGAGCCGAGCGACACCGGGACGCTGGAGCTCCGGCGCGGCGCGAAGGTGCTCTACCTCTCGCAGGAGCCCGAGCTGCCCGAAGGCGAGACGGCGAGGTCGGTGGTGGCGTCGGGCCTCGCCGAGTGGGAGCGCGCGACCCGCGCGTACGAGGCGCTGAACGAGCGGCTCGCGCGGGGCGACGGCGGGGAGACCGAGCTCGCCGAGCAGGCCGAGCTCGCCTTCGCCGTGGAGCGCCTCGGCGGCTGGGAGCGAGGCCATGTGGTCGAGGAGATGTGCGCGGCGCTGGGCATCACCGCCCTCGACCGCGCGGTGGGCACGATGAGCGGCGGCGAGCGGCGCCGCGTGGCGCTCGCGCGGCTGCTCGTCGCGTCTCCGGACCTCGCCATCCTCGACGAGCCCACGAACCACCTCGACGCCGACACGATCGACTGGCTCGAGACCTACCTCACCGAGACGTTCCGCGGCACCGTGCTCATGGTCACCCACGATCGCTGGGTGCTCGACGCCGTGTGCACCCGCGTGTTCGAGCTCGACCGCGGCACGCTCACCGAGTTCGATGGAAACTACACGGATTACGTGGAGAAGAAGGCGGAGCTGCTCGCCCACGAGGAGCGCGCCGAGAAGAACCGCCAGAACTTCCTGCGGCGGGAGACCGCGTGGCTCCGCCGCGGCGCCAAGGCTCGGAGCACGAAGCAGAAGGCCCGCATCCAGCGCGCCGAGGCCGCGATCGCCGACCGCCCGCGCGAGGACGTCGCCCGCGTCAGCCTCGAGGGGGTCGACGGCAACGTGGCACGCCTCGGCAAGAGCATCCTCGACCTCGAGGGCGTGAGCGTGCGCCTCGGCGAGCGCGAGCTCATCTCCGACCTCACGCTCCGCCTCGTGGCCGGCGATCGCGTCGGCGTGATTGGCAAGAACGGCACCGGCAAGACCACGCTGCTTCGGCTCCTGACGGGCGAGCTCGCGCCGACCTCGGGCGCCGTGAAGGTGGGCGCGAACACGAAGATCGCGATCTTCGATCAAGCGCGCGCCCAGCTCGAGGACGACTGGACCGTCTACGACAACGTGGCCGGTCAGGAGGGCGCGCTCCAGAGCGGCGGCGGCCAGGTCGACCTCGGCGATCGAAAGGTCGATCTTCGCGTGTACCTCGAGGGCTTCCTCTTCGACGCGCACAAGCAGCGCCAGAAGGTCTCCTCGCTCTCCGGCGGCGAGCGCGCGCGCGTGGCCCTCGCGAAGGTGCTCCGAGAGGGCAAGAACCTGCTGCTGCTCGACGAGCCCACGAACGATCTCGACATCGCCACGCTGAGCGCGCTCGAGGAGCTGCTCGAGGGCTGGCCGGGGTGCGCGGTCGTCGTCTCCCACGATCGCGCGTTCCTCGACAACGTGGCCACGGCCATCCTCGCGTTCGAGGGCGACGGCCGCGTGACGCACTACCAAGGCAACTACTCCACCTACCAGACCCTCAAGGCCGAGGCCGCGGCGCGCGACGCCGCCGCGAAGGCTGCGCTGGAGGCGAGCTCGCAGCGGCGCACGGCCGCGCCCGCGCCCACGCGAAAGGACGAGCCGCCAAAGGAGGGGCCGAAGGCGCTCACGTACGCGGAGCGGCTCGAGCTCGAGGGGCTCCTCGACAAGGTCGGGCTCGCCGAGGAGGCCCTCGCGAAGGCCGAGGCCGCGCTCGCCGACCCCGACCTCTACGCGAAGCGGGCGAGCGAGGCGCCCCGGTTGCGTGACGAGGAGGCCGCCGCGCGCCGCGAGGTCGAGCGCCTCACCGCCCGCTGGGAAGACCTCGAGGCGCGCCGCGACGCGAAGAAGTAAGCGTCCGCGACTACGGGAGGTTCACTTCTTCTTCGCGACGCCAGCGTCCGTCTCGGCACCAAAGCGCCGTGCTGCGTCCGCCGGGCGCTCCCCACGAGACGACACACCACCCTTGCCCGCTCACGCAGGGCGTACCCACTCTTGGCTCGGGTGTGCAGCGCCCGTCGCTCGTGCGGGCGATCGGCGTTCCCGTTTGTGGCTCGGTGAACGTGGGCACGGACGAGGGGGCCTCGGACGCTTGGGGCGCGGGTCCAAGCGAAGCGTCTGCGTCCCGCGCGGGCGGCAAATGCACCTCCGTGTCCTGCAACGAATGGCGTCGAGGCTCGCAAGCCACAAGCGCGAACGCCACGAGCCAAACGCCATGCCCAAGTCTCGTCATAGGCGCATCCGTCCGTGCTTCCCTCGGCCCGTATCCAGAGCGTACGGCGATTCACGGCGCGCTCGCGACTACTTGGTGATCTTGCCGAGATCGACGTACGCGCGGTCGACCATCACCACGTACGGGCGCTCCTCGAAGGTGAGCCCGCCGTCGCCGTCGTGATCGATGATCTGCAGCTTGCCCATGCCGTAGCCCATCGGCCCGCGCGCGAAGTAGTGTGCCTCCAGGCGGTAGGGGTACGCGCGCGCCTCGCGCTTCGCGCGGATGGTGAAGCACTCCGGGCCGTAGCCGGTGGTGACGTCGGCGTAGAGGCTCCCGCCCGAGGGCAGCGACCGGTTGCCGTAGTAGGCGTGGCCTCCCTGGGCGTCGCGAATGTGGAAGTCGACGTCGTTGGCGTCGGTCTCCCAGTTGAGGACGAAGCGAAGGCTCGGCGCGCTCTCCACCGTGCCGTGCGCGTCGAGCAGGCGCTTGCCGATCTCGTCGCGGCGGCGCGGCTCGGCCTTCTGCCAGGCGGCCGCGATGAGGCCGAGGTCCTCGGCGAGGATCTGCTTGACCCCCGCGAAGCGACCCGCCGGGTAGTCCCTCGCGAGGCCCTTCGCGCACGCCTCGAAGGCGGCCTCGAAGCGCCCCTGCTTCAGCAAGGCGAAGGCGAGCAGGCGGTGCCCCGCGGGGTGATCGGGGCGCTGCTCCACGGCCTTCGCGTACGTGTCCGCGGCCAAGGCGAGGCTCTGTGGGTCGCCCAGGCGCTCGAGCCGCGCGCCGGCGAACCTGCGCGAGTCGGCGCGGAAGCCGAAGAGGTCGATGACGCTGCCGTACGAGCGCGCGGCCAGCGAGCGGTCGCCCGCCTTCTCTGCGGTCTCCCCGAGGGCCACGAGCGCGAGGACATCGGTGGGCGCGCTCGCCTGCCACGCGAGCGCGCGATCACGTGCATCTTGCACCTTTCCGTCGGTGAGCGCCGCCATGACGTCCTTGAACTTGCCCTCGTAGGGCGGCGTCCCGCCGACGGAGGACTCCGAGGTGTCGACGCGCGCGACCCCCGGCGTGGCGTGCCCTGGGGCCCGCGTCCAGCGGACCGGAGGCACGGGCGGGAGCGCGCGACCGCCCCCCACCTCGAGGTTGACCGTGTACGTGACGGTGACGACGCCGCCCTCGGGCTGGGGGAACGAGAGGTTCTGCACGGCCCGCTGGAGGCACGCCCGCACCTCGGCGTTCGAGAAGCGCGCCGCGGCGGTCGCGACCGCGCCGCTCCGATCGACGACGAAGCGCAGCTCGGCGGCGCCGGAGAGCCCGGGATCGCTCTGCAGGCCCCGCTCGTAGCATAGGCGGAAGCGCCCAAAATTCTGCCGGACGATGCGGTGGATGACCTCGGGCGGGAGGCCCCCGCGGACCTCCGTGGGGCCGCCGCGCAGGGTT
>DAORJJ010000244.1:0-9558 GCA_035439005.1 Polyangiaceae bacterium | reverse complement strand
TCGCGCGTACGCTCCAGCACCGCCGCCACGTCCCGCGTCGACAGGTGGCCGACCGGCTCGGTGTCGCGCAGCCTGTACCGCGGCTCGGCGGGCCCCGCGCCGCCGGGGAAGAGCGCGAGCGAGAACCCGTCCGCCGGCTCGGAGCCGGCAGGAGATCAAGGGGACAACCCAGGCACGCCCCCCGTTGACCCTGTACGGGGTGAAATCGAAGATCGGCTACAAGGCTGTCATGGTCTCCCCCGAGGGTGAGATCGAGCCGACCGCGCTGGCGGAGGCCAAGGCCGTGCTCGACCGAGGGGCGCTCGATGATGGCACCCCGGTCAGCACCGTGAAGCTGGTCGTGCCCCTGCGCGAACACGCCGTCGCCATCGCCGCCGAGGCCCAGGCGAGCGGGTTTGGTGCGGTCCTGTACCCGGCCGACGACAACACGTTCTGGAATCCGTCCCCACCTGGGTCGTGGCGAACCCAGCCCGCCTGAGACGGACAAGGGGACAGGCTCCACCCCTCCAACGCTTCGGAATCAAGAAGCAATTTCGACCTACCGCGCAGAAGCAGACACGTCTCGATCGTGACGTCCATCGATTCGCCGCGCACCTACCCCGCGCCAAGGCCACGTTGCTAGGGTTCGCCGCGCATGGGCTACAAGCAAGACGGGCTGTCGTTGTCCACCGCGTGGGAGGCCGACGTCTCCGTCGCGGGCCAGTGGGCCAACGCGTCGACGGTGCCCGCGTTCCTCGCGCCGCTGCGCGCCAACGGCTGGCTGGCGCGCGCCGCCCAGTTCTGGGTCGACGAAGAGGATGACGCGCCGGTCCCGCCCGACGCCGAGCTCGACCAGCTGACGAGCGGGTGGCGTGATGCGATCGCCGAGTTCTTCGTCGGCGAGCGCCGGGACGCCACCTGGAAGTTCCGGATCGCGATGTCGCGGACCGGCGTGTACGCGACCGTCGCGTTCGCGCGGGAGTTCCTGACGCCCGAGCTCCCCGATCAGCTCGCGGCGCTGGTCGCCGCGTGGACGAACACCCTGCGCGCGACCCCGATCTCGCTGGGGATCGGCGTGGTCACGCCGTTCGGCGTCGACTGCGAACGCCCCGTCCCCCACCGCGAGAGCCGGTGGCAGCTCGGGGCGATCGAGTATTACCTCGGACGAGCCTGGCACCTCGCGGACGCCGAGACCGCCGCGGTGCTGCGCGCGGTCGAGGCCGCCCCCACCCCCGACGGCATCGTGCGGACGACCGCGGGCGATCTGACGCGGGTGCGCTTCACGTGCGACGTCACCGATCGCGCGACCGTCGCGGCCGCCCGCGCCCGCGGCGAGCGGTGGTTCGCCCCGCTGACCGAGACGCGCCTCGCCCCGGGATGGAACGCGCACGGCGATCGCCTCGCGGTGATCGTCGACCGCGACGAGCTGGCGCCGTTCACGTTCTTCGACACCCGCAACGGCATCGGCTACAAGGCGATGGTCGTCGATCCAGACACCGGCGAGGTCGACGAGCCGCTCTGGAGTGCCCTCGCGGCGATCGCGGACACCAAGGAAGCCCACGACGGCACCCCGATCAAGGGCGTGCGCCTGATCGTCCCGACCCGCGCCGATGCGATCCGCCTGACCGAACGCGCCAAGGCCGATGGCATCGAACTCGTGACCTACCCCGAGGGAGACGCGTTCTGGTGGGTCGAACGGGCGGACCGTGGGGTCGGCGACGCCGACCCGACGGTGTCGGCCGAGCCCCACGTAGGCCTCCCCCACGTCGCCCGTTAGGCGCCGGCCCATCCCGCGGCGGTCGACTCTCAGGTGCTAGGATGATCCTCGATGCCACCCCCGCCGCTCGATCTCCAGCAGGTTCTCGCCGGCGCACAGCGGCGGCGGCTCGAGCCGCCGCCCGGCGACAGCGGCCTGCAGTGGTTCGTCGACTTTCGATTCGTCAGCGAGGACTGGTACCGGGACCCCTGCTACATGCAGGCCCTCCTCGACGGGCTCACGGGTGCCGCGTGGTTCGCCGACTTCGACGTGTTCGGCCGCGAGCACACGCCCGGCGCCCCGTTCAAGGACGCGGCCGCGGTTCGTGAGCAGATCGCCACGGGGAAGACTGGCAACTCGATCTTCGCGCGCGGCGAGCCGCGGATGACCGTCGACATCGATGAAGCCGAGGCCGCGCTGTCGATCGACGTCAACGATGGTCGACTCGAGCTCCGTCTCTGGCTCGCGGCCCCCGCGGTCCGGCGGCATGGCCGCAGGTGCCTCGACGACATGATCGCGATCGTGCTCGCGTGGAGCGAGCTCTTGCCCGAGGTGCTGGTGGCGAACGCTCGTGCGTTCCCACGCCCGACCGACGGGCTCCGCTACCCACGGACGCGCCCGCTGCGCATCGCCAACCGCGCGCTCGATGCGGTGGTCGAGATCGTCGATCGCCGCTCGCCGGCCGAGGGGCCGCTCTGGGGCCCCGACTCGCTGGCCATCGCCGCCGCGCCGACGCCCGCCGGGGTCACCCGGATCGAGCGCGGGCCGCTCGTCGTGCTTCGCTGGATCGAGGACCCGTCCGATCTGAGCGCCATGGCCGATGCGTGCTCGCGCCACGAACAGTGGCTGCTGCCGCTGGTGGCGAGTCGGATCGCGCCGGGCTGGAACGCGGACGGCGATCTCTCCAGCGAGGCGGAACTTCCGAACCTGGTCGAGGCCCCCGCCGATGCGGCGGCGTTGCCAGCGCTGGCCGCGACCCGGCGCGACGCGGCGTTGGTGTTCCCGAATCGGGCAGCCGCAATCGACGGTGCGCCGGCCGCGCGAGCGGCAGGGTTCCGCAGTGTGCTGTACCGCGGCGCGGACGGGAATCTGTGGGATCCGTTTCCCCCGGGCTCCTGGGTGATTGATGAGCAAGCAGCGCACTGATCGAAGTCGCTCATGGGTCGGCGTGCGAAGGAGGGCCCCCGCCGTCGTTGGTGGCGATCAGAGGCGCCACAACTGGGCATCGACGGTCCCCGCCCCAGGGGCGGGTAGGACAGTGCTACGATGGCGCCCATGATGCGCCGCATGCGCCGCACGCTAGCCCGGATTGCCGGTCGAGCTTTCCCCGCTCCGAGAAGTCCTCGATGAGCGACCGCCAGGAGCTGTTACTCGCCAACACGTGGGCCGTGCGGGGCGATCGCCGAGACCTCTTCGGGAGGTGGGCCACCGACTCCACCGTCGCGACCTTCCTCGATCCGCTCCGCGAGGCGGGGTGGATGGCGCGCGCGACCCACTACTGGGTCGACGACACGCCCGTGACGTCCATCCCGCCGGCGCCCGAACTCGACGAATTGGTCCGCACGTGGCGCGATCAGACCGCCGCGTTCTTCGCTGGCAGCGAGAAGGAGCCGAGCTGGAAGTTCTGGCTCTCGATGCGCACGACGGAGGCGATGACGGAGCTGACGATCTCCGACCAGGAGCCCCGCGGCCGGCTGTTCGACCTGCTTACGCGCGTCGTGGCCGCATGGACCAAGGGGCTCGAGGGCACGCCCCTCCAGGCGTCGATCGGCGCGCTCACGCCGTGGGGCGCCCGGTACGCCCGTCCAGTCCCTCACCGCGAGAGCCAATGGCCCCTTGGAGCGATCGCCTACTACCTCGGTCGGAGCTGGCACGAAGCCGACCCCACGCGCGCCGCGGTCCTTCATGCCATCGAGCACGCGCCGCTCCCGCCGGGCGTCACCCGGACCGCCGAGCGGGATCTCCTGCTGGTGAGCTTCGATTGCGACCTCGCCGATCCGCAGAGCATTGCCGCCGCGCGGGCGCTCGGCGAGCGCTGGTTCGCGCCGCTGGTGCCGACCCGGCTGGCGCCCGGCTGGAACGAGCGCGGCGATCGACTCGCCGAGATCGCCGACCGGGACGAGCTGGCGCCGTTCACGTTCTTCGATACCCGCAACGGCATCGGCTACAAGGCGCTGGTTGTCGACGCCGACACCGGCGGGATCGACGAAGCGCTATGGGAGGCGCTGGTCGACATCGCGAAGGCGCACCAGGCGCCGGATGGCACCACCGTGAAGGCGGTCCGGGTCATCGTTCCGACCCGCGAGGACGCCGTCGGCCTCACCCCGCGGGCGCGCACGGACGGACTCGACGTGGCGTATCCAGAGGAGCGCTCGTTCTACTGGGTCGACCTCACCGCAAGTAGCTCCTAAGCCACTAACATTGCCAGGTTTTTAGCCCGGCGTCGCGGGGAAGGATCAGTGGGGAGGGGTCGTATAACATAGCGTGGTGGCAAATCCTCAGACTCACGCCCGCGAGCTCCTAGCCACCTCGACTCGCGAGCGTCGGGCCGCAGACGACGACCTCGACGTCGGAGAGCCGCGCCGCCGCGATCCCGGCAAGGGTGGACGCGCCGCCGACGCTGGTGGCGAAGGCGTGGCGGATGAGGCGAGCACGCGCCCGACCGTCGCGCTGCCGCACGTCGCCCGCTACGCTGATGCCACGGCCTCCGAGGGCGGCCTCGCCGCCGCGATGGGCATCCTCGATGGGCGCACTGGTGGTCGGTCGCTGCCCCCCGAACTCGCCGCCACGCTCAGCCAGAAGCTCGGGATCGATCTGGGCCAAGTCGTCATCCACGACGACGATCGTGCCGATCAGGCCTGCGCCGAGATCAAGGCTCGCGCCTTCACGATGGGCTACCACATCTACTTCGCGCGCGGCGCCTACGACCCGGACAGCGAGTCTGGCGTCGAGCTGATCGCGCACGAGGTCGCGCACGTTGCGCAGCAGGCGCGCGGCACCGCGCCGACCCGGCCGGGCGTCTCGGAACCCGGCGATCACCACGAGGTCGAGGCCGACGCATTCGCGCGCCAGTTCCGCACCGAGCGCGGCTCGCGGTACGTCGCCAAGGCCGGTGACGATCCGGCCAAGATCGTCGACTTCGCCCGCCGCGAAGGCCGCCGCGTCGGACTGCCGTTCCAGCAGGAGCTCGAGGAGCAGCTCGGCACCTCGTTCGACTTCGTCGAGACATACAGCGGCGAGGCAGCCCGTCTCGCCTGCGAGGCGATGTCGGCCTCGGCGATGGTGATCCGCAACGTGATCATGCTCGCCGACCCATCGCCCAAGCGCGAGACGCTGCTGCACGAACTCACCCACGTGATCCAGATGGGCGGGGGCCGCGCACCCAAGTCGTTCGAGGCGGGCAGCCTGAAGGTCAGCTCGCGCGACGACGCCGCCGAGGTCGAGGCACGAGGCGGCGACGCGCCCAGCGTCAGCGCCGACGCCAACACGATCCACCGCGCCGATCCGCCGAAGGCCGAGGACGACAGCAGCAACCGCCAGAAGCGCATCGACTACTTCATCAAGAACGCCAAGGTGGAGAAGTTCCCGCAGGCCGAGGCCGGGTTCGAAGGCGAGCATCACGCGTTCCAGGGCGAGAGCCCCAAGACCCGCTACACGCTGACCAGCAAGGTGCCGTGGAAGCGCGAGCACTACCTCGATATCGTCGCCTCGCCCAGCAGCGGTCTGCCCGCCATCAAGGGCGACGCGGCCAGCGACGACATCAAGGAGATGACGTCGGCAGCGAACAAGGAAAAGAACAAGATCGCCAACGTCACCGACAACACGTACGCGTTCATCCGCAGCGAGACCTGGCAGGCCAAGGTCAAGCACGTCTGGCCGACCGCGCGCCCGAAGGCCGATCCGGACGAGCAGTTCGAGTGCTACTTCGAGATCGTCAAGGCGTTGCCGTCGCGCGTGGGCACCCTGTCATGGAAGTCCGACGCCGAGACGTTGACCGCGAAGGACGCGGTCCTCAGCGGCGCCGACGCGGAATCCTACCGCGACGACTTGCGCAAGGCCCTGGTCGCGGCCTACTCGAAGCTCCCGCGGCACGTCAAAACGGCGCGCAGGCTCACCTCAAGGTGAACGTGTAGGTGCAGAGGTAGCTCGTGGTCGCGAACGCGCCCGCGGCGGGCGGGTTGCCCTCGGTGAAGCGGTCGTTGGTCACGGCGGCGTTGTCGACCACGTCGATGATCGGCATCGCGCAGAGGTTCAGCGTGGAGGAGCGCGACGCCCACCCTCGCCGCACGCGGAACGTCCCCGCGGACACCTTCGTGAACTTCGTGGCGGTCGTGACCAGGGTCCGGGTCGGCGGCACGGTGGAGCACGAGGGGACGGTGGTCTGGGGGACGAGGAAAGGCTCCGCGCAGTGGGCGCGGTATTCGGCCCGCACTGTGCGCCGGGTCATGAAGCGGTCCGTCCAGACGACGCGCCCGTACGTGCCCTCGAGGAGGGAGGGGGCGCCCGGCTGCGGATACGCCGCCAAGGGGCACGTGAGCGCCGCGCCGTCGCACGCCGCGGCGTCGCCAACCTGGCTACACGCCGTGGGGGTCGACGTGGTCGCGCAGCCGGCCATCGGATCGATGCGGAGCACCAGGTTCCCCGCTCCGTCGGGCACCTCGTGGAGCGCCGTGGTGCAGGTGGTGGTCGTCGTGTAGGCCGCCTCGCGACAGCAGCCCCCCGCCGGCCCGAGCTGGTTGATGGGGGTCATGGTGCAGGTCGCCACGACGTCGTAGGTGCCGTCGTTCTCGCACGCGGTCAGCAGGCGCGCCATGCTGAGGCCGCTGTCGGGCGGACCGCCGTCGTCCACGCAGCCGTCTCGGGAAGCGTCCGTCGCCGCCTCGGACATCGCGTCCGCCGCGCCGTCTGCGGACGCGTCTGCCGTGCTCGAGTCCGCGGGGGTCGAGTCGGGGGCGAAGGTGTCGGGGGCGCTGGTGTCGGAGGCGCTGGTGTCGGGAGCGCTGGTGTCGGTGGCCACGGCCGTGTCAGCGACCGCGCCGTCTGCGGGCGACGCGTCCTGCGCCCCGCCCCCAGGGGGGTCCACCGTGCACGCCGCGGCGGGCAGCAACAAGCCGAGGCACAGGACAACCCCACGTCGCAGGAGAATGGACATTCCTTCTATGGATGCGAGCACGCCCCGAGGAGTTCAAGCAAATTCGAGTCGGAACGAGGCGCGGCGCTCCGCGGTGACCGACGGCCTACTGCGCGAACCACACGTGGTAGTCGACCCAGTCGCCGGGTCCGGTCGACAGGATCTCCACGTCGAGCTTGTCGCGGGTGACGAGCCCGGCCGGCACGTCGAGGACGAGCTCGACCCACGCGGCGGCGCGCTTCACGGTCTCCTTCGCGAGCTCGTGGCCGTCGAGGCGCACGGTGATCGAGGCGCTCGCGTCGGGCACCGTGCGCAGCAAGAGCGCGCCGCGGCGCCCCAGGATCGCGCGGTGCAGGGTGAAGCGCTCGCTCTTCCCAGCCCCGATGCGGCGGCCCGCGTCGAACATGTCGCGGCGCACGTTCCACGGATCGGGGAGGATCTTCATCTCGGTCCACCCGTTCTGCGGCCGCGTGAACGCGTAGTCGTGGAGGCGCTCGCTCACGAGGTCCGCGACATCGACCTCGTCGCGCACCTCGAGTCCCTTGTCGAAGCCGCGGGGGAGCGCGCCGCTGCCGAGCACGTGCCAGTCGGCGCGATAGACCACGTGCTCGTAGCCGCCGCAGATGACGTTCCCCTCGACCGGGAAGCGCTCGAGCACCTCGGGGCCGAACCACGTGGGGAACGAGCCCCACCAGGTGGGGAAGATCGCGAGCACGTCCGGCCGCTCGGCCGGCGCCATGCGCTCGATGAGCTCGATCGTCGCGGGCATTCCGTGCACGCCGGCGCGCGCGAAGGGGAGCGCGTGGTAGCCGCCGAGCCCGATGATGTCGAGCCCCGGCTTGTCCGACGCGTAGAGGATCGCGCCGGCGTCGCCGACGAGCACGCGCCGCACCTGCTGCGGCGCGAGCCACCGGCCGAGCGTGAGCTGCTGATCGCGGATGTTCCGCGAGGCGCGGCCGAAGAACCACTTCTGGTCCCGCATCTTGGTCTCGAGGTGCTGGTGCGCGAGCACCACGAGCGCCGCGCACGCGAGCACGCGCGCCGGCCGCAGGAGGAACACCAGCGCGACGCCGGCGCCCACGCCGAGCGCGAGGAGCCAGGGCACGCGCACGTCGGGCATGGTGCCCACCGGGCGCGTCACCACCCCCACCACCTGGACGACCAGCACCGTCACGAGCGCGAGGGCCACCGGCCGCGGGCGCTCTTTCGGGCGGCAGAGGGCGGCGATCCCGAGCGCGGCGAGGACGAGGACCCAGGCCACGGCCGGCATCGTGTAGCGCTCGTTCTGCCAGCGCACCTGGCCGTTCGCGGCGACGAGCACCATCCAGAGCACCACCTGCGCCCAGAGCACGATCGCGGTCTTGCGCGTGCGCGCGACGGCGAGGGGCACGAGCGCGAGGAAGAGCACGATGGCACCCCAGCCGGTCTCGCCGTCGAGGGCCTTGCCGACCGGGGTCGCGAGGGTCTGCTCCGACAGCAGGCCGCGCAGGGCGCCGTCGGGGGCGAGCGGGCCGGAGAAGTGGTACTCGAGGTTTCGGAACGCCGCGTAGCCCAGGTTGAAGCGGTAGTCGGCGAGCTTCTCCTCGTTCGTCATGAACGGGTTGTTCACGGCGAGCTTCACGATCGCGCCGTTGGCCGACACCTCGCCTGTGAACACTCGGTTCGCCACCGACTGCACGACGAGGAGGGCGAGGGCGGGGCCGCCCACGCGGAGGAGCACCCCGACGGCCGCGCGCGGGCGCCTGGCCGCGAGCGGCAGCGCGACCGCCACGCCGAACACGAGGCACGTGCCCACGGCCTCGGGGCGCGTGACGAAGAGCAGCCCGCAGGCGAGCCCGAGGAGCCACGTCGCACGCCGGAGCTCCGGCGAGGCGCGGCCGCCGCGCGCGGCGCGCTCGGCCCGAAGATAGGCCAGCAGCGCGAGCGCCCAGACACCCAAATAGATGGCCACCTCCATGCCGCTCCAGAGCGACCAGTCGAGCGCGCCGACGGAGAGGAACACCGGCGGCAGGAGGTACGAGGAGAGCCGCCCGTAGGTGTCGCGCAGCCCGTCCAGGAAGAGGCGCCGCGCCGCGAGCAAGAGGCCAAACACGGAGAAGCACGCGACGAGCGCGGCCCACACCATGAGCTCCCCGTCGCGATACCCCACGAGCCACCCCGCGGCGAGCACGAACGGGTACGAGAGGCTGGTGTTGCCCGAGGAGTAGCCGTTGCCGACCACCCACTCGAACGGGTGGCCTTGCGCGGTCGAGCGCGCGTAGTCGAAATGGATGAAGACGTCGTCCAGCGGGCCGCTCCACTCGCCCCCGGTCTGCTTCAGCATGTAGCCGTAGAAGAGCCGCGCGGAGGCCAACGTGTGGAAGGCGGCCCACACGGCGTACACGAGCCCGTCGCGCCGGGCCAACGAGGCCAGCGTGGAGAGCCAGGAGCGGAGCTGCCGGGGGCCGAGCACGGCGGTCATCTAGCCCAGAAACGGGGGCCTCGGGGGCGAAAGGCGGGGCTGCGCAGCCCAGCCAAGCGGGTGCTGGTCACCCGTGGCAGCCTCTCCGCCCCCCGCCTGATCGGGACCGGGGGCCCAAACCAGAAGGTCGGGCCCCAGCCGGCTCGCGCTCTCCCATAGGGCGGAGGACAGCGTCCTCCGATGACCAAGCCCGCTCGGAGTGTGTCGGGAAAAGACCAACGCCACCCGACC
>DAORJJ010000243.1:8966-9563 GCA_035439005.1 Polyangiaceae bacterium | reverse complement strand
GGGGCTCCCGTTCCCGATCCCTGGCTTCCCCGCGCCGGCCCCCGCGGCGGGCGGCGGAGGGGGTGGCGCTCCGGGCGGGTCGGCGACCGTGATTGACCCCAACCTCGCCGCGGCCGCCACCGTCCCGCTCATGGCCTTCGCCAACACCGAGGCCCCAGGCATGCAGCGCGAGGGCAACATGATCGCGGGCCAGTTCCAGCAGGGGCAGAGCCTCGAGCAGCCCATGACCATCCAGCCGGGGAAGTGCTACACGGTGGTCGCGGTGGGCGCGGGCATCCAGGAGGTCGACATCACCATGGTGGCGACGACCCCTATCCCCGGCCAGAGCCCGCAGCTCGGCAAAGACACCACGCAGGGGTCGCAGGCGTCGCTCGGCGGCAAGGGCAACTGCGTGAAGCTCGCCATCATCCCGTTCCCCGTCCAGGCGAAGTTCGTCGTCACCGCCACGCGCGGCGCGGGGATCGCGGCCGCGCAGCTCTACGTCAAGTAGGGCGCCGGGGGGCGCCGTGAACCGGAGTGAGCCCAACGCCCAGGTGTATGGCGAGCCCGAGCCGCAGGCGAGGTCTCGCCATGCACCGGAAGTGAGCCCCGAAGGGG
>DAORJJ010000243.1:0-8866 GCA_035439005.1 Polyangiaceae bacterium | reverse complement strand
AGGTCTATGGGGAGCCCGAGCCGCAGGCGAGGTCTCGCCATGCACCGGAAGTGAGCCCCGAAGGGGCGAACGAAGGTCTATGGGGAGCCCGAGCCGCAGGCGAGGTCTCGCCATGCACCGGAAGTGAGGCCCGAAGGGGCGAACGAAGGTCTATGGGGAGCCCGAGCCGCAGGCGAGGTCTCCCCATGAACCTGGAAGTGAGCCCCGAAGGGGCGAATGAAGGTCTATGGGGAGCCCGAGCCGCAGGCGAGGTCTCCCCATGAACCGGAGTGAGGCCCGAAGGGGCGAACGAAGGTCTATGGGGAGCCCGAGCCGCAGGCGAGGTCTCCCCATGAACCCTTCTGCACGCCGCGTGGCTCCAAGGGAGAACATGGATACTCAGACCGTCGTCACCGTAGGCATTGGCGCGCTCCTCGCTTGGCAGCTCAGCCGTGCTTTCCTGGGAAAGGTCGCGCCCGACAAGGCACGCGCGCTCGTCGACGCGGGCGCGCGGCTCGTCGACGTGCGGAGCCCTGGCGAGCACTCGGGCGGCCACATCAAGGGCTCGGTGAACATCCCCGTCGGCGAGGTGAGCGCCCGGCTCGCCGAGTTTGGCGAGAAGGACAAGCCCATCGTGGTCTATTGCGCGAGCGGCGTGCGCTCCGCGAGCGCCGCCAAGACCCTCCGCGGCGCCGGCTTCAGCGACGTCCACGACCTCGGCTCCATCGCGCGCTGGCCCGGCTAGGGGGCTCGTGCCTTCGGAGCCGCCCGCCTCGGACCGAGAGACCCCGGCGTACAGCCACGCGGTCCGCGTCGACCCCGGCGCGCTGCGCGACACGCTCAGTCGAGGTGAGCTCCCGCGAGACAGCGACTTCGATCGTTTCCTATCCTCAGAGCACCGCGCGCCGTCTCCCTACTACTGGACGCCGCTCGCGGTGGTCGTGCGCCTCGCCGGGTGGTTCCGGGACTTTGGTGTCTCCTCCGTGGTCGACATCGGCTCCGGGGCCGGGAAGTTCTGCGTCGCGGGCGCCCTCGCGAGCGAGTGTCGCTTCACCGGCCTCGAGCATCGGCCGGCGCTGGTGGTCGCGGCGCGCGCCCTCGCCGACACCTTCGGCGTGAGCGATCGCGTGACGTTCGCCCACGGCGCCTTCGGTGAGCGCGCGGTCCCGCAGGCAGACGCCTATTACCTCTACAACCCGTTCGGCGAGAACCTGTTCGTCGGGCCCGACCGCCTCGACGACGAGGTCGAGCTCGGCGACGCGCGGTATCGTCGCGACGTGTCCGCGACGGAGGCGTTCCTCGAGCAGACCCCCGCCGGCAGCTACCTCGTGACCTACAACGGGTTTGGGGGCGACGTCCCGCCGTCGTACGAGGGGC
Organism: Polyangiaceae bacterium; assembly: GCA_035439005.1. Classification (GTDB taxonomy): domain Bacteria; phylum Myxococcota_A; class Polyangia; order Polyangiales; family Polyangiaceae; genus JAAFHV01. The sequence goes on along the minus strand of DAORJJ010000243.1, from coordinate 7,510 downwards.
TCCTGGCCGACTGGAGCACGCCGAGCCTGCTCCGGCTCTGGCGGAAGCGCTGACGGAGAGCCCGAGCGCCGCGCCTTCGCGACTCTGCTAGCTTCTCGCTCGATGAACACCGAGGAGTCACTGCGCCAGCGCGCGCTCGAGGCCCTGGGAGAGGTGATCGATCCCGAGCTCGGCATCGACGTCGTCGCCCTCGGCCTCGTGTACGAGGTCGCCGTCGACGCCGCGACCGCGAGCGTGCGGGTGGCGCTCACGATGACCACGGCGGCGTGCCCGCTCGGTGAGCAGATCGTGCGCGACGCCGAGTACCGCCTGCGCGCCCTCGAGGGCGTGGGCGACGTGGCGGTGACGCTCGTGTGGGAGCCCCCGTGGAGCCCCGAGCGCATGTCGCCCAAGGCGCGTGAGCTGCTCGGGTGGCCCGCGTGAGCGCGGGACCGCGCAGGTGACGGCCGCGCCCGCCACGCCGTCCGGGGGCCTCGGGCGCCGCGCGGCGCTCATCGCGACCGCCGCCATCGCGCTGCTCGGCGTGATGGCCGGCCTCGCGCGGCTCGGCTGGGCGGTGCCCTTCGGCGCGTCGCGGAGCGGCGACCACGGCCCGCTGCTGGTCGTCGGCGTGTTCGGCACGGTGATCGCCCTCGAGCGCGCGGTCGCCTACGGCGCGCCGTGGGGCTACTCGGCGCCCGCGCTCGGCGTGCTCGGCGCGTGGCTCACGGCGCTCGCGTTCGGGCGCGCCGGGGCGCTCGCGTCGCTTGGCTCGGCCGCGGCCCTCGTCGCGCTGAACGCCGCCATCGTGCGCCGCCAGTCGGCGCCGTTCACGTGGCTCATGCTGGTCGGCTCGGCCGTGCTCGCGGCCGCCGCGGCCGGGGCCCTCGCCGGGCGGGCCACCGTCGCCCTCGTGCCCTCGTGGATCGTGTTCTTCGCGCTCACGATCGCGTCGGAGCGCCTCGAGCTCTCGCGCCTCGCGCCCACGCCTCCGTGGGCGACCCGCGCGCTCGTCGGGCTGTCGCTGAGCCTCGCGCTGCTCGCGGTCGGCGCCCTCGCGGCGCCCGCCCTCGGCGCGCGCCCGATCGGCCCGCCGCTGGCGCTCGCGGCCGCGTGGCAGCTCCGCTTCGACCTCGCGAGGCGCACCGTACGGCAGCCCGGGCTCCCGCGGTACGCCGCGGTGGGCGTGCTGCTCGGCGTGGTCTGGCTGCTCGTCGCCGGGCTCGGCCTGACCCTGCTCGGGCTGCCCGGCGCGGGCCCGCGCTACGACGCGGTGGTCCACGCCGTGTTCGTGGGCTTCGTGCTCTCCATGGTGTTCGCGCACGCGCCCATCATCTTGCCGGCCGTCGCGCGCGTGGAGGTGCCCTTCCACCCGGCGCTCTACGCGCCCCTCGCGCTGCTCCACGTCGGCCTCCTCGTGAGGCTCGCGGGGGACGCCTCGGGCGTCTTCGCCCTGCGCCGCGCGGGCGGGCTGATGAACGCCCTCTCGCTCGCGGCGCTCGCGCTCGCGGTGCTCTGGTCGCGGGCGCGTCGGCCCGCGCGCTGAGCGCGCGCGCTCGTCCGACCCGTGGTGCGCTCTCCCATGTAGACCGCCGCCCCACTGCGAGACCCGCGGCTGCGCAGGGGCGATCGCAGCTCCTCATTGGCCATGAGCCAGGGCTCGGTGGTCGGTGCCGTGTCCAGAGGTCTCCACGGTGACCAGTCGACAGGCCCCGCTCGTATGCTTTGCTAGGAGCATGAAGTTGTCCTCTGCGGCGCTCGTCGCCTCGCTCGTCGTGACTTCGACGCTGGTCGCCTGCAGCAGCGACACGCCCGCCGTGAGCGCTCCGCTCGACGCCGCCGCCGACTCGGGCCGCGGCCCGGAGCAGACGGGGCAAGCCTGTCGCGTCCCGGCGGACTGCTATGTATCCCTCGGTGACAGCGGCACGATCAAGGGAGAGGTGCAGTGCCTCGATCGCGTGACGAATGGCTATTGCACGCACCTCTGCGACTCCGACGCCGACTGCTGCGCGGCGCCGGGCGAGTGCAGGAGCGGCCTGAAGCAGGTGTGCGCCCCCTTCGAGTCGACAGGCAAGAAGATGTGCTTTCTGAGCTGCGAGCCAGCCGACGTCACCGCCGGGATCGCGGCGCTCGGCCCCGTCCTGTTCGAGACGGGCACGAAGGAAGATGCCTATTGCCACAGCTACGCCTCTCCGTCGCTCGGCTGCCGGTCCACCGGGGGAGGGAAGGAGAACCGCAAGGTGTGCCTCCCCTGAAGCCGAGTTGGGTGCTCAGCGCGCGTGTCGCGCCCAGTGCGTGACCAGGCCGGCGAGCGCGCCGCCGAGCACGAGCCAGGTCGCGTTCACCTTCTTGAAGCGAATCAGGACGCCCGCCGCGCCGAGCGCGAGCCCCAGCGCGGGGAGGTCGACCACGGCGGCGCGGGCGAGCTGGGCGGTCACCACGACCATGAGCGCGAGCGACGCCACGTTGACGCCGTCGAGGAACGCGCCGGCCCGGGCGGAGGCCCGCAGGCGCGGCACGAGCGGGCCGCTCAGCGCCACGAACACGAACGCGGGCAGGAAGATGCCGAGCGTCGCGGCGATCGCCCCGGCCGGGCCGGCAAGCACATAGCCCACGAACGTGGCCGTGGTGAACACGGGGCCGGGCGTGATCTGGCCGACCGCGACCGCGTCGATGAGCTGCGCCTCGGTGAGCCAGTGCAGGCGCTCCACGAGGTCCGAGCGGAGGAACGCCACGAGCACGTAGCCGCTCCCGAAGAGCACCGAGCCGGTCTTGCAGAACACCCAGAAGATCGAAGAGAGCGAGGCCGCCTTGGCGGCGCCCGTGGCCACCGCCGCGCCCGAGAGGGGCGCGAGCGAGGCGAGCCGCGGCGCCTCTCCTGGCGTCGAGTGAGCCCCGCGCGGAGGCGAGGGCGGCGGGCTTGGCGCCGTCGCGACCGAGAGCAGCCCGGCGCCGAAGAGCACCGCGAGCTCGTGCGCCCCGACCGCCGCGAGGACCACCGCGAGCCCGCCGAGCGCCCGCAGGCGGGCCGTCTTGGCCGCCTTGGGCGCGAGGCCGGCGATCGCCTGCACCACCACGCCGAGGATCACCGGCTTGACGCCGTAGAGTAGCCAGCCCGCCGCGGGCAGCGCGCCGTAGCGCACGTATGCGAAGCCGCACGCGGAGGTGAGGAGCATCGCCGGCGCGATGAAGGCGGTCCCGGCCACCAGCAGGCCCGGGAGCCTTCGCCGCTCCCACCCGATGTGGATCGCGAGCTCGGTCGAGTTGGGCCCGGGGATGAGGTTCGTGGCGCTCACCAAGTCGAGGAAGCGCTCCTCGCTGAGCCACCTTCGGCGCCGGACCACCTCGTCGTGCATCATCGCGACGTGGGCCGCCGGGCCGCCGAACGCCGTGGCGCCCAGGCGGAGGAAGAGCGCGGCGAGCTCGCCGAGCGAGGTCTCGCCGGGTACCTCGGAGCTCGGCGGGGCGTCGGGGGTGGACATGGAGCTTCGCGGCGCGTCGTCGCGGTCTGACGCGCCGGCGCACGATCCTACCAGCCCTGCCGCAGGCCTTCGCCGGCTTAGCCGACGCTCTGCACGCGCACCAGCCGGTAGCCGCTCGGGCCGCGCATCACCGTGTCGAGGTAGCCGCGGCCGTCGTGCTCGTACCGCAGCTGGACGCCCAGCGCGTGCCCCGCGAGGAGCGCGACGAGCGCCTCGCCCACGGGCGTGGCGCCCTCGGTCACGTAGCGCTCGGGCGCGTGCTTGAGCGTGACCGACACGCGCTCGCACAGGAGCTCGACGTCCGTGAAGAGCGCGCGCACGGTCGCCTCGTCGAGGTCGGCCATCTGCACGGGCGGCAGCTCGAGGTCGCCGGGCTCCGCGCCTGCGCCGCGCTCAGACGTCACCGCGCGGCCCCCTCCGGGGCAGCACGATGTCGAACCCGTTGATGGGGGCGGGGCAGAGGCCCACGCACACGCCGCAGCCGGTGCACACGTCCTCGTCGACGCGCGGTCGCCCGGCCTCCACGACGATCGCGCCCGGCACCGGGCAGCGCTCCGAGCACGTGGAGCAGAAGGAGCCCGTGAGGGCGAGGCACGTGTGGGCACGCACGCGCACCCGGCCGCCCTCGGGGATGACGACCGCGTGGCCGGCGGCGCGCCCTGGCGCTCGCGCTGCGCCAAGACCGACGCGCGTCGTGGGCACCCCGGGGAGGCCGGGCCGCAGCGGCGCCGAGGGCAGCGGCGCCGCTGCGCCCCGCCCCGCGTAGAACGCGTCGAGCGAGAACCCCGGCGCGGCGGCGGGCTGCGCAGGCTCGCGCGTCGCCGGGGCGCGGAACGCGTCGAACAGGGACCGCCGGCTCACCTTGGTCACGGCGCGGCCCCCGGCGAGGGCGCGGCGCCGACGGTGGGCGCGAGCGTGCCCGGGCGCGCGTCGAGCGCGGCGGAGGGCGTGTGGCACTGGGTGCAGCTCTCTCGCCACGGGTGCGTGGAGCGCATGCCGAGGGCCCCCGCGACGCCGTGGCAGCTCCCGCACTGGCTGCGCATCCGGGTCGCGTGTGGGATGGTGGGCGGCGCCCCCTTCCACGCGCGCTCGCCGCTCGCGACGGGCCTGGCGCCCACGAACGTGCTCTCCGTGAGCGGCGGCGGCGGCGGCGACGGGGGCCCGCTCGCGGCGGCGTGGCACTGCGTGCAGCTCTCGAAGCGCTCGTGGCTCATCGCCGGCGCCCGCTTGCCCACGACGACCGCGCCCTTCTCGTGGCACGCGAGGCACTCGGTCACGCTCGACCCGGCGATCGCGTGCGGGATGATGGGCGGCGCGCCGTCGTAGGCGCGCAGGGCCGCGCGCGCCTCGAGCACGCGCGCGCGCTCCTCGGCGGTCTGCGGCGGGACGTTGTCCGTGACCTTCGGCAGCTTCTCTCCGAAGCGGTCGAACGCGTTCACGTAGAGGCTCGCGTTCGGGCCTCGCCGGGCCGCGCGCAGATCGGCATAGCCCGGCGTGGGCGCGATCGCCGCTGGATCGTCCGGCGGGCGCGGCGGCACGGTGCGCCCCTCCTTCGCGATCCCCGTGAAGAATCCCGCCGCCGAGGCCCCGAGCGCCAGGAGCCCGATCACGTGCCACGAGCGGCTCGCGGGCTCGCGCGGGGCGCCGTCGTCCTCCGCGGTCGGCCTCGGCGCCTCGCTCATGGCCGCGCCCGCCTGCGCACGCGCGCCGAGCATTTCTTGTAGTCCGGCTGCTTCGAGAACGGATCGTGCGCGTCGAGCGTCACCTCGTTGATCATGATCCGTTCATCGAAGAAGGGCACGAACAGCGTGCCGTTCGGGGGCGCGCCGCGGCCGTCGATCCACACGGGCAGCTCGACCTTCCCGCGGCGACTCTCGACGATCACCACCTCGCCGTCGTGGACGCCCAGCCTCGCGGCGTCCTCGCGGCTCATCTCCACGTACGACTGCGGCATCGCCCGCTGGAGCTGCGGGATGCGCATCGTCATGGTGCCCGTGTGCCAGTGCTCGAGCACGCGCCCGGTGCACAGCCAAAAGGGGTATTCGGCGTCGGGCGACTCGGGCGGCGCCTCGTAAGGGTGAAACCAAATCTGGGCGCGGTCGTCCTTCGTCGTGGAGTGGTAAAACTGAATGCCCTTCCCCTTCTGCACGTACGGGTCGTCGTGCTCGGCGAATCGAAAGCGCGTCTCGCGCCACGTGCCGTCGGGCTGCTTCACCACGGGCCAGCGGAGGCCCCGAGTCGCCACGTATTCGGAGTACGGCGCCAGGTCCTTGTGGTGCCCCGTCGTGAAGCGGCGGTACTCCTCGAACATCGCCTCGTCCACGTTCACGTCGTAGAAGTGCTTGTGGTCCCAGATGGGGATCTCCTTGCCGCCCTTCTCCACGTGAAATAGGAATTTCCCGTCCTTGTCGTTCATCCCTGGGTGCCCGAGGTCGCGGAGCTTCTTCGCGACCGCGATGAGCTGCCAGAGATCGCAGCGCGCGTCGCCCGGCGCGTCGACCATGCGGAACCACTGCTGGGTGCGCCGCTCCGAGTTCCCGAACATCCCGTTCTTCTCGATCCAGAGCGCCGCGGGGAGCACGAGATCGGCCGCCCGGGTGGTGGCCGTGGGGTACACGTCCGAAGCGATGAGGAACTTGTCGTCGAGCTTGCGGCTAGGCTCGAACAAGGCGTGCACGTTGGGCAGCGACTGGGCCGGGTTCGTGGTCTGCACCCACAGCGTGTCGATGTCCCCGCCCTTGTCCTTGGGGGTGGAGAAGCGCTTGAACATCTCCACGGTGTGGTAGCCGGGCTTCGCCGCTATCCGCCCCTCGGGCAGGTTCCAGTGGTGCTCGGCCTCCTTGCGGTCCTCGGGCTTCGTGACGTTCATGCCGCCCGGCAAGAGGTGGCAGAGCGTGCCCACCTCGCGCACCGTGCCGCAGGCCGAGGGCTGGCCGGTGAGGCTCGTCGGCGCGTCGCCCGGCTTGCCGAAGTGCCCACTCAGGAGGTGGACGCCGTGCACCAGCGTGTTGATCGCCGTGCCGCGCGTGTGCTGGTTCATGCCCATGCACCAGAGGCTCGTGATGCGCAGGTCCCGCCGCCCGAAGAGGTCGGCCAGATACCGCACGTCGGCCGCGCTTACACCCGTGATCGCCTCCACCTTCTCGGGCGTGTACTCCGCCATCTGTCGCTTGTAGTCGTCGAGCGTGATGGCCTTCCCGAGCAGGGTCTTTGCGTCGTCGGGCGCGCGGAACGCGCAGTGCCGCTCGACGAACTCCTTGTCGTAGGTGCCCTTCTCGAGCAGGAGGTGCGCGATGCCGTTCGCGAGCGCCAGGTCGGTCTGCGGCCGAAAGCGGATCGACTTGTCGGCGAACTGGCTCGAGCGCGTGCGGCGCGTCGCCATGTCGATGAAGGTGACCCGCTCGCCCCGGTTTCGCCGGTCGATGAAGCGCGAGAACAGCACCGGGTGCATCTCGGCGGGGTTGTTGCCCCACGTGATGAGCACGTCGCATTTGTCGAGGTCCTCGTAGCAGCCGGCGGGCTCGTCGACTCCGTACGCGGCGAGGAAGCCCGTGACGGCCGACGACATGCACAGCCGCGCGTTCGCCTCGAGCTGGTTGTGGCCGAGCCCCGCCTTGATGAGCTTCGCGGCGGCGTACCCCTCGGGGATGGTCCACTGTCCGCTGCCGTAGATGGCGAACCCCGCGGGGTTCTTCTGCGCGCGCTTCGCGATGATCTCGATCGCCTGGTCCCAGGTGATGGGCTCGAGCTTGCCATTCTTGCGCAAGAGCGGCGTGCGCAGGCGATCTTGGCCATAGAGCGCGAGGCCCACGTGATACCCCTTCACGCAGAGGAGGCCCTTGTTCACGTCGGCGCGGGCGTCGCCCTGAATCTGCACGACCCGGCCGCCCTTGACCCCCACCTGCACGTGGCAGCCGGTGCCGCAGAACCGGCACGGGGCCTTGTCCCACTTCACCCCGTCGATGACCTGCGGGAGGCTCGGCCCCGCGCCGGGCGGCGCGGGCGGCGGGCCCTCGGCGTGCGCCGAGCCCCCGCGGAGGAGCCGGGCG
>DAORJJ010000242.1:0-9567 GCA_035439005.1 Polyangiaceae bacterium | reverse complement strand
CGACGAGCGACGCCTGCACCCGACCGTCGGGCTCGAACACACCAGCGCGCAACCCTGCCCCCATCCTCGCGAGCAAGGATGCCACGCGCGCGAGCGCGGTGGGGCGAAAACGTGCCGCCGGCCCGCGCCCGTCAGCGCACGCCTCGGGCGCGCTCCGCGAGGGCGAGGACGCGGGCCATCACGCGCGGGTAGTGGCGCGGCAAGAGCCTCACCATGGCCTCGATGAGGTGCGCGTCGGGGCCGACCAGGATGCGCGGCTCGTTGGCAAGCACGCCTCGCCAGATGGTCTCCGCGGCCTTCTCGGGCGTGGTGCCCGCGAGGCGCTCGAACGTCGCGGCCATCGACGTCGTGTCGGAGGGGCGCCCGTGGACGTCCTGGTAGTGCCGGCCGTTGGCGACGATGCCGGTCTTCACGCCGCCCGGGCACACGACCGACACGCGCACGCGCGTGCCCTGGAGCTCCTGGGCCATCGCCTCGCTGAAGCCGCGCACCGCGAATTTGCTCGCGTTGTAGGCCGACTGACGGGGCACGCCGATGAGCCCGAAGACGCTCGAGACGTTGACGACGTGCCCCTCGTCGCGCCGCTGGAGCTGCGGGAGGAACGCCTCGGTGCCGCGCACGACGCCCCAGAAGTTGATGTCCATGAGCCACGCGAAGTCGTCGCGCTTCATGGTGCCGACCGAGTCGGAGAGCGACACGCCCGCGTTGTTCACGACCACGTGCGCGCCGCCGAGCTCGCGCTCGACGTCGGCCGCGAACGCGAGGACCTCGTCGTCGCTGCGCACGTCGACCTTGCGCGCCAGCGCGCGGCGCGGCGAGGCGCCGGTGAGCGCCAGGGTCTCGTCGAGGCCCTCGGCGTTCCAGTCGGAGAGCGCGAGCGAGGCGCCCCGGCGCGCCGCGCCGATCGCGAGCGCGCGGCCGATCCCGGAGCCCGCGCCGGTGATGACGACGACCTTGTCCTCGAGTGTCTTCATGCTTGCTCCGCTAGGGCTAGGATCGGTGGCGGTCGGTGGCGGTCGCGAGAGTACTACGAGGCCGCGGACGCGCCGTCGTCGACCGCCTCGCGGCCCTCGGGGTCGAAGCCGAGCTTCGCGCGCGCGCGGGCCAGCGCTTCGGTGGTGTCGCGGTCCCACGGGTGGAAGCCGGGGCGGTAGTAGTCGAGGTACGCGGGCACGAGCTTGCGGAACCAGCCTGGGTTGCCCCAGAGCGTCCAGGTGCTCTGGAGCCGCACGCGGAGCCCCTCGAGGCCCTTCGCCGCGCGCACGTTCGGATCGTCTTTCATGAGCTGCCGCTTCATCCACGCGACCTGCGTGAGAAACCGCACGGTGACGATCACCATCGCGAGCACGCGGCGCGGGTACGTGCCGCCGACGTGCTCGTAGACGTCGAAGGCGACCGCCTTGTGCTCGGTCTCCTCGATCGCGTGCCAGAGCCAGAGCTCGGCCATCTTGGGGTCGAACTGCGCGAGCATCTCCGGCTCGCTCAAGAGCTGCTCGGCCATGATCGCCGTGAAGTGCTCGAGCGCGCAGGTCCCGGCGAGGCGCATGATGGGCGGGAGGTGCTGGCGCGCGAGGTCGATGCGCGCCTTCACGCTCGCCAGCAAGGGCTCGTTGTCGAAGCCCTGCGCCCGCACCCACGCGTTCAGCTCCTCGTGGGCCTTCGCGTGCGTCGCCTCCTGGGCGAGGAAGCGCGCGACCTCCTTCTTGAGCGTGGGGTCGGTGATCTGCTTTCGGTAGTGCGCCACCGACTCCATGAACGAGCGCTCGCCCTCCGGGAAGGCGGCCGAGAGGGCGTGCAGCAGGTGCGTGAGCGAGGGCTCGCCGAGCACCCAGTACGGCCGCTCGTTCGAGAAGTCGAAGGTCATGCGGCGCACCGGGATGGGGCGCGGCTCGCGGCTCGCGGGGGCGCGGCTCGCGTGGGAGGGGCTGGCGAGCGGCGTGGGCGCGAGGTGGGCGGCGGTGGTCATGGGGGCCTCGGAGCGCGGGGTGGCGCGGGCGCCGCGCGCGGCGCGATTCCCCCATTGTGGTCTCTGTTGAACGAAAGTCAATAGAGCCGCGGCGGAGCCTCACACGCGCGGCGGATCGAGCCCGAGGAGGGTGCGGCGCAGCGCCTCGGCGTCGACCGGCAGCTGCCAGCCGCGCGCCACGCAGGCCATGCAGGTGACGAAGGTCTCCATGGCGAGCGACAAGGGCTCCTCGAGCGAGACCGTGTCGGGCTCGCGGGCGGCCCACTCGAGGCTGAGGGCCTCCACGAAGCCTATCCACCCGCGGAGCGCGAGCACCACGCGCGGGTCGGAGCGCTGCTCCTCCGGGAACGGCAGGCTCGAGACGATGCGGTCGAGCAGGCGCTGCCGCGTGCGCTCGAGGATCTTCGCGATGCTCCCGCCGCTGCGCCCGCGCATGAGGGCGACGAACGTGGCGCGGTAGCCCTCGACGAAGCGCAGGTACGCGGTGAGCCCCTGGCGGAGGCGCTCGGGCGGCGGCAGGCGCTCGTCGATCTGGGTGCGCTCGAGGAGCTGCTCGGCGGCGGCCTCGACGCTGGCCGCGAAGAAGTCCTTCTTCGTGGGAAAGTAGTGGTAGAGCAGCCCCTTCGAGATGCCGAGGCGGCGCGCGATCTCGTCGATCGACACCGCGTCGTAGTCCTGGGCGCCGAACACCTCCATGCCCACGGCGAGGAGCTGGGCGCGGCGCTCGTCGACGTCGAGGCGAGTGCGTGAGGCGCGTGAGGCGCGTGAGGCGCGGGCGCCCGAGGCCTTGGCGATGTTCTTGACGCCCTCGCTGAGCCGCTTGGCGACGTCGGTCGCCACGCTCTTGGCCGCGGCGAGCGCGGGGCGCTTGGTCGCCGCCACTCAGATGGCCTCGAAGTAGCGGGCGAGCTCCCAGTCGGTCACGGCGCGCTCGTACTGACGCGCCTCCCAGTCGCGGGTGGCCACGTAGTGCTGCACGAAGCCCTCGCCCAGCAGCGTGCGCGCGACCTCGCTGTCGGCGAGGCGCGCGTTGGCCTCGCGGAGGGTGCGCGGCAAGGTGAGCTTCGGGTCGGTCGTGGCCGACGCGTCGCCCCGGCTCGGCGGCGGCGGCGTGAGCTTCTGCTCGATGCCCCAGAGCCCCGCGGCGAGCGCCGTGGCGAGCGCGATGTACGGGTTCAGATCGGCCGCCGGCTGGCGGTGCTCGAGGCGCGTGCCCGAGGGCCCACCGGCGATCGCGCGGAGCGCGCAGGTGCGGTTCTCCACGCCCCACGTCGCCGTGAGCGGCGCCCACACCCCGGGCACGTAGCGCTTGTACGAGTTGACCGTGGGCGAGAGCAGCGCCGTGAGCTCCGGCATGAGCGCGAGCTGCCCGGCGAGGTAGCTCCCGCCGAGCGCGCTGAGCTCCGCGGGCGCGCCCTCTTGGTAAAAGAGGTTGACCTCTTCGTCGGAGCCCGGGGCCTTGCCCCAGAGCGACTGGTGCAGGTGCCCGCTCGAGCCGGGGAGGTTCGGGTTCCACTTGGCCATGAACGTGGGCATCGCCCCGTGCCGGAAGCCGATCTCCTTCGCGAGGGTCTTGAAGAGCGCCGCCTTGTCCGCCATGCGGAGGGCCTCGTCGTAGCGGATGGCCACCTCGTACACGCCCGGCCCGGTCTCGGTGTGGAGCGCCTCGAGCGGGATGTCGAAGGCGAGCGCCCCTTCCCACAGCGCCTCGCAGAACGCCTTGTTCTCGCCCGTGCGCAGCCACGAGTACCCGAACATGCCCGGGGAGAGCGGCGTGAGCCCGCGGTAGCCCTTGTCGCGGATGGACTCGGGGGTCTCTTTGAAGACGTAGAACTCGAGCTCGCTCGCGAACGTGGCGCGGAAGCCCATGGCCTTGGCGCGGGCGAGGACCTTCTTCAGCAGGCCGCGCGGGCACGCGGGGTGGGCCTCCCCGGTGGCCGTGACGAAGTCGACGAGCATCGCGGCGGTGCCGGGCTCGTCGGGCAGCACGCGGAAGGTGTCGAGGTCGAGCACCGCGTGGGTGTCGGGGTAGCCCGAGTCCCAGCCGGTGACCTTGGCGTTGTCGTAGAGGACGTCGTGGAGGTCCCACCCGAAGATGACGTCGCAGAAGCCGAAGCCGCCCTTCAGCGCGCTCTGGAATTTGTCGAGCGACATGTATTTGCCACGCAGCACGCCGTCGATGTCGAAGCCGCCCACCTTCACCTTGGTGATGCCCGCCGCCTTCAGCGTCTCGAGGAGCTCTCGTGCTTTTGCGTCCATGCCGTGAGGCTACCCCTGATCGCCACGACGTGGGACGCGGCGCTAGCCCGGCGCTAGCCTGGACGCGCGTTTTGGGCCGGGACCCAAAACCAGGAGGTGGGGCCCCAGCGGGCTCCGCGCTTTTCCCGTAGGGCGGAGGACGGAGTCCTCCGATGACGAGTCAGTCCAAATCAGCGGGCTTGATCGAAGATCATGTCCGCGGATTCAGCCGAGGGGCTCCGCGCGGCGGGTCGCCACGATGGTCACGCCGACGAGCACGAGCACGCCCGCGGTCCCCATGCGCGACGAGAGCGCCTGCCCGAGCTGCACGTACGCGAGGAGCCCGGCGAGCAGCGGCTGCAGGTAAATGTACACCGTGACCAGCGTGGGCGTGGAGCGGCCGAGCGCCCACGCGTTCAGCAGATAGGCCACGATCGTGGGCATCACGAGGATGTACGCGAGGAGCAGGCCGCCGCGCGGCGTGAGCTCCGGCGCCGCCTCGAGCAGCCCTCGGAGGGCGAAGGGCGCGAACGTGAGCGCCCCGTAGGTAAAGACCCACGTGACCACGCGGAGCGCGCCGAGGCGCACGATCGTGCTCCGGCCGAGCACGAGGTAGCTCGCGTAGAGGAGCGAGTTCAGCGCGACCAGGGCCGCGCCGTGGTCGATCGTGCGGAGACCCGTGAGCACCAGCACCCCGGCGATGGCCACGCCCAGGCCGAAGACCGTGCGCGCGCGGAGGCGCTCGAGCCCGAGCGCCGCGGAGAGCCCAGCCGTGCACACGGGGATGGTGGCGCTGAGCAGCGCGGCGGCGAACGGGCTCGTGCGCCCGAGCCCGAGGAGGAACAGCGCCTGGTTCAGGGTGATGCCGAGGAGGCTCAGGCCGAAGAGCGCCGCGTGGTCCCGCGCGGTGAGGCGAGGGGGCGCCTCGTCCCGCCTCGTAAGTGCCCAATATCCTTGGAAAAAGACCGCTCCTACGAGCATGCGCGCCATCGCCAGGGCGAACGCGGGGAGGCCCTCGCCGCCGGCCGCACGCGGGAGCATGAGCACCTTGGCCTCGACCGCCTGGGAGGCGAACGCCACCTGCACGACGAGGAGCGCCGCGTGGGTGGAGAGGGTCGGTCGTGGGACGGGAGCGGGCCCCGAGGTCTGCGTCACGCGAGGTCCAGCTCTGCCGTGTGCGGGCGCGTGGCCGGGCGTGGGCGCGCCGAGGCGCCCGAGATCACACGGAGATGCGGTGTTCGTGCCCTCTCCGCGCTAGAGTGCCCGGCGATCCCTCGCCCTCCGGGGCGGCACGCCCGGCGCGCCGCTCCGACCCCTTCGGACCCCACCTCGCAGGGGTGGCGCCCGACGGTCTCTCGCCCCACAAGAGCGAGACGGGGTCGCCCTCGCACGCTGGCGCGGGCGCGCCCGACGGGCGGGGGATCCCCGAGGTCAACATGTGGCAATCGTTTCCGCTCTTTGGCAGCTCGCTGCTGCTCATCATCATGATCGCCGCGAGCTACACGTTCGCGGTCGCCGTGTCGGCCCACGTGTTCGCCGCCGAGAAGCGCGGCGTGCGGGCCCTCCAGTCGGCGCGGTTCGGCGCCTACGGCACGGTGGCCATCATCGCCGTCACGGTGCTCTGCCTCGCGTACGCGTTCGTGAGCCATGACTTTCGGATGCGCTACGTCGCGCACTACTCCGACCGCGGCATGCCCACGATCTTCCTGCTGACGGCGCTCTGGGGTGGGCAAGACGGCTCGCTCTTGTGGTGGCTGTTTCTCCTCAGCCTCTACATCGGCGCGTGCGTCTTTACCCTCGGAAAGAAGCACCTCGAGCTGCAGCCCACGATCATCGCGACGCTGATGGGCGTCGTCATCTTCTTCTGCGTGCTCATGGCGTTCGCGGCGAACCCCTTCTCCACGAGCGTCGCCGGCGCCCGCATGGACGGCGAGGGCTTGAACCCGCTGCTCCAGAATTTCTACATGATCATCCACCCGCCGAGCCTCTACGTCGGCTTCGTGGGGTGCACGATCCCGTTCGCGTTCGCGGTCGCGGCGCTCGTCACCGGGCGCCTCGGCGACGAGTGGATCAAGGCCTGCCGCAAGTACACGCTCTTCGCCTGGCTCTTCCTCGGCATCGGCAACACCCTCGGCATGCTGTGGGCCTACGAGGAGCTCGGCTGGGGCGGCTACTGGGCGTGGGATCCGGTCGAGAACGCGGCGTTCATGCCCTTCCTCACCATCAGCGCCTTCGTCCACTCCGTGATGATCCAGGAGCGCCGCGGCCTGCTGAAGGTGTGGAACGTGGTGCTCATCTGCCTCACGTTCTTCATGACTATTTTCGGCACGTTCCTCACGCGGTCGGGCGCCATCGCCAGCGTGCACTCGTTCGCCCAGTCGTCGATCGGCACGTACTTCGTGTGGTTCTTGGTCCTCGTGGCCGCGTTCTGCTTCACGCTCGTGCTCTTCCGCTGGCCCGAGCTCCGCAACCTCACGCCGAGCCCCACGCTCCGGTACGCGGCGATGCTCACCGGGTGGCTCGTCCTCCTCCTCCTGGCGGGCGCGTATTTCGTGGCCTCCAAGGTGGGCGGGCCCGCGATGACCGTCGTCCCCGGCGACGTGATGGGCCCCGAGGCGCTCTCCGCCTACAACGCCAAGCGCACGCTCATCAAGGTGGGGGTCTTCTCGCTGCTCGCGGGCGGCGCCGTGTACGCCGCGCTCGAGCTCGTGTACCGCCGCATGACCCTGCGGCTCAAGCTCATCTCCACGCGGCCGCGCATGGAGTCGCTGTGGTCGCGCGAGTTCACCTTCATGCTGAACAACTGGGGCCTGCTCGGCTTCTTGTTGTTCGTGCTCGCCGCCACCACGTTCCCCATGGTGAGCGAGGCCCTCTGGAACGAGAAGGTCACCGTCGGCCCGCCCTACTACAACGCGTGGGTGCAGCCGCTCGGCCTGCTCATCTTCTTCTTGATGGGCATCGGCACGCTGTTCGGCTGGAAGAAGACCAGCCGCGAGCTGCTCATCAAGAACTTCCTCCGGCCCGTGGCGGTCACCGGCGTCTACGTCGTGCTCCACCTCGTGTTCGGGCGGTCGCTCGGGTACCCGGCCGTCGTGTGGTCCGAGCCGATCTACGCCGGCCTCCTCGGCAAGTCGCTCGCCGCGTTCAACGCGGTGACGCCCGTGCTCGGCCTGTCGCTCTGCGTCTTCAACACGGCCGTCATCGTGCAAGAGTTCGCGTGGCTCTTCCTGTCGCGCTCGCGCGCCGGCACCGAGAGCACGCCGCGCGTCCTCTACTACTTCGGGCTGCTGCCCGGGTTCATCTACACGATGCTCACCCTGCCCCCGACCTCGCGGCGGCGGTACGGCGGCTACATCGTGCACCTCGGCATCGTGCTCATGTTCTTCGGCTTCACCGGCAAGTCGTGGACGCTCGACAAGGAGACCTCGCTCTCGCCAGGGCAGACCGTCCAGGTGGAGCACCTCACGCTGGAGTACCGGGGCCCGCGCATGGAGGTCGACACCGAAAAGCGCATGGTTTTCGCGGACATACGCGTGACCGAGAAGGGCAAGGAGCTCGGCGTCCTCCACCCCGCGAAGTTCATCTACAAGAAGATGCCCGAGTCGCCGACGACCGAGGTGGCGATGCTCCACCAGGTGCGCAGCGATCTCTACGTGGTGGTCGGCACCATCAACCCCCAGACCAAGCTCGCGTCCCTGCAGATCCACGTGAACCCGCTGGTGAGCTTCATCTGGCTCGGGTGCCTCATCCTCATCGCGGGCAGCGTGGTCTGCATGTTCCCGGAGTTCCGCGAGGAGGAGTCGCGGGTGTGGCGCGTCGCGCGGGGCACCGCCGCCGTCACCGCGAGCATCGTGCTCGGCATCGTGCTCGCCCTGATGCCGGCGCCCGCGTTCGCGCAGGGCACCTCGTCGAGCCTCCACTCGGGCACGGTAAAAATAGAGAACGAGAAGGAGAAGGAGGTCTTCGGCGCGCTCCGCTGCATGTGCGGCACCTGCGCGCGCGATCTGCTCTCCACCTGCGGCTGCGGCGAGGCCGACGAGACCCGCGCGCGGCTCCGCGAGAAGCTCGCGGCGGGCGCGACGAAGGACCAGATCGTCGCCGAGTACGCGGCCGAGTACGGCAGCGAGTCGCTCGCCATCCCGCCGAACACCGGCGCGATGCGGGCCATCTACCTCGCCCCGCTGGCGGTCATCGGCGGCGGCGCGGTCGGCCTCGGGTTCATGCTCCGGCGGTGGCGCACGCCCGACCAGCACCAGCTAGGCGCGCCCGTCGCCGCGAACGCGGTGAAGGCCGACGCGAAGAGCCCGAAGAACGACAGCTACGACGCGCGCCTCGACGAGGAGCTCCGAGGTCTCGATGACGCCTGAGACGCCTGAGAAGCCGGCGAGCGCTGGCGACCGCGCGCCGAAGCGAAAGAAGGCGCCGAAGCCCTCCAAGGAGCACCTCGCGCAGGCGGCGATCGCCGAGGAGGCCGCCGCGCGCGCCGCGGTCGAGGAGCGCAAGCTGGCCGTCGGGGCCGCGATCGCCATCCCGCTCACGACCGTGTTCGCGGCGAGCGTGGTGGGTCTGGCGCTCAGCCTGGGGCCGGCGATCCTCGTGCTCGCGGCGGGCACGCTGCTCGGCACCATCGCGCTCTTCTGGGGCAGCTTGCGCACGCTCACGGGCGACGCGCCGCTCTCGGAGGACCTCGAGCACGCGTCGATGGCGTCGCCGATCGACGCGCTCGCCGACCGAAAGCGCATGCTGCTCCGCGCCCTGAAGGACCTCGAGAGCGAGCACGCCGTCGGCAAGATCGACGCGCGCGACTACGCCTCGCTGGCGAGCACGTTTCGCGAGGAGATCAAGACCCTCATGCGCGAGATGGACGACTCGCTCGAGCCCCACCTCCCCGAGGCCGAGCGGCTCGTCACCAAACATTTCGCGAAGATAGGCCTCACCGGGGATCCGTTCCGCGCGCCCGGGCGGGTCGACCAGGCCAAGGACGAGGCCCTCGCGAGGGACGACGCGGCCCCGGCCTCGATCACGACGAGCCGCGTCGCCTGCCCGGCCTGCGAGGCCTCCAACGAGCCGGACGCGCGGTTCTGCAAGTCGTGCGGCGGCCCCCTCGCGGCCGCGGGAGCGGAGGGCCCGCTCGAGGATCCCGCCGCCCCTCCCGCCCCGGCGCCCGACGAGGTCGCCTCCAAGGCCACGCCGGCGCCCGCCGAGACCACCCCCCCGGCGCCCGCCGAGGCCGCCTCCGAGGAAGGCAGCAGCGATGTTTAGCTCCCGGCTCTTGCGTACCCCTGTGCTCCTCGCCGGCGTGGCGCTCGCCGCGCTGGTCAGCGCGCCCTGCCAGGCGGCGGGCGACGGGGGGCGACCGGCCT
>DAORJJ010000241.1:5540-9612 GCA_035439005.1 Polyangiaceae bacterium | reverse complement strand
AGCGCGGGGAGTCCCCCGTCGACGGGCGCTGCGTCCCGTTCGCGCTTGGCGGGGATCTCCTCTGCGAGGGCGGGCGAGGCGAGCGCGACGAGCATCGTGAACGCGGCGAGCGAGGCGGAGGTGCGCATGCGGCGTGACTTCGCAAGGCGCGTGCCGGCTCGAAATGCGGCCCAGTTCGCGCGCGGTGGGCAGTGTGGTGCACACGCGCGCGCCGAGCAGTGCACATGCAGCCAGGGCATGCGCGGCGCCGGACGAGCCGGCCGTGCGATCCCAGCGCGCGGGCTCCGGGTACCATGGCGGAATGCACACCACGTCGTCCGTGCTCATCCGCGAGCTCGCGGAGCGCCTCATGGCCCGCGGGCTCTCGGCCGCGGACCTCGAGCGCGAGGTCGGCGCGAGGCTCCCCACCTTTCGCGATCCCGACGCGCGGTGGCCGCTCGCCGCCTTCGCCGCGCTCACGCGCCTCGCGGTCCGGGAGCTCGAGGATCCCGCCCTCGGCCTCCACGTCGCAGAGACGCTCCCGCCGGAGCGGCAGCACGTGGTGGCGCGGATCGCCGGTACGACGCCGACGTTTCGGGACGCCATGGCCGACTGGGCTCGCTACGCGTCGCTCGTGTGCACCGCCGATCGCATCCGGCTCGACGACGTCGGCGACCGCTTCCGGGCGCGCTATCTCCCGCTGGCGGACGCGCCGCCGGTCCCCTTCCTCCATGAGCACTACCTCGTGCTCGCGCGGCTCGCGCTGACGGCCACGCTCGGGCCGCTGGCCGAGAGCGCGTCGTTCGAGCTCGCGCTCCCGCCGCCGCCCTACCTGGACGAGGTGCGCCGAGTCCTCGGCCCGCGCGTGCGCTTCAACGCCCCGTGCACATCGTTCGAGATCGACAGCGCCGCCGCGAGCGCGCCCATCCGACCGGGCGACCCGTACCTCGGCGCGGTGCTGCGCTCCGCGGCGGAGCGCTGGCTCGAGGGCCTGGGCACCGCCAGCGGGCCGCCGGCGATCTCGGCCCGCGTCCTCGCGACCCTCGGGGAGCTCGGAGACCTCGACGGCGGCGCGCTCCGTGACCGGGTGGCGCAGGCGCTCGAGATGTCGGAGAAGGCGCTCCAAAGGAAGCTCCAGGCCGAGGGCGTCACCTTCAAGGAGCTGCTCGATCGGCACCGCCGCGAGCGCGCGCTCGCGTGGGTCCGCGAGGGGCTGCCGACGGTGGAGATCGCGTGGAGGCTCGGATTCTCGGAGATCGCGGCGTTCACGCGCGCGTTCCGGCGCTGGAGTGGGAGCACGGTCGCCGAGGTGCGGCGCGCGAGCGCGGCGGACGCGGGGAGGGAGCTCGGGCGCGGCGCGCGACCGCGCACACGCGTGAGGCGGCCGCGCGGGTAGTCGGCGAGCCCTCCGCCGCGCGCGCGCCTCACGCCAATCCGGGCCTCCTTGTTCGCGCCGCGATAGGCTGGAGGGGCCGGCGTGTGCCGGGAGCAGGAGTCGCCGTCATGAGCCGAGCCGCGAGCCACGTCCCCCGCAAGGTCCCGCTGGGGCGCAGCGCCTCTCTCGGGTGGCTCGTCGCCCTCGCCGCGGCGTGGATCGCGGCGAGCGGCGGCTGCTCGAAGAGCGCCGAGCCGCCCCTTTCGGACGCGCCGGACGCGGACGCGGACGCGGGCCCGGCCGGCTGGGCGCCTGGGAAGGTCCTCGCGCCGATCGCGGAGGGGCCCCGCGGCCTCCGGAATCTCCGAGGCAACATCCACGCGCACTCGGTGCACTCGCACGACGCGTGCGACGGGCAGCCCCGCGACGACGCCGGCGCGCTCAACACCGTGTGCCTCGACGACTTCCGCAAGGCGCTCTGCACCTCGCGGCACGACTTCGTGATGCTCACCGACCACCCCACGCTCTTCGCCGACACCGAGTTCCCGGAGGCGCTGCTCTACCGCGCGGAGCGGGGTGATCGGCTCATCACGCGAGGAGGCGCGCCCGTCGCCAACTGGGCAGGCTGCGAGGGGGGAAGAAGGCCGGTGCTGCTCCTGGCGGGGACCGAGGGCGGCACCATGCCCGTGGGCCTCGAGGGGCACGTCTCTCCGGACAGGGCCGAGCGCGGCCGGGTCTACGGCGACAAGACCGCGGAGGCCGTGCTCGCGCAGAAGGCGAAGGGCGCCGTGTCGCTGCTCCAGCACACCGAGAACTGGACAGCGGACCAGCTCGCGACGCTGCCGATCGACGGCTTCGAGATGTACAACGTGCACGCGAACCTGATGCGGAATCCGGACATCGCGATCGAGATGATCTTCCGGCTCGGCGGCGGGCGCGACGACCTGCCCCACCCGGATCTGTTCATTCTCCCCATCGTGCGCGAGGACCCGAGGTACCTCGACACCTGGGGGAGCGTGCTCGCGCGCGGCGTCCGTCGCGTCACCGTGATGGGGTCCGACTACCACCGCAACACCTTCCCTGCCCTGCTCTCCGATGGGGAGCGCATCGACAGCTATCGACGAATGATGGGCTGGTTCTCGAATCACCTCTTGATCCGGCCCGCCGCCGACGGGAGCTATACCGACGTGGAGCTCAAGGAGGCGCTGCGGAGCGGGCGACTCTGGGGAGCCTACGAGTACCTCGGGTATCCGGTCGGGTTCGACTTCCACGCCCTCGAGGCGGGCACGACGCGCGAGATGGGTGACGAGGCGACGCTGGCGAAGGGGGCAGTGGAGCTCGTGGCGACGATGCCCTCGCTGGCCGAGCTCGACCCCACCGTCCTCGCGCCGCGGCTCACGCTCCGGCTCTTGCGGGCGCGGGAGGGCGGCTGGGACACGGTGAAGGACGCGACCGAGTCCATGCGCGTCAACGTCGACGCCCCGGGCGCCTACCGCGTCGAGGTGCGGCTCGTGCCGAGGCACCTCCAGCGCTACCTCGGGCGCGACGCCGAGAAGCTGGCGAACGAGGAGCGCGTCTGGATCTACTCGAACCCGATCTACGTGCGGCCGTAGGTCGGCGCTCGCGCGTGGCGCGGAGTCTCAAGACGTTGGCGCGTCGCCTCATTCGCGCGGGTGCGGGCGCGCGCGACGCTCTGGACATGAGCCACTCATCGAACGCCACGCCCACCGCCACGTTCACCTCCGCCGGCGGCGCCCGCGCCGTCACCGCGGGCCCCACCTCGATCCGACTGCTGCTCGAGGCCTCCCACGGGGGCGCGTACTCCGTGTTGGAGTTCCGCGCCGCTCCCGGCTTCGCCGGCCCGCCGATGCCCCACCACCACACGCGCGAGGAGGCCTCGTTCATCGTGCTCGAGGGCGCGCTCACCCTCGACGTGGGCGGCGAGGAGCGCCACGTGGCCGCGGGCGGCCTGGCGCACCTGCCGCCGGGGATCGACTTCACCTGGAGGAACGCGAGCTCGAGCGAGCCCGCGCGCTTCCTCTGCGTGTACTCGCCCGCGGGGTTCGAGCAGATGTTCGCCGAGGCGGCGCAGGCCTTCGGGGCGCGCGGGGGTCCTCCCACGCCCGCCGCCATGCGGGAGATCATGCCGCCCCTCTGGGCGAAGTACGGTATCGGCCTCGCGACCCACGACGCGCCCCGGTAGCGGGCGCGGACTCGCCATGAGAAGCTTGGCCGGTGGAGCCCGCGCCCACGCTCTGGTCCACCGCGCTCCGCGCTTGCCTCGCGGGCTTCGCCGCCCTCGGGCTCGACGCCGAGCGTGTCCGCCGCGAGTCGGGGATCGACGCCGCGGCGCTGGCCGATCCGGACGCGCGCATCCCGTTCGAGCTCACGAACCGCGTCTGGCCGGCCGCACAGTCGCAGTGGGGGCGACCCGGGCTCGGGCTGCACACGGGCCACGCGCTCGCGTTCGGTGAGCTCGGGGTGCTCGACTACGTGACGGCGAGCGCTCCGACCGTGGGCCTCGGCCTCGCGGAGCTCGCCCGCGCGTTTCGGATCGTGAGCTTCGGCGCGACCGCGCTCACCTTCGCGCGCCGCGCGGACGGAGCGGGCGAGGTGCGCTACGGCGGCCCGTTCCCGCCGGAGGTCCGCGACTACGGGATCGCGGGGATGGTGCGCCGGCTGCGCGATCTCGGCGCCCCCGCATCGGCGGTGTGGCTC
>DAORJJ010000241.1:0-5503 GCA_035439005.1 Polyangiaceae bacterium | reverse complement strand
GCCCGCCGCTCGACGACGTGAGCGCCTACGAGCGCGTCCTCACGGTGACCCCGCGCTTCCACGCGCCCACCAGCGGGTTCTCGCTCCGCGCCGCGGATCTCGATCGCCCGCGGAGCGACGACCGCTACCGCGGGCTGGCGCCGATCGTCGGCCGCGAGCTCGAGCGGCTGCTGAGCGAGGCCCCCGCCCCCACGGCCAGCGCGGAGGCCCGCCGGGTCGTCGCGCGGCTGCTGCCCACGGGGGTACCTGCGCTCAGCGCCGTCGCGCGCGCGATGAGCTTGAGCCCGCGGACGCTCCAGCGCCGGCTGGCGACGGAGCGCGCCTCGCTCCGCGAGCTCGTGGAGACCACGCGCGAGCAGCTCGCCCTGTCGTACCTCGCTCAGGACCGGCTGCGGGTGAGTGAGGTGGCCTATCTCCTCGGGTACTCCGAGCCAGGCACGTTCACGACCGCTTTCAAGCGCTGGAGAGGGCTCTCACCCTCGGAGCACCGCGCGGCGTCGACCGCGCGCGCGGGGGGCGGCAGGGCGCGATAGCCCACGAAGGCGCCTGGCTCGGCGCTTGGCTCAGTATTGATCGAGGAGATAGCGAATCAGGTCGGTGCTCGTCACGATGCCCACGAGCTTGGCGTCGCCCTCGACGACCGGCACGGCGTGGTGCGAGGCCTGGACGAGCAGCTGCGCTGCCTGGCGGACGGTCTCGGTGGACTTCATGGTGACGAGATCCTTCGTCATGGTGCCGGCGACCGTGAACTGGTGATCGAGCACGGCGTCGATGGAGCGCGCGTCCGAGTTTCCCCAGTCGAAGGTGAGCTTGACGAGGTCGGTCGAGCTCAACATTCCGACGAGCTTGGTGCCGTCGAGGACGGGCACGTGGTCGAAGGGCTTCTCGGCCAGGATGCGCCGGGCGTCGCTCAGCTTCTGGCCAATTTGGATGGTCTTGAGTCCGGTGGACATGATCTTCGAGACGGGTTCGTTCTGCTTCAAGCGGGTTCGTTCCTTTGCTGAGGGGTGTATGCAGCCACCCTAACACGACTCAACTCCGCCACGACACACAATCACCCACACCGTGCGCCGGAGTTTGCGGCGGCGCGCGGCGCGCTCTCCCACGCTTGACACATCGACCAGGCTCGCAGACACCACGGGGATGAACACGAAGAGCTATCGAGCGCCCCGAGGACGCGGTTGAGCGGGAGTTCGAAGCCCGCGGACCGGCGCACCCTGACGATCTTGGCGCTCGTGCTGGCGGCCGTGGTCGTCGGGAGCGTCGCGCACATCTTCTGGAAGCGCTCGACGCTCGCGACGCTGACCACCGGGCGTGGGCGCGTCGTGGAGATCGAGCGGAGATCGGGCCACACGGGCGGCAAGTCGACCACGCAGCGGATCCCGGTCGCGGAGGTGCGGCTCGCGACGGGCGCCTTGGTCCGCGCTCCCCTCGAACCCTCGTCGAACAGCCCCTTCTGCTGCGACGTCGGGGAGGAGCTCGACGTGCTCTACGATCCGGCCGATCCGGCGGGCACCGCGCAGGCCAACAAGGCCGGGGATCTCTACGGACCGCAGGCGGCGTTCGCCGCCGTCGCTGGCCTCTTTCTCGTGGTGATCGGCGCAGCGCTCCGCCGCGCCGGGTGAGCGGAGTGAGGGGGACTGCGACACCATCAAGCAGCACGGGACCAGCGCTTCGTCGGTTTCGCGAATGATTTCGGCGGAGGAGAAAGGATTCGAACCTTCGGACAGCTTGCACCGTCGGCGGTTTTCAAAACCGCTGCCTTAGACCACTCGGCCACTCCTCCCAAACCAGCTGCTCGCCCTTTTTCTAGCACGGCCCGGGCGACCGTCACCGACGAACCGCAGGGTGAGCGCGGGCAGATGTGGTCTGGCTCGCGCGGAGGGCGTGGCCCACGCGCGACGCCGCGTGCTATGACGAGAGACCATGAAGAAGCCTCGTCTGCTGCTGGCGCTCGGGATGCTCGCCGGCTCCGCGTCGTTCGCCGCGTGCACCACCACCGTGACGCCGACCGACCCCAGCGACGCCGCGCCTTCGGCGACGACCACCTCGCCCCCAAGCCCCACCGGCACGTCGACTACCCCGCCCCCGGGCCCTGACGCCGGAGACTCCGCGCCGCCGGCCGACGCGGCCGCGGACACGACCGCGGACACGGCCACCGACGCCCCGGTCCCGCCGGTCGACGCGGCCGCCGACGTCGCCGACAGCGGGGCCGCCGACGCCGCCGACGCCGCGACGGTCGACGCGGCCGACGGCGCCACCGTCGTGCCCGCCACGACCGTGATCGACGCGCCCGGGCTGAGCGACTTCGACATCAACGCCACGAAGCTCGTCTACCGCACGGGGACTGCCTCCTTCATGCGGTGCACGCTGCCGGCGTGCGCCGACTCCACGGCCCAGGTCGTGCCCGCGTCGCCGCTCGGGAGCTGGCACCTCGGCTCGGGAGACAAGGTCCACTACGTGACGAAGACCGGTGTGCAGTCGGGCTTCCGGCTCGGAGCCGTGCCGCTGGGGTCGACGACAGCCACCTACGTCAGCACGGGCAACGCCCCGACAGCGCTGGAATCTTCGTACGTCGGCGGCACGACCGAGCGCGTGATGCTGCGCGAGATCCCTGGGCTGGTCGGCGGCGGGCGCTATGCCTACTACTTCTACACCGGCCCCGGCGGCAACACGGACAGGACGCCCCGCGCGGGGCGCTACCTTCATGAGAATTTCGGGGGCGCGACTGTGACGTACCGGCCCGTGCAGGCGCCGTTCGCCACCCCGATGGCCGCCACCTTGGCGGGCGTGACCGCCCCGGTTCCGGCCTCGGATCCTTCGTTCATCGCGGTCACGCCGGGCGGCGCCGCGTCGCCCACGCTCGTGGTGATTCGCGGCGGTCAGGTCGAGGCGTGCCCGCTGCCGTGCGCGACGTGGAAGGGGCTCGGGGCGCTCGGCACCGCGATCAACGTCAGCGACACGCACCTCTACGTCGGGACCCCCACGGGCCTCATGCGGTGCGCGCTCTCCGAGATCGCCGCGACGGACACGTGCACTCTCGTCAGCCACGGCCCCACGGAGAGCGCCGCCGACCCGATGTACGTGACAGCCACCGACGTGTGGTATCGCAGCGGCACACGCGTGCGCCGCGTGGCGAAGTAGCCCGCGAGAGGGCACCATGAAGGCCGCCAGGATCCACAGCTACGGCGGCCCCGAGGTGCTCGTGGTCGACGACGTGCCCGACCCCGCGTGCGGCCCCGACGACGTGCTGGTCGAGGTGCACGCGTCATCGGTGAACCCCATCGACTGCAAGATTCGCGCGGGCTCCCAGCGGGGCGCGGTGCGGCTCTCGCTGCCGGCGAGGCTCGGGATGGACGTCTCGGGCGTCGTCGTCGAGGTGGGCAGCCGGGTCTCCGGGTTCGCCGTGGGCGACGAGGTGTGGAGCTCGCCGCACCACAAGCGGCAGGGCACGTACGCCGAGCTCATCGCCATTCGCGCCGACGAGGTGGCGAAGAAGCCTGTCCGCATGACGCACGCGGAGGCCGCCTCGATCCCGCTCGTGGGGCTCACCGCGTGGGCGTGCCTGGTCGACGCGGCGGACCTGCAGGCGGGAGAGAGCGTGCTCATCGAGGCCGGCTCCGGCGGCGTGGGGTGTTTCGCCATCCAGCTCGCCAAGCACCTCGGCGCGCACGTGTCGACCACGTGCAGCGGTCGCAACGCGGAGTTCGTGCGAGCGCTCGGAGCCGACACCGTCGTCGACTACACGAAGGAGGCCTTCGACGAGGTGCTCCCGCCGCAGGACGTGGTGCTCGAGGCGATGGGCGGCGACTCCAAACAGCGCGCGTTCAAGGTGCTGAAGCGCGGCGGCAGGCTCGCGTCGATCAACTCCGATCTGCCGGCGCTCACCAAGAAGTTCGGCCCGAACTTGGGTGTGGTCGCCGCAGGCGGCAAGATCGCGTCGATGATCGCGTGCGGCATGCTGACGCGCGGGGTGAAGGCGCGGCCCGTCATCCGCAAGTGCAGCGGCGAGGACCTGACCAAGCTGGCGGCGCTGTGCGACGCGGGCCACATCAAGGCGGTGCTCGATCGGACGTTCTCGCTCGCCGACATCGCGGGGGCGCACGCCTACAGCGAGACCGGGCGGGCGCGCGGGAAGATCGCGATTCGGGTGCGCTGACGCCCGTCAGCGCGCCGACGGGAGCGCGCCGCGCAGCGGCGAGACCAGGGCCACCCGGCCGGCGCGGAGCCCGCCCGCCCAGTCGTCGCGGTCGACGAGCGAGAGGAAGGCGCGGATGCCCGCGGGCTCGTTGCCGTTGCCGTGCACGAGGATGACCGCCCCGTCGTGCGCGCGCTCGCCCTTCGCGAGCCACGCGTCGGCGTCGAGCGCGAAGAGGCCGAGCCCGGCGACCTCGGCGCGGCGGGTCGCGTCGTGGACGAGCCCTGGGAAGCGGAAGAGCGCGCTCGGGACCTGGCCTTGACCCAGCAGGAGCTCCTCGTTCTTCGTGACCTCGGCGCGCAGATCGACCGACGAGGCCGTGAGGAACGCGCAGCTCGTGCGCGCCGCGTTGCAGTGCAGCGGGTGCGTGAACGAGTGGTTGATCCACACGATGTCGAGCTTCGACTGCTTGTTCCACGCGAGCAGCTGCGCGAGCTCGGGCTCGTGCGCCTTGGCCCAGCCGCCGGTCATGGCCACTCCGACGGGGAGCGGCCGGCCGAGCGCCTCGCCCGCGCGGACGACCCAGTCGAACAGCGACTTGTCCCACGGCTTGGACGACTGGCACATGTCGACCGTGAGCGCGACGTCGAGCGGGGTGCCGGCCGCGGCGGCGACGCTCTTCAGGGCCACGCCCGCGCGCGCACGGAGCGCCTTCAGGTAGTCGGGGACCACCCCAGCAGGGAGCGGCGCGAGGTCCGCGCTGCGCACGACGTACGAGCGCGAGGTGGCGTCGTCGACCACGAGCGCGGCGTCGACCCGGTCGTAGCGGAGCTCGCGGAGCGCCGTGAGGGTGGCGCCCGCGGGCAGCTCGACGTCGGCGGGCGCGAGGGTGCGTGAGGCCCGCGCGAGCCGCCGGCCGGCGGGCTCGATGGGGGTGTAGCCCTCGACCGCGTGGGTCGCGGTGAGGGCGCCCTCGCTCGCGGCCTCCTCGGCCGCCTCCCCGCCGTACGCGGGCGCCTCGTCGGAGGCCGTCGTGGCGAGCTCGGCGCTGCACGCGGTGGTGGCGAGAGCGAGCGTCCCGAGGACGACGAGGGCGGTTCGACGGGGCGCGCGCATGATGCGTGAGCGATAGCACCCCCCGCGCACGTGTCACGTGTCACGCGCGGACCGCCAGCCGAGGCCGCGCGGCGTGGGCGTCACTCGAGCAGGTTGTCGCGGACCGGCATGCCCTTGCGGTGCTCGCGCTTGTCGACCTTCGGCGCCTTCGCCCGCGCGTCGGCCGCGGCGTCGCGCACGACGAGCGCGGTGGAGGCCTCCGGCGCCGCGTCGGCCGCGTCGGGGCCGGGGGCGTCGGCCGCGTCGGCC
>DAORJJ010000240.1:0-9626 GCA_035439005.1 Polyangiaceae bacterium | reverse complement strand
CCGATGCCGCGCGGACGACGCGCAGGCTCGGTCCGTTTATCAACGGGCTGCTAGCCCCCGAGGCCCTCGAGCATCGCGAGCAGGTTGTCGCCGTGCTCGCCCATCTTCGCGAGGCTGGCGGCGGTGTCCTCCTTCACGTCGAACGTCTCGAGCAGCTCGGCCGGGATGTCCGAGAGGAAGCGGCTCGGCGTGCGCGGGGTGGGCTTCCCTCGCATCGCCCGCGTCTTGCACTTCGAGAGCACGAGCTTCTCGCGGGCGCGGGTGATGCCCACGTAGAAGAGGCGCCGCTCCTCCTCGATGTCTTGCTGGCTCGCGTCGGTGGCGCGCGCCTCCAGCGTGCGCGTGTGCGGGAGGAACCCCTCCTCGACGCCGATCAGGAACACGTGGTCGAACTCGAGGCCCTTCGACCCGTGCAGGGTGGAGAGCGTGACGCGGTCGCTCGTGTCCTCCTCGTCGTCGGAGAGGTTCAGCGTGAGCGCCTGGAGGAACGCCATGAGCTCCCGCTCCGCGGTCTCGTCGTCGCCCTTCTCGCGCACGCGCACCTCGCGCTTCTCGAACGTGCGCAGGATCGACTCCAGGTTGCCCTTGCGCCGCGCGGCGACCTGAGGCGACGTGGAGGAGGCGTCGAGATCCGCGTAGATGCCCACGGCCTCGCAGAGCTCTCGGCCCGCGACGCTCGCGGGGGCGCGGTCGACGACGAGGCGTTTGCGCAGCTGGCCCACGGCCCGCTCGAGCTTCTTGCACCCTTCGCGCGCCGCCGAGGGCACGCCGTCGAGGGCGTCGACGCGCTCGATCGCCTGCCAGAGCGTCCACCCCTTCGCGACGGCGTGGAGCCCGAGGCGCTCGACGCTGGTCTCGCCGATGCCGCGAGGAGGGTAGTTGAGCACGCGCCGGAGGCTGATCTCGTCGGAGCGGTTCAGCGTGACCTTCAGATAGGCGAGCAGGTCTTTTACCTCCTTGCGCTCGAAGAACTGCTGGCCGCCCACCATGCGGTAGGGCACGCCGCGCTCGCGGAGGGCCTCCTCGATGAGCTTCGCCTGGCCGTTGGAGCGGTAGAGCACCGCGGTGTCCTTCGGGCGCACGCCCGCCTCTTTCGTGAGCCGCACGAGCTCGCGCCCCACGTACGCCGCCTCGGCCTCGGGGCTGGGCGCGGTGGCGAGCCCTACGATGGGTCCGCCGGTCTTCTCGGTGAACAGCACCTTCTTGTGCTTCACGTCGGCGCGCTTCGAGATGACGGCGTTGGCCACGTCGAGCACGGGCGCGCGCGAGCGGTAGTTCTGCTCGAGCTTCACCACCACGGCGCCGGGGAACTGCTCCTCGAAGTCGAGGATGTTGCGCACGTTGGCGCCGCGCCACGCGTAGATGGACTGGTCGTCGTCGCCCACGACGCAGATGTTCTGGTGATCGCCGGCGAGCAGCCGCAGGAGGGCGAGCTGCGCGCCGTTCGTGTCCTGGTACTCGTCGACCAACAAGAACCTGTATTGTGCACGGTACTTCTCGAGCACGTCGGGCTTCTCGCGGAAGATGCGCGCGACCTCGCACACGAGGTCGTCGAAATCGAAGGCCCGGAAGCCCCGCAGGGCGGCCTGGTAGCGCGGGTACACGCTCGCCGTGATGCTGTCGTACTCGTCCTCGACCGCGGCGAGCTCGACCTGGTCGCGGAGCTCCGCCGGCGACAGGAACGCGTTCTTCGCGTTGGAGATGCGCGTGAGGATGGCGGCGGCGTCGTACCCGCGCTCGCGGCTGCTGCGCGACAGGATGTCCTTCACGGTCGACAGGCAGTCGCCCTGGTCGAAGATCGTGAACGTGCCGCCCAGCGAGCGCTTCTCCCGCGTGAGCACCGACAGCCCGAACGAGTGGAAGGTCGAGACCGTGAGCCCCTTCGCGGCCCCCGCGTTCTTGCGCTCGCGCAAGACGATCTCGACGCGCTCCGCCATCTCGGCGGCGGCCTTGTTCGTGAAGGTGAGCGCCACGATGGCGTGGGAGGGGACGCCGCGCTCGACCATGCGCGCGATGCGCTGCGTGATGACGCGGGTCTTTCCCGAGCCTGCGCCGGCGAGCACGAGCATGGGCCCCGACAAGTGCTCGACGGCGCGCGCCTGGGCGGGGTTCAGCTTCGGCTGCGACATTCGCACCACGGTTAACCACGGCTCCGGCGCGCGCGAAACCCCCAAGGGCCGGGGAGCCCCCGCCGAGCCGCGATCGCGTGATCGCGCCCGCGCGGGCGCGCGATTCGGGTACGCTGCGGGGCGATGAGAAAGATCCTCGTTCGTGCCCGGGCGTCCTTCCTCTTTCCTGTCTCGCCTGTCTCGGCGCCGGGCCTCGCGCTCGGTGGCTTGGCCGTCGCGCTGGTCGCGTGCGGTGGGCCGCCTCCGCCGGTCGCGCCGATCGCGCCGCCCGAGAAGCCGAAGCCCGTCGAGATCGCCGTGGCGCCGCCGCCGGACGTGTCGCCCGTGGCGGAGCCCAAGGGGCTCGTCGCCTTCGGGCGCGTCGCGCACGCCGAGGCCTCCGCGACGGCCATCGCCAGCTGGACCGGCATGCCCATCCCCGGCGCGAAGGAGGCGCTCGGCGCGGTGCTCGGCGACGAGCTCGGGAGCGTCATCGACGCCGACAAGCCCTTCGACTTCGCCGTGCGCGTCGCGGGCAACAAGCGCGCGCCGAGCGCCCAGTTCGTGGTCTCCATCCCGCTCAAGTCGCTCGACGAGGCGAAGGCGAAGCTCTCGAAATTCACCCTGACGCCCATGCCCAATGGCGTCATCAAGGTCGACGGCCTCGCGCCGCCGCCGAAGGAAGAGACCGACGAGCCTCGCGTGTGCATCATGGCGGCAACGCCCGGCTCCGCGCCGGCCCGGCTCGTGTGCGGCGATCAGGCCGCCGTGGAGTCGCTCGGCCCGTACGCGATGCGCACGCTCTCCATCGCCCCGAGCCACAGCGACGTCCACGTCGAGATGCAGTTCGCCGCCGTGCGCGACTCGCTCGAGAGCATGCGGCGCCTGCTGCCCGCGCTCGCAGGCGGGATGCTCGACGGCAAGAAGGACATGGGCCCCGCCACCCGCGACATCATCGAGGCGGCGGTCGGTGACCTGGCGGACTTCGCGGTCGACAGCGATCGCGTGACGCTCGACATCGACGCCAAGCCCGAGGGCGCCAAGGCGCGCCTGCGCTACTCGTTCCGCACGCAGCAGGCCACGCTCACCAAGATGCTCGTCGCGGGCGCGAAGGAGGTGGGGCCCCCGCCGCCGGCGCTCGTCGGCCTGCCCGCCGACGTCGACATGGCCGCGTGGACGCGCCCAGGCGATCCCACCCTCTACGATCGTCCTCGCAAGCTGTTCGCGGCCTTCCTCGACGAGACCCTCGCGAGCGAGATGCCCGGGCCTGATCGGAAGGCGATCGTCGCCCTCCTCTCCGACCGCACGCTCCCCATTTTTCAGGGCGGCATGGTGTTCGGCCGCGGCTTCGATCTCGACGCGCTCACGGCGGCGGCCGCGGCGGGCGCGAAGGACGGCGCGAGGCCGACCGACAAGCAGCGCGCCGACCAGAAGGCCGCGCTCGCGACCCAGGCGGTGGGCTACACGCTCATGCGCCTCGAGCGCCCGGCGGCTCAGGTGGCGCTCGTCATCAAAGACTGGGCGACGCTCGGCCTCAAGGTCATGCGCGCCAAGAGCGCGAAGGACAAGTCGAAGCAGCCCCTCCCGACGCTCCGCGCGGCCGGCGCGCCCGCGGGAGTGAAGCTCCCCCCGGGGACCACCCACCTCGAGCTCAGCATCCCTCGGCCGGCGCGGCACGACGAGAAGGGCAAGGTGACGTTCGCTCCGAAGCCCGTGGTCGCGCACGTCTTCATCGCGCCCTCTGACTCGAGCGCGCCCGGCACCTCGTGGGTGGCCGTGGGGCTCGACCCGAAGCTCGTCGCGGGCCGCATGCTCGCCGCGCGCACGCCCACCGGGCCCACGCTCGGCACGCGCCCCGAGTCGAAGGAGCTCCTCGCCACCGCGTCGCGCTCGGGCTTCCTCGTGACGCCGCGGCTCGCCGCGCTGGTCAAGCTCGCCGATCGCGGCGACCGCGCGCTGCCGGGCTCGAGCGCCGACATGTTCGCGACCGCGTTCGCCACGAGCGCGCCCGAGGCGCCGACCCCCGAGGCGCTGGGCGGCGCGTTCGTGACGACGATCTTCGTCCCGAAGCAGGCCATCGGCGCGACGGTGAGCACCATGATGCGCCGCTGATCGGCCGCTCGCGTCGGACGCGACACGGCCGATCGCGGCCGGTCGGTCGCGACACAGACCGCTGACCTCGTGTAGGGTCGGCCAGATGTCCCACGCGCCCTCCAACCAAGACCGCTCGGCGGTCGCGAAGCTGAGCCTCGCGGCCCTGGGCATCGTCTACGGCGACATCGGCACCTCGCCCCTCTACGCCATGCGCGAGTGCTTCGGCGCGCCGCACGGCATGATGGTCAACCGCGCGAACGTGCTGGGAATTTTGTCGCTGTTCTTCTGGTCGTTGACGTCGGTGATCGTCGTCAAGTACCTCACGTTCGTCATGCGGGCGGACAACAAGGGCGAGGGGGGCACCTTCGCCCTGCTCGCCTTGCTCGACCCGCGCAAGCTCGAGCAGAAGACCTCCGGGCTCGTGCTGGTGCTGCTCGGGCTCTTCGGGGCGTCGCTCCTCAGCGGCGAGGGCATCATCACGCCGGCCGTCTCGGTGCTCGGCGCGGTGGAGGGGCTCGGCGAGGCCATCGACCCGGCGAAGCGCGAGGCGTTCGCGCCCTTCATCGTCTACATCTCGGTCGGCATCATCACCGCGCTCTTCCTCATCCAGAAGCGCGGTACGGCCGGCGTCGGCGCCATCTTCGGGCCCGCCATGCTCGTGTGGTTCGGCACGCTCGCCACGCTGGGCGTGCGGTGGATCCTGAAGCGCCCCGAGGTGCTCGGCGCGGTGAACCCCGCGCACGCGGTGCACTTCTTCGTGGAGAACCGGCTCGAGGGCTTCCTCATCCTCGGCTCGGTCGTGCTCTGCATCACCGGCGGCGAGGCGCTCTACGCCGACATGGGCCACTTCGGCAAGCGCCCCATCCGCCTCGCCTGGTACGCCGTCGTCTACCCGTCGCTGCTGCTCAACTACGCGGGGCAGGGCGCGTTCCTGCTCGAGAAGGGCGGCGTAGGGCACCCCTTCTTCGGGCTCGTCGACGGCTGGCTCCGCTACCCGCTCACGGCCATCGCGACGTGCGCCGCCGTCATCGCCTCACAGGCGCTCATCTCCGGCTCGTTCTCCCTCGCTCGCGCCGCCATTCAGCTCGGCTACGCCCCGCGCCTCACGATCGTGCACACGTCCGACTCCAGCGAGGGGCAGATTTACGTCCCTGAGGTCAACTGGGGCCTGCTCTTCGCCTGCCTCGCGCTGGTCGTCGGCTTCGGCTCGTCGTCGAAGCTCGCGGCCGCCTACGGCATCGCCGTCACGGGCACGATGAGCATCACCTCGGTGTTGTTCTTCAACGTCGCGCGGCGCCGGTGGGGCTGGAGCCTCCTCCCCACGCTGGCGCTCGTGGGGCTCTTCTTGGCGGTCGATCTCTCGTTCTTCTCCGCCAACCTGCACAAGCTCGCGAGCGGCGGCTGGGTGCCGCTCGCCATCGGCGCGGTCGTCTTCACGGTGATGACCACGTGGAAGCAGGGGCGCAAGCTGCTCGCCCAGAGCTTCCTCGCGCAGACCCTGCCGCTCGACGTGTTCCTCGCCGATCTCGAGCAGACGAAGCCGCACCGCGCGCAGGGTACGGCGGTGTTCATGACGTCGAACGCCACGGGCGCGCCCCCGGTGCTCCTCCACCACTTCAAGCACAACAAGATGCTCCACGAGCAGGTGCTCCTGCTGTCGATCGCGACGCAAGACGTGCCCGAGGTGCCGCCGGAGGAGCGCATCGCGGGGCTCGTGGACCGCGGCCAAGGGTTCTACCAGGTGCAGGCGGCGTACGGGTACATGCAGACCCCGAACGTGCTCGAGCTCATGGACCTGTGCGCCGACCGTGGCCTCGAGACCCGCGAGACCGACACGAGCTTCTTCCTCGGCCGCGAGACCCTGCTCATCACCCACCGCGGCGGCATGGCGAAGTGGCGCAAGGCGCTCTTCACCTTCATGAGCCGCAACGCGCGGCCGGCGAACCTCTTCTTCCGTATCCCGCCGAACCGCGTGGTCGAGCTGGGCACGCAGATCGAGCTCTGACCCCGCGCGCCTAGCCGAGCCCGTCGAGCGGGACGTGCTTGGCGGCGGCGCGGAAGGCCTCCGCCGCGGCGGGGACGCCGCAGTAGACCGCCGCGTGCAGCAGCACCTCGCGCAGCTCCACCGGGGACGCGCCGTTGTTCAGCGCGCCGCGTACGTGGCCCGCGAGCTCGGTCGGTTTCCCCAGCGCCACGAGCATCGCCACCGTGACGAGGCTCCGCGTCTTCGCGTCGAGCCCCTCGCGGGCCCACACGTCGCCCCACGCGTGCCGCGTGAGCAGGTCTTGCAGGGGCGCGTCGAACGCCGTGGTCGCCGCCTCCGCGCGCGCCACGTGCTCTTCGCCCATGACGCGCTTGCGGAGGGCGTACCCCACCTCCCACCGTGGCTCCTTGTCGCTCATGGCGCCGCCATAGCGCGGCGGCGGCGCGAGCGCGAGGGCGTCGAGACCCGGCGGATCAGGGCAGGGTGAACGTGGCGGTCTTGGCCTCGCTCGCGCCGCCCGGCTCGTCGTAGGCCACGGCGGAGAGGGTGTAGGTGCCGGCGGGCGCGTTGCCGGCGAGCGTGAGCCGGATGGGGTAGGTGCCCGCGGCACCGCCGGGGATCGTGAGCGACTGCGTGGGCACGACCGCCGGGCCTGTGGCCGACAGGTCCACGCGCGGGATCTTGTCCTGGTCGGCGTCGCTCACGGTGAGGGTGGCCGTCATCGAGTAGTTTCCGTCCGCTCCCTTGACCGGGGCGGTCAACGTGAGGCTGTCGACCGAGGGCGGGGTGTTCCCGCAGCCCGCGAGCGCGAGCGACGCGAGCGAGACCGAGGCGACCTTGGCGACGGAGAGGAGAGACGCAGGCAGGCGAGGGAGCATGGGGGTCCTTGCGGGCGGAGACGCGGGGTCGAGTGCGGTGGGATGGAGCGCGAGGCAGCGACGTACGCACGCGTCGTGCCGCTCGGACACACCCTCACACCCTCCGGGCGCGCCGTCTAGTGCGCCCGTGTGAAGGGCTCCGGCGCTCTTCGACGACGAGCGGTCACGAAGTTGCCCACCTTGTCGCACACTGGGTATGCCCAGGGACGTGATGCCCGCCCGTCGCCTCGCCCCCGCTTCGGCGGGCCTCCTCGTGCTCGCCACGCTGGTCTCGGTCGCGCCCACCTCGCAGGCTCGCGGGGGCGGTGGGTGGCAGGAGTGGCACCAGACCGGCAACGACCTCATCGCCACGTTCGCGAAAGACGGCCGCGTCCACGTCGAGCACCACGTGCGCTACCGCGTCGTGGCCGGCCAGCTCCACGCGTTCGACCTGCCGTCGATCGACCTCGAGGCCTCGGTCTCGCCCGACGTGTCGGTCGTGGCGGAGGACGGCGCGCACCTCGCGGCCCACGCCGAGGGGATCTCCGCCAAGGTCGCGAAAGACGTCGCGCGCGACGGCGTGATCGACGCGACCACCCAGGTGGTCCGCGTGAGCGTCGACGACCCCAAGGGCCTGAAGCGCGGCACGTACGCGTTCGTGGTCGCCTACGACGTCGACGGCTGGAAGACGAAGCACCTCGTGAAGGACGGCGCGCTCGTGCGGGCCTCGTTCACCTTGCCCCCGTCGCTGGAGGGGCGCGACGCGGCGCGCGCCGTGTTTCGGCTGCCCTCGGGGCCCACCGAGCCGCGTGTGCTCCTCAACGACGGCGCCGAAGCCGAGGACACGACGCTCGTGACCCTGCGCCGCGCGACGGCCCAGGACGAGCTCGAGCTCGTCCGCGCTCACGTGTCGCGGGGCGAGACCCTCACCTGGGGCGTCCGGGCGGACGCGAAGGCCTTCGGCGTGCGGTCGAACGACGCCCGCGAGGCGACCCCGCGCGTCGTGGCGCCTCGTGACAGGCGGCGTGGCGCTGCGCTCACCGTGCTCGCTTTGGTGGCCGGGCTCGCGCTCGGGGCGCTGTTCGGTCGCAAGCAGCGAGGCTTCCGTCACGAGGTCGCGCGCGCCGGGATGTCGCCGCGCCCGCTGCTCCCGCTGCCCGCGTCGGTCCGTCCGCCGCTGTTCGCGCTCTCGTTCGCGGGTGGCCTCTCGGTCGCCGTGCTGCTCTCGCCCCTCGCGGGCACGGCGTTGCTGCTGGTCGCGATGCTGCTCGCCGTCGAGCTCCGCCCGCGAAAGCTCGCGCTGCGCGTGCGTGGGCCCGGCGAGTGGCGGCCGCTCGACGGCAGGGACGAGGGCGGCGCCGACCGCGCCTCGACCCTCGCGCTGTCCTCCTCGTGGCTCGATGCCACGAGCGGCCGAGGCCTCGCTGTGTTCGCGGCCATCTTCGCGCTGGCCGCGGGGCTCGGGGCGCTGGGAGAGACCCTGTATCCGGGCCTTCGCGTGCTCGCCCCGCTCGCGTCGCTCTCGCTCGCGCCGCTCTTCTTCTCGGGCGTGGTCGGTCAGCTCCCGTCGGGGAGCGTGGCGCGTGGGGTCTCGCTGCTCGCGCCGCTCGCGCGCCGGTTGGCCGCGCGGCGGGATCTCCGCGCGAAGCTCTATGGGCGGGTGCCGACGGGCGCCGAGCGCTGCGACGAGGCGCGCCTCCGCGCGCTGCCGCGGCGCGCGATGCCTGGGGTGCGCGGGCTGGAGGTGGGCGTGGTGGAGTCGAAGACCCTCACGGGGTTCCTGCCCGCCGCGGAGGTGCTCGTGCGGGTGTTCGACGGCAGCCCCGCGCACATGAAGCTCGAGGGCGCCTCCGAGGCCGCGCTCGGGCCGCGGACCGCGGTGCCGGGGCGAAGCACCGACGAGAAGGTGCTCCGGTTCGCCCCCGAGGGCTCCGCGCCGCGCGACGTGGAGGGGCTGCTCGCGAGGCTGACCGCCGCGCTCACGGATCGGCGCGGCCGCGCCAAGCCGGCCCCGACCCCGCGCGCGGCCTACGCCGGGAGGGAGCGCCGCACGGACCGCCCCCTCGATCCCAGCCCGGTGCCGAGCGTTTGACGCCGCGCGCCCGCGCTGACCGCGAAAATCGAAGAATCGCGTTCCCCATTCGCGGCTGACGGCATAGCTTAGCGGCGAAATGCCCGAGAGCCCTGTGAACGTCCGCAACCACGGCGCCGCCCTGGCCCAGCATGCCGCGAGCGCGCCTGCGCCCGCCGCCGTCGCAACCCCCACCGCGACCGTCGAACACGCGCTCTGCGCCTACGCCGAGCCCTACATCCGCGGCCGCCGGGGGCTCGTGGTCGGCGCCGCCAACGAGGGCGTCGGGGAGCGCCTCCTCGCCCTCGGCGCGCGCTCCGTCCACCTCTTCGATCCGGACCCGGCTCGGGTCGCGCTCGCGCCCGCGGCGCGTGGGCTCACGGTGGCGGCGCTCGACGAGCGCGCGCTCGACTTCCGCGACGGCGCGTTCCAGTTCGCGGTGGTGTTCGAGCTCTCCTCGGTCCCGTCGGCGGCCGGCTTCTTGTCGCAGCTCCGTCGGCTCCTCGAGGCGG
>DAORJJ010000239.1:0-9638 GCA_035439005.1 Polyangiaceae bacterium | reverse complement strand
CCGTGCCCTCGAGCTCGTCGGGGAAGAGGCGCGTGTGCACGTTGAGGCCCACGCCCACGATGAGCGCCTCGACCTTCGCGCGCGCGCCGGAGCCGGCGATCTGGGACTCGAGCAGCACGCCGGCGAGCTTCCGCCACCGCGGGCGAGGCGACGGGCCGCCCGCCGCGGGCGCGGACGCCCCGCTCTCCGAGAGCGCGACCACGTCGTTGGGCCACTTCACGCGGAGCCGCCCGCCGGCCTCGCCGAGGGCCTTGGCGGCCGCGTCGCGCACGGCGAGCCCGACCACCAGCGAGAGCTCGGGGAGGCGCGCCAGCGGCATGGCCGACCCTGGTCGCAAGAGCACGGAAAACAAGAGGTTTTCGCCGCGCGGCGAGGTCCAAGCGCGGCCCTGCCGCCCCCGCCCCGCGGTCTGCGACTCGGCGAGCCACACCGCGCCATGGGGCGCCCCGTCGCGCGCCGCGCCCTTCGCGAGATCGTTCGTGGAGGTCGCCTCCGCCTCGACGTAGAGCGGGAGGCCGAGCGACAGGCCGCGCTCGCGCACGAGGTCCTCGACGTCCCGTAGGTCGGGCGCGCGCGGCGAGGCGCGCACCAGGCCGTCGCGCGCGAGCGGCGAGCGCACCAAGCGTTCGCGATCCGTCACGACGGCTCGAAGTCGAGGCCCACGTCGGCCGCCGGCGCCGAGTGCGTGAGCGCCCCCACGCTGATGGCGTCGACCCCGATCGCCGACAGCGACGCCACGCGCGAGAGCGTGACGCCGCCCGAGACCTCGACGAGCACGGTAGGCGCGATCGCGCGCACGCGCGCGACGGCCTCGGCGCAGAGCGCGTCGCTCATGTTGTCGAGCAGCACGATGTCGACGCCGGCCTCGAGGGCCTCCGAGAGCTGCACGAGGCTGTCGACCTCGCACTCGATCTTGCACGTGTGCGAGGCGTAGGCGCGGGCGCGCGCGACGGCGTTGCCGACCCCGCCGGCGGCGATGACGTGGTTGTCCTTGATGAGGATCGCCGAGCCGAGATCGTCGCGGTGGTTTCTTCCCCCACCGGCGCGCACCGCGTGGCGCTCGAGGACGCGGAGCCCGGGCGTGGTCTTGCGCGTGTCGGTGATGCGCGTGGGCGCCCCCGGGGTGAGCGCCTGGACGTACTCGTGGGTCATCGTCGCGGTGCCGATCATGCGCTGGACGAGGTTCAGCGCCGTGCGCTCGGCCATGAGGATCGATCGGGCCGAGCCCCGCACCGTCCACAGCTTCGCGCCCGCGGCGAGGAGCGCGCCGTCCGGGGCGTGGATGGCGAAATCGAGCGAGTCGTCCACGCGCGAGAAGACCCTCGCCGCGACCTGCGCGCCGCACGCGATGACCATGCCGCGCGCGACGGCGTGGGCGATCGCGCGCGCGCCCGGCTCGATGCAAGCGTCGGTGGTCACGTCGCCCCCGGAGAGGTCTTCGGCGAGGGCGCGGTCGATGATCGGATCGACGAGGAGAGCGGGGAAAGAGAGCATGCACCCTGCATAGCACCGTCGAGGACCGCGCTCACCTGGGCGCTGCGGGGCGGCGCGCGTGACGGGCGGTCGCGCCGTCGGTCGCGCGCCACGGTCGCTCGGTCACCAGCGCTCGATGCGCCAGCCGCGCGCGCGCGCGACGCGCCGGAGGCGGAAGTCGGGGTTCACGCACACAGGATCCGCCACACGCTCGAGGAGCGGGAGATCGGTGTACGAGTCGCTGTAGAACGTGGCCTCGGAGAGCGAGAACCCCTGCTCCTTCGAGAGGCTCCGGAGGCGCGCGATCTTGCCCTCGGCGTAGCAGAGCGGCGGCACGAAGCGCCCCGTGAAGCGCCCATCGTCGTCGACCTCGAGCTCGCTCGTCACGAGGTGGGGGATGCCGAGCGCCCGCGCCACGGGGCGGGTGGCGTAGAGCGACGCGCCGGTGACCACGGCGAGCACGTCGCCCTTGGCGCGGTGCCGCTCGACGGCGCGGCGGGCCTCGTCGCACACGTGCCGCTCGACGTGCGAGCGGTACCAGTCGTCGCAGCGCGACGCGAGCACGATCTCGGGCGTGCCGCGGAGCCGCAGGAGGGCGCGCGCGGCGACCTCCGGGGCGTCGATGACCCCCGCGGTGTACTGGAGGACCCAGTAGAGCACCTGGAGCGCGTCCCTCGCCGTGGCCTCGCCGAGCTCGCGCTGGTACTTCACGTAGAGGCTCGCGGTCTCTTTGCGCACCAGCGTGCGGTCGAGGTCGAAGAGCGCGGCGCGCGGCATGAGAGGACTCTTACCAGAACCGCGGGGCGAGGGCCGCGCGGGGCGGTCGCTAGTAGAGCCCGTAGCCTTTGCCGAGCACCTCGGAGAACACGTTGCACATCGCGTGAAACAGGCACGACGCGCCGATCCCGCGGGTGCGCGCGCGGAGCCACCCGAAGAGGAGAGACGGGAAGAACACGGCGAGCCGCGCGGGCGAGTGCACGGTGGCGAGGTGCCCGAGGGCGAAGAGCGCGCTCGTGACCAGCACGCCGGCGCCGACCTCGGCCCCGAAGACGCGGAGGCGCGGCCCGAGGGCGCTGTCGAGCCGAGACTGCAAATAGCCCCGGTAGAATGCCTCTTCGGGGAGCGCGATGATGACCAGCTGCCCGAAGGCCTCGTTCGCGAAGCCGAGGGGCGAGAACCCGAAGTGGAAGGGCCCCGTCGCTTGCGCGTGCCAGTAGCGGCGCCACCCGAAGTAGAACGGGACGAACACCACCACGGCCAGGAGCGACGCCCACAGCACGGCCCGCGCGAGGCTCGTCGCGATGCGCCGCGCGGGGAGCCGGCCGGGCAGCACGAGACCGCCGAGGGAGAGCCCCGAGGCCTCGACGAACGCGTCGTCGCGGCGCCACGCGAAGAGCCAGGTCGCCGAGAGGAAGAGGAAGCCCACCACGGTCGCCACGAAGCGCTCGGGGACGAAGCGCGCGGCGGCCGTGACGGCGCCGGTCGTCACCGCGGTGACGGCCAGGGCCTCCGCGACGACGTGCAGGCGCGACGGCGACGGCGGCGGCGGGCGCGCGCCCAGCGCCCCTTCAGGGCCTGGCGGCGGCGGGCTGAGGAGCGGCGGCGACGAGGTGGGCGCGCCCGCTTCAGGGGCAGGAGAGCCGCGCCACATAGGCCTCTTTCACCATGACGCCGGCGCCCGCAGGCTCGGAGTCTTCCCACGCCACCCACAGCTCGCCCTTCTGAGAGCCCTGCGCCACGGAGGGGTGCGGGTGGTCGCCGCTGATGTGGCCGAACGCCGTGACCGGACCGAGACCGTCGCGGCTCACCGGCGCGAGCCGCACGCGGCCGGCCTCGTAGTAGGCCAAGTAAACCTCGCCCTGCTTCGTGGCGAAGAGCGTCGGGCGGCCTCCCTTCGGCGCGAACTGCTTGCGCCAGATGAGCGAGCCCTTGTCGACGTCGAGCCTCGCGAGCGACGCCCCGGTGGTGTCGCCGTGCCACGCCACGAAGCAGCCCTCGCTGCCGCACGCCGCGGTGGGGACGTCGGCCGCGGCGCGGTCCTCGTTCACGAGGTGCGGGCCGCCGAGCTCCCGATCGACGCGCTTGGCGGCCTTGTCGGCGGGCAGATCCTCGAGTCCCTTGACGAGCTCCGGACCGTCGAGCGGCAGGCGCATGCGGTAGATGAGGTGCTTGCCCTCGCGGTCGAGGCGGTAGGTGACGTAGAGCGAGTTGGCGCCGACGGAGAGCCCGGGGTACCGCACCGCGGGCCCCGGGCGACCCTTCACGGGCGGCACGTAGTCGGTGAGGCGGAGCTCGCTGCTCGCGGTCTCGAGATCGGCCGTGAGGCGGCGGACGAAGAGATCCTCGCCTTCCTTGTCGCGGTCGTCTTGCCAGACCACGAAGTAGCCCCCCGTGGGGATGCGCTCGATCGCCGGCCAGAAGAGGCCCGCGCGTGGCGAGCCCACGAGCACGCTGCCCCCGGCGATGCTCGCGTCGCGATCGAGCGTGCGGACGCGCACGCCCGCCTCTCGGCCCTTCTGGTCCCAATAGAGGAGCACGAACTTGTCGTCCGCCGGCAGGAGCACCGGGCGCATGACGCTCGCGGCCTCGGGCGTGAGATCGCGCACGGTGGTGGTGCTCCGGCCCGAGGCGTCGACGAGGACCGAGTACACGTGCTCGCGCCCCGGCTGCTCGTGGTCGTCGGTCCACGCCACGACCGCGCCCTTGCCGGCGCCCGCCACCGCGGGGCGACCTTCGCTGCCCGCGAGGCCGGTGCGCGGTCGAGCGAGGCCGGTGAGGGCGCAGGGCCCCGTGGGCGCGAGGCGCGTCTGCTCGACGAACGCGCGGGTCGCCGGGACGCTCGTCGTGCGATCGAGCGCCTCCTTGAACTTCTTCTGCGCCTCGGGGAAGTCGCCCTCCGCGAGGAGCTTCTGCGCGTCGTGGATGTAGAACGCCCAGCTCGGCTGGTCGGGCGCCGGCGGCGCGCCCGCGTCGGGCGGGGCGGACGGCGCGACGGTGGCCGTGGAGGCGACGGTCTGGACGATGACCTGGGGCTTCAAGTAGCGCGCCCACACGAACGCGGCGAGCGAGACGGAGGCGACGACGAGCGCGCCGGAGATGGCCATGCGCACCGCCGATGACACGCGCGGCGGGCGCGCGGGCGGCGTCGTGACCGAGGCCGTGGTCGGCGCCGGCGGCGTCTGCGGCTGGGACGGGTCCTGGGAGGAGACCTCGCGCAGCGGGTCGAGCGGCAGCACGCTTCGGATCGGCCCGGACGACGGCGGACCGTCGGTGCGCGCGAACATGGGGAGCGCCCCGGCCGACATGCGCGGGAGCGACGGCGTGTCGCCGAAGACGAGCACGAGCGCGTCGGAGAGCTCCTTCGCCGACTGGTAACGGTCGGCCGGGTCCCGGGCGAGGCACCGCTTGAACCACTCGTCGAACGCGAGCGGGAGGTCGGTGCGGATGCGGGACGGCGTGGGGATGGGCCCCGTGGCGATCGCCGCGAAGGTCATCGCGACGCCCTGGTCCATGTTCCAGACCGGGCGCCCGAGGAGACACTCGTACGCCATGCAGCCGAGCGCCCAGAGGTCGGACCGATGATCGACCGTGCCCTGCCCCTTGACCTGCTCGGGGGACATGTACGCGGGCGTGCCGAACACGGCGCCTTCGCGGGTGAGGCGCTTGGTCTTCTCGTCCGGGTTCACCGGCGCGTAGAACTTGGCGAGCCCGAAGTCGAGGAGCTTCACGAGCTCTTCGCCGTTCTCGTCGGTCGTGAGGAAGATGTTCTCGGGCTTCAGGTCGCGGTGCACGATGCCCGCCGCGTGGGCCTTCGCGAGCCCCTTCGCGCAGTGCACGATGACGCGGAGCGTGGTGTCGATGTCGATGATGCGGACGCGCGCCATGCGGTCGTAGAGCGACTCGCCGTCGAGCATCTCCATCGCGATGAACGGCCGGCCGTCTTCGAGGCGCCCGGAGTCGTAGACGTCGACGATGTGGGGGCTGCGCACGCTCGCCGCCGCCCGCGCCTCGCGGAAGAAGCGCTCGATCACCACGTTGGACGCCGCGAGCTCGGCGGCGAGCACCTTGAGCGCGACCTTCTTGCCGAGCGAGAGCTGCTCGGCCTCGTAGACGGCCGCCATGCCTCCGCGACCCACCTCGCGAATGACGCGGTACTTTCCGAGGAGCAGGGCTCCGTCGGCGATCTTCGACTCGGGCTGATCGGCCATCTCTCGCGTCCCGCGCGAGCGGGATCGCCCCGACGATACCGTCTTTTTCCGAAAGAAGAACGCCGTAACGTGCGCCCTCCCAAGAAAAACGCCCACCGACGGGGTGGCGGGCGCGCGCGATCGCTTGCGCCTCGGCCGCTCTTGACCCACGCTCGCCCGAAGCGGCTGGCGGCGCCGCTCGCGCCAAGGGAGGCCCGATGGAGACCAGCGACCGACTCACGCTGCTTGGCGAGATCGCGGGGGAAATCGCCCACGAGCTGCGCAACTCGCTGCAGGTCATCACCGCGAGCGCCTACGTCGGCCAGACCGTGCCGGAGCGGGCCCCGGCTCAGCTCGCCCGGATCGCCCGCACGGCGGCGGACGCCCAGCGCCTCATCGACGACATGCTCGAGCTCGTCCGGGGCGAGCGCGGCCCGCGCGAGGTCATCGACCTCCGCGTCCCCGTCAGCGCGGCGCGGGAGCACCTCGAGCCAGGCGCGGCGACGTTCGTCGATGAGCTGCCCGACGACGCGCGCTTCTTGCTGCACCCTCGCCTCTTCGCGCGGGTGCTCGGCACGCTGTTCGACAACGCGATCGCGGTCGGCGCGCGGCCACCCACCATCGTCACGCGGGCGCGCCTCGACGCGGCCGGGCTCGTGGTCGAGGTCGAGGACGACGGGCCCGGCGTGCCCGAGGAGCTCGCCCCGCGCATCTTCGACGCCCTCGTGACGGGGCGCGCGGGGGGCACGGGGCTCGGCCTCGCGCTCGCGCGGCGCATCACCGCGGCGCACGGCGGCTCGCTCGAGCTGCTCACGCGCGCCCCGCGCGGCGCCGTCTTCCGTGTCGTGCTCCCCGCGTAGCGGGCCGCGCGGGCGCCCGCGACGGCCTCAGGGCGCCGTGTACCCGGTGATCTTCGGGAGCAGGAAGCCCGTCCAGTCGTCGCTGTTGCCGTCGTGGCCACCCGCAAGCTCTCGAAATTGCACGGGGAATCCGGCATTCTGGAGCTTCGTCCGGTCGGCCCGGATGGTGGCGATGGCGAACTGGTTGTCGGAGGTCCTGGCCGTGATCGCGACGTTGAGCTTCCAGCCGGCGGCGGCGAGCGTGGCGTCGCTGTTGGACCCGAACGTCGACTGGAGGCTCGAGTTCTCGATGAGCAGACCCGCGAAGCGGCGCGCGTTGCGCATGGCGGTGAAGTACGCCATGAGGCCGCCCGACGAGTAGCCGGCCATCGTGACCTTCTTCTGGTGGACGTAGAAGCAGGTGCGGACGTCGTCGAGCACGGCGAGCACCTTCGGCTCGTCGGCGGCGGTGTTCCAGCACTGGCCGTCGCGGCCGGCGCCCACCGACACCGCGATGTGCCCTTGGGTGGCGCGTATGGCGTACGGGGCCATCGCCCAGGTCGCGAAATTCTTCGCGTTGTCGCCGCAGCCGTGCGTGCCGAGCACGAGGGGGTACGCCGTGGTGGCGACGTACGTGGGCGGCAGCCGCACCCAGTACTCGACGCCGCCGGTCTGGGTCACCATGCGGAAGAAGCCGTCCGCGTCCTTGCTGTAGGCGCAGTTTCGAGTGGGGCGAGGGCCCGGACCGCCCACGGGCGGGGGCGTGCTCGCGTCGGTGCGGGTGCCGCTGTCGACCGCGGGGGTGCCCGCGTCGGGGGCGGGCGGATCGACGCTGGCGTCGACCGCTGCCCCGCCGTCCGCCGCGGGCCCGGGCGGGACGGTCGTGCCGCCGCCCGGCGTGGTGCCGCTCCCGGGAGGCAGGCCAGGGATCAAGCCTGGCGGCGTGCCGTCAGACGGCGTGTCGGTCGCGGGGTCGGTCGCCCCGGTCGCGTCGGTCGCCGCGTCGCCGCAGGCGCCCAACGCCGTGAGCGCGAGGAGGAGCGCACCGGCGCGCGCTGCGCCAACCCAGGTCACGAGAGCGGTTCGCACGTCCCTGGTTCTAGCCGATGAGGACGACCGCGCAAGCCCTTGATTCTTGTAGGGATCCGCTCGCAGCGGATCCGACGCCCGCGGGCGGGCGCCGGCGCCCGCGTAAAACCCCCACCTGTCGCGGGCGCTCCGTTATGCTCGAGGTGGAGGTAGGAGATGAGAGGCACCGTCGTCCGCAGCATGGGCGCGCTGGTCACCGCGGCCTTCGTGGCCGCCGCGTGTGGGGGGCCCCCGCCGCCCCCTCCAAAGGTCCCGACGCCGGCGGCGCCCAAGCCCGCGGCGCCCAGCGCCGTCCGCGAGGTCATCGTGCCGCGGACCTGCGCCGCGCGCACCAAGCTCGCGCAGCTGCTCGGGCGCCCGCAGGCCGCGCCGGCCGTCGTCGCGGAGCAGAGCGAGGGGGCACCCCCGCCGCCCACGAGCGTCGCCTCCGGCGCGCGGCTCGCGGCGAACCAGGCGTACCGCGTGGTCGCGCCGGCGACCGCCCTCGTGCGCGCGGAGCACGGCTTCGGCACCGGCGTCGTGATCGACCCGAAGGGGTACGTGCTCACGAACTACCACGTGGTCGCGGACGGTCGAAAGAAGGACTTCGTCATCACCGTCGACGTCACG
The DNA here is from genome assembly GCA_035439005.1 of Polyangiaceae bacterium. GTDB lineage: Bacteria > Myxococcota_A > Polyangia > Polyangiales > Polyangiaceae > JAAFHV01. The sequence continues at coordinate 1,441 of DAORJJ010000239.1, read as the reverse complement.
TTCGGTGATCTCACGGCGACCGGGCGCATGAACCGCCAGGCGAAGAGCTACGAGGCCGAGGTGGTCAAGGTCGACCCCGTGCGCGACCTCGCGCTCCTCCGCGTGAAGGATCCTCCGGCGAAGCTCACGGCGGCGAAGTTCGCGAGCAGCGCGCCGCAGATCGCCGAGAAGGTGATGAGCATCGGGCACGCGGGCATCGGCTTCTTGTGGGCCGCGAAGACCTGCAACGTGGCGAGCATCGGCGAGCGCCAGCAAGACTCGAGCGTCCTCGCGGGGGTCGACTGCGGGCACCCCGATCCTGCGCTCGACCGCGCGGTGGCCGAGCGGCAGAAGAAGAGCTGCGAGGAGCACAAGAAACAGATGACCGACGCCCTCGCGTCGAAGACCCAAGGGCTCGCGGTGCAGACCGACTGCGCGATCACCCACGGCGACAGCGGCGGGCCGCTCACCAACATGGCCGGCGAGATCGTCGGGCTGAACCAGAGCATCTCGGCCGACCTCGCGACGGCCTCGTTCCACGTGCACCTCGAGGAGCTGCGCGACTTCGCGGCGAAGCACGCGGACAAGGGCGTCCCGGTGCTGCCCGACCCGCTGTGCGACGGCGGGTTCGAGCCCACCCTCGAGGACCTCGATCTCGACGGCGTCCCCGAGACCCTCGTCGCGAAGGGGAGCGGCACGATCTTCGGCGGGTACGACCGCATGTCGCTGCTGATCGATCTCGACCAGAGCCACGCGACGAAGGCGGCGAGGTCGGCCGACGGCTTCGACGCCGAGATCGCGATGCTGAACCTCCGCGGCACGATGTACGTCTGGTACGACACGAACGACGACGGGCGGTTCGACCTGCTCCTCGTCGACAAGGACGACGACGGCGCGCCCGAGAGCGCGTACCGCATCGACGCCGAGGGGCAGCTGAAGGAGGACAAGTCCGCGGTGTCGAAGCACGACCTCAGCGGCAAGTTCGTCAAGGATCGCTCGCTCCACGCGCGGCTCGGCAAGATCGCCACCGCCATCGGCGGCACGAAGTACGTGTCGAGCCGCACGCTGGCCGCGGCCTCCGACGCGGACACGATCCCCGATCCCTTCCTCGCGGCGGGCACCGACGGTCGCTCGCTCGACACGGACGGGAACGGCAAGTCCGACGTCGCCGTGCTCCGCGGCGCGTTCAGCCGCGTCACGCTGGTCGACGCCGACGAGGACTCGCTCGGCGACGTGAAGCCGGGCGAGTCGGTGGAGGAGCTCGCGAAGGCGAAGAAGATCGACGCCGAGGTGGCCGTGGTCGTCCAGGGCAACGCCGTGTGGGCGATGTACGACACCGACAACGACGCGAAGTTCGACCTCGTGCTGGCGACGCCGGGCACGAACACCTCGGGGCTGTTCGCCACCGCGGCGTGGCGGCTCGGCGCGGCGGGGGCGCGCACGCCGGCGCCGGACCAGGTGG
>DAORJJ010000238.1:0-9649 GCA_035439005.1 Polyangiaceae bacterium | reverse complement strand
CGACGAGACCCTCACGGGGGCGCTCGCGGGCGGCGCGCTCGCGACCGGCTCGCTGCGCGGCAGCTCGATCGAGGCTCGCCGCGCTGGGCTCGCCTGCACCCCGCTCGCCTCCGGGCGAGTGTAGTTGGCGGCGCTCGGGCTGGTGGGCGAGGGGCGGCTCCGCGGCGCGAGCGGCGCGGGCGTCGCGGCGACGGGAGGAGGGGTCGGGAGCGAGGGGCGCGCGACCTGGTCTTGCATCGGATCGCGCACGGCCGCGCGCCGGTTCGCCGCGGTCGCCGCGACGACGAACGAGCGCATGGCGCGCAGCTGCTGATCGTCGGCGTGGACAGCGCGCAGAATGAACTTCGAGGGCCCCACGCGCCCCTCGACGTGCGCGCCCAGGTCGACGTCGATGGGCTCCGCGAGGAGCCGGGCGTCGCGGTCGTACATGATCTTCACGGGCGGCCGCGCGAAGTTCATCGGCAGCTCGGGCGTCGCCATCACGACCGCGAGCTCGCCGGTGCTGAGCTCGACCATGGTGCCCGCCGGATAGACGCCGAGCGCGCCGATCAAGAGGCGCACGAAGGCGCTCTCGGTGCTGTCCGACGCGCGGTTCATCAGCACCTGCAGCGCGTCGTCGACGCTCAGCGTCCCCTCGGGGCCCGCGGCGCGCAGCTCGCAGAAGGCGCGGGCGACGGACAGGATCCTGCTCAGCACCGTGGCCGAGCGACGCCCACCATAGAGCGGACCTATCCGGTGCGCGCGGCGGAGCCACCAGGCCTCGTAGAGGAGCGCGCCACGCACGCGCGACGGCGGGTGGAGCTTGCCCATCGCGGTGCTCACCACCACGGCGCTGGCCGGCACGAGGTCGAGCTCGTCGTCGTTCAGCTTGCGCGTCACGCCGCCCATGCCGGCGCTGAGGCGCGCCTTGCCGGCGTCGAGGAGCAGCGCCGCCATCGCCGCGTTGGAGAGGAGCACCCGCTCGGTCGTGAGCTGCCGCGCCATCGCCACCGTGAGGATCGCCGTACCGACCGCCATGGTGGAGGGGTCGACCGCGGGACCGCCCTGCGACGCGAGGGAGACCAAGAGGCGGCCGTCCTCGTCCGCGTGCGCGACGATCTTCTGCGCGAGGCGCTTCACGCGGCGGGGTAGGCGGTCCTCTCCGCGCTGCACGTCGGCGAGCATGGAGCGCACGGTCATGACGGCGGCCGCGTACGTGCGCGTCACGCGCTCCGAAGGCGACAGCTCCTCGACGACGCCTCCGTCGAAGTTCTTGCCCTCGGAGAGGGTGACCCCCGGGATCGTCACCTCGCGGAAGCGCTCGCCGAGCGAGCGATCGCGCCAGACGTCCGCCAGGCGGGTGCCGAGGACGATCACGTCCGCGGCGCCGAGCGTGCGCGCGAGCGTGAGCTCCTTCACGTTGCACGAGGCCAGCAGCGTGCCGAGCTCGACGGCGATCGCGTGCGCCTCGCGCGAGGTGCGGAGGATGGCGCCGTTGACGAAGACGGCGTCCCCCATGAAGAGCACGGTCACCTCTTCGCTCGCGCCGTGCCGACAGCACTCGAGCACCGACTCGATGAGCGCCTTCGACGAGGCGGTCACGCTCTCGTTGTTGGCGCTCGTGTGGAGCAGGCAGCCCTTCACGAGGCGGTACAGGCACTGGACGACCGCGGCGGAGGCCTCGCGGAGGGCGGCCGTGCGCTTGACGGCGTTCGGCTTCGGCGCGGTGGCGTTCATGCCTTCCTCCCTGCGGTCGGGCGGCATAGGCACGCCGCTCGCCTCGGGCTCGCTTGCGTGTTCACGGCGACACCTCGCCTTCGGCTCCCCCCCCCCCCCCCCCCCCCTTCGGCTCGGGCTCGCCGTCGACCTGCGTTCGCCCCTTCGGGGCTCACTGCCGGTTCATGCGACACCTCGCCACAGGCTCGGGCTCGCCGTCGACCTTCGTTCGCCCCTTCGGGGCTCACTGCCGGTTCATGCGACACCTCGCCACGGGCTCGGCCTCGCCGTCGACCTGCGTTCGCCCCTTGGCATAGGCACGCCGCTCGCCTCGGGCTCGCTTGCGTGTGCATGGTCACGGCGCACCTCGCGACGCGCTGGCGGCAGCGGCCCCGGAGCGGCGCGCCGCGATCGCCGCGAGCGCGTGCTCGGCCGCCTCGCGCACGGCGTCCGAGTTCCACCAACGCTTCTTCGCCGCCGAGGTCGCCGCCTCGATGGCCTCCGCCGAGGACGACGACTCGCGCAGGATGTCGGCGGCCAGCGCGCGGGTCGCCTCGGCGCGCTCGGTCGGGACGAACTGGTATTTCATCAACACTTCCGAGCACACCGCGTCCGCGCGCGCGGCGTTCAGCTCCCACAAGGAGCGCATCCAGAGGCGCCGCTCCTCGAGCGGCAGGTCGTGGAAGGTGGGCGCCTGGATGCGGAGCACGAGCGTCGGCCCAGCCAGCGCGAGGCCCCGCCCCACGACGAGCCGCAGCGTCTCGCGGCGGACCTCGGCCTTGTCGCTGTCGAGCATGTTCTTCACCTCGACGCGCACTTGCTCCTTCTTCTCGTCGCCCATGTGCATGAGCGCCTCGAGGCGCACGGCGAGGTGGGAGCTCGTGAGGCCGCGGTCGAGGGCCGCGAGCGCAGGCGCGGCCTTCGACGTGCCGACGAGCTTGACGATCGCGACGCCGAGCTCGGGCCCGCAGGTCCCCAGCAGGTCCCCGAGCTTCGCCTCGCTCCCGGTGGCCCAGCGCTTCATGTACTTCAGCATGACCGCGCGGAGCGGCTCGGAGCGGACGGCGTCGAAGCACGCACAGCACGAGAGCAGCATCGTGTCATTGCTGAGCAGGTCGAGCGCCTTGGCGACGCCGACGATGAGCGAGGAGTCGATCTCGACCTCGGTGCTCTCGTCGCGTGACTGCTTGGCGAGCTCCTGGAACACCGCCGTGAGCGTGCTGAAGGGCAACATCACGCGGGCGATCGCCTGCTCGAGCTCCTCGCGCTCCGCGGGGCGACGCTGGCCGAGCGCGCCCGTCAGCGCCTCGAAGAGCTCGAACACGACGGCGTGAGAGTGGAGCGCGAGCTGGTCGACGGTCCACTCGCGCAGGGCCTCCTCGACGCGTTGGGTGTCGCCGCGGCTCCGCGCGAGGAGGTAGCCGTCGGCGAACCCGTCGGCGTAGCGGTCACGCCACTTGTCCTCGCTCAGGTTCATCTGCGCGCCGAGCGTCGCGCGCGTGAGCGGATCGACCGAGAGCGCCGCCGCCGACTCGCCGCTCGCCTTCAGCTGGGCGATGAGGTTCAGCTGCGCCGCGCGGTTCGCGAGGGAGTCGTCCTGCTCGTCGCGATCGAGCTCGGCCAGCCGCACGAGCTCCTGCGTCACCTCCATCGCCTCGGCCATGGACTCCGAGTCCCCCTCGCCGGACGCGAAGGAGTCGATCGCGACGTACGCCACGTGCTCGAACCGCCGGTCCCACAGGGCAGTCACCGAGTCGTCCTCGGCGGAGGTGAGCGCGGAGACCTCCCGCACGAAGATCGCGACGAGATCGCGGAACTCGTCCTCGGTGACCCCCGGCAGCAGCTGGATGCGCCGCACGCCGTCGCCGAAGAGCTGGTACGGGATGCGGTCGAACGGCATGCGGTCCGGCGCCCAGATGCTCGCGCCGTGGGAGAAGAACCCCGCGACCGCCACGTCCCAGAACATGTGGTTGGGGAAGGCCGCGAGCGACTCGACCGCCTGCTCGAAGCCGGTGCGGAGGCTCCGCGCCGAGTTCGGGTGGTTCCACCCGTATTGGCGCACGTCGGAGAGGCACACCCCCACGAGCTTCCAGATCTGGGTGAGGCGCTCCCTCACGGCTTTTTTTCCGTCCTCGGAGAGCTCGTCGGAGTCTCCCACGCTGACGTTGCTGCGCACCTTCATGCCCCGGGCGTCCTTGCCGGGGCCGGAGGTGCCGAGGAGGCCGGAGCGGAGGCCCGCGAGGAGACCACGCAGCTCGCCGAGCATGGAGCGGGCGTCCTGGAAGCGCCGCTCGCGCTCGTAGGCGAGCGCGCGATCGACGAACACGACGAGCTCCACCGGGAGGTTCGGCGCCACGTTCGCGATCGACGGCGCGGCCTGGGTAGCGGCCAGCACGAACGACTCCGCCTCGGTGCGAGCGTCGTTCAGCTTGTGGCCGGTGAGCGCGGTGTAGAGGCACGCGCCGACCGACCAGGTGTCGGAGCGGCCGTCCACCTGGTCGACGAGGCCGAGCGCCTGCTCGGGCGCCGTGTACGACGGCGTGCCGATCGCGGTGCCGGCGCGGGTCGCGTCGGCGGTGCTGGCCTGCCCCTCGCGCATCCGGGCGACGCCGAAGTCGAGCACTTTCACGGCGCCGTCGGCGCAGAGGAAGATGTTCGCGGGCTTGATGTCACGGTGCACGACGCCGACGTCGTGGCACTGCGCCAGCAGGTCGAGCACGGTGTCGAAGATCTCGAGGGCGCGCTCCGGCGGGAGCGTGCCACCCGCCGCCACGCGCGCGTCGTGGAGGGTCTCGCCGTGGAGCAGCTCCATCACGAGGAAGGGCTCGCCGCGATCGCTCGTGTCGTCGTCGATGACGGCCACGCGCGCGGGGTGCTCGACCCGGTTCGCGATCTTGCCCTCGCGGAGGAACCGCTCGCGGATGGACGTGTCGTTCAGCAGATCGGCGGCGAGGATCTTGACGGCCGCCCGCGTGCCGTTCCGGTGCGTGGCCGCGAACACGCTCGCCATGCCGCCTACCCCGAGCAGGTGGTCGAGGGTCCACTTGGCGTTGAGCGCCGAGCCGACCCGTGCGCGCGCCGCGGCCTCTGGATCGAACGTGGGAGGGTCCACCGACATGGAGCAACGGAAGAATACCACACCATTATGGTCGGCTTCGACGACGTTTGGAGGTGGCCGCGGGGCTGACCGCGCGAGCAGTGCCGCGGCGCGACAAAGGCCTTTGCCCCGAGCGGGGGCCCTGTCACGATGCACAAATGAAGCTCGCTCCGCTCGCTCCGCTCGCCTGCGTCGCCCTCGCCGCCCTCGGGACCCTCTCGCTCGCGTGCACCGTCGAGACCACCAGCGGAGGCGGGGGCACCCCGACCACCACCACCTCCACCATCACGGTCGACGAGACCTGCCGCCGCCTGCTCGCCGCCGCGTGCCAGCGCAAGGCCGACGTCTCGTGCTTCGCCGCGACCGAGGTCTCCAAGTGCGAGACGACCTCTTTCGACGCCTGCAAGCAGAACAGCGCCCAGACCATCAAAGACAACGGCGCCGATCCGGCCAAGGTGGACGCGTGCATCGTCAACATCAAGGCCGCGGCCGACTGCGCGGCCGTCGACGCGGCCGCGAAGTGCGGGTGAGCCGCGCCTAGCTCGGGTCGGCGGTGAGCCTGAAGGTACGCAGGAACGACGCCAGATCGCGGCGGAGGTCGAACACGACCTCGCAGGTCGCGACGGTGGCGCCCTGCGCGTCCTCGAGCGCGGCGGGCAGGTGGGTCATGGTGTGGGCGAGCGCCTCCACGCGCACGGACTTCTTCCCCACGAAGCGCACGCGCGCGCCGTCGTTCGCGACGAACGTGAAGTCGTAGCGCAGCTCGCGCGCGCCAAGCAGATCGAGCTCGAGGGTTCCCTCGAGGGGGCAGCGCGCCCCGTAGCCCTCCGCGACGAGCTCGCCGTCGACCGCGACCCGGGTGGTGCGCGCGAAGTCCGCGAGCGGCCCCGAGCGCGCCCGGAGCGAGAACGAGATGGGCCGGCGCGTCACCTCGCCGGTGCGCTGGAACGTGCCCGCCATGGTCTCCTCGAAGGCGAGCACGCGGCCACCCTCCGGCGCCGTGGCGGCCCGCGTAGGCGCCACCGGGCCGAGCTTATCGAGGCGCCCGTCGAGCTGCTCGGCCGCGCGGAGCGCGAGCGCCATGATGGTCATCTGGGGGTTGCGGCCGAGGCTCGACGGCACGGCGCTGCCGTCGGTGACGAAGAGCCCCGAGACGTCGTGCGCTTCGTTGTCGGGCCCCACGCACGAGCGGCGCGGATCGGTGCCCATGCGGCAGGTGCCGAGCGGGTGGTACGCGGTCACCTCGAAGTCGCCGGCGCGGAGGCGCGTGCGCCGCAGCCGCTCGAGGTCGGCCTGGTCGCGGATCTCTTCGCAGCCGTGGGCCATGGGGAGCACACGCTCCGCCCCCGCGCGCAGGAACACGTCGCTCAGCACCTCGATGCCGCGCTGCATGCGGCGGAGATCGTGCTCGTTCAGATCGTACGTGATGAGCGGCGAGCCCCCCGGCCCGCGCCGCACCCGACCGCGGCTCGTGTCTTGGATCATCAGGCCGAAGGTCGCGAGGTTCGGGTAGCGCTCGACCACCTCCATGAAGCGCCGGCCGACCCACGGCATGGCGATGGCCGCGACGTCGAGCGGGGCCGAGGCGCCCTCGAACATCAGCCCCTCGTCGGCGTACTGGTCGATCGCGTAGCTCTGCGGGATGCCGCGGGACATGTCGATGGTCTCGTCGAAGAGCGCCATCACCTTGGTCGCCGGGTGGATCGAGAGGTTCTTCCCGAGCATTCCCGAGCGGCCGCAGAGGCCGCTGTCCGCGAGGAGCAGCGGGGTCTGCAGGGTGCCCGCCGCGACGATGACCGCCTCGGCGCGGACCTCGAGCGTGCGCCCAGAGGCCAGCCGGGCCGTCACGCCGCGGGCGCGCCCCTCGCGCACGTTCACGCGCTGCACGCGCGCGCCGGTGATGAGCTCCGCGCCGCGCTTGAGCGCCTCCGGCACGTAGCTCACGTCGGTGGAGCGCTTGGCACCCGTGGGGCACCCGAAGCAGCAGAGGCCCTGGCCGTCGCACCCGGGCGCGTTGCGCATGAGCGGCCCATGAGCGAGCCCGAGCAGCTCGGCGCCCCGCGCGATGACCCGGGCCGAGCCGCCGAGGTACGCGCGCGGCGCCACCTCGACCTGGAGCATCGCCTCGACGCGCTCGTAGTAAGGCGACAGGTGCTCGGCCGCGAGCATGGTGAGGCCGTGGTCCTCGCCCCAGCGCGCGAGCGTGCCGTCGGGCGCGCGGTAGCACGTGCCCGAGTTCACCGTGGTGCTCCCCCCGACGCCGCGCCCCGCCATCACCGGCGCGGCGATGTTGCCGAGCGCCACCGTGGAGCCGAGGCCCAGGTACATGTTTTTGTACGCGGTGGTCGGCCGGCCGTCGAAGTCCGCACGCGTGTAGAATGCACCGTCTTCCAGGAGCAGCACGGCGCGCCCCCGTCGCGCGAGCTCGTACGCCGCCGCGGCGCCGCCGGCGCCGGTGCCGATCACGACCACCTCGCACGCGAGCTCGAGGTCCTCGGTGACGGCCGCGCCGTCGGTGACCTGCGAGCGCCACGCCGCGCGCTCGACGACCCTAGGGCCGACCGGCGCGTACGCGCAGCCGACGTGCGCGTAGGTGTCGGGGTGGTCGAAGTGGGCCGACTTGACGAGCGTGAGGAGCGCGCGCAGCGCCCAGCGCTCGTGGCGCGACGGGCTCTCGCTCCACGCCTCGACGGCGCGGATGCGGCGCTCGAGCGGCAGCGCGGACAGCCTCGCGCCGTGGCGGGGCAAAGACCAGAGCTCCGCCGCCCACAGCCCGGCGCGCGCGGCGCGGGTCGCGGGCTCCCCGAGCTTCACGAGGAGCGCGTCGAGCCGCGCGACGGTCGCCTCGCCGCCGCCCGGCATGCGCCCGCCGATGCCCGGGAGGGCGGCCTCGGCCAGGGCGAGCGCGACGCGCCGCTCGGCCCGCGAGAGCACCTCGGCGTGGGCGGAGGCGCAGACGCGGGGAGCGCGTGGAGCGCCCGAGGCGCTGGCAGAGACCGGGCTCGCGAGCGTGTCGCTCGTCATCGCCATGGGAGACCTTCTCGCTGGGGGTTGATTCGTTTCGTACATTCTGTAAAATCAGAACGAAGATGCAAGCTCAAATTTCACCGCCCCCGTGGAACGGCGTCCGCCACGCCGGCGCCGCCACCCCGCGCGCGCAGCGCCCCCACGTCGAGAGCTATTTCTTCAAGCTGAACGATCCCGAGGGGCGTCGTGCCCTTTGGCTCAAGGCCACGCTCCTCGAGCGCGTGGGGCGCGGGCGCCTCCCGGTCGCCGAGGCGTGGGCCATCGCCTTCGACCGGGAACGCGGGCACGTGGCCGCGAAGGAGACCGTGCCCATCGCCAAGGCGAGCTTCTCGCGTGACGGGCTGGCCATCCAAGTGGCCGACCTCGTCGTCGAGGAGGGCCGGCTCCGCGGCTCGGTGCGGGGCTCGGCGCTCACGGGGTCGCGCGCGGTCATCGCGTTCGATCTGCGCTTCGACGCCGGCGCCCCCGCCCTCGTGCCGTTCCCGAGCCCGCGCATGTACACGGGCCCGCTCCCTAGCTCGAAGCTCGTGTCGCCGCACCCCGACTCGCGCTTCTCCGGCGGCTACTCGGTGGACGGCGTCGAGGTCGCGGTCGACGGCTGGCGCGGCATGCAAGGCCACAACTGGGGCACGAAGCACGCCGAGCTCTACGCGTGGTGCCACGCCAACCAGTGGGACAACGACGACGACTTCGTGCTCGAGGGCGTCACCGGCCGCGTCAAGGTGGGCCCGCTGCTGGCGCCGCCGCTCACCGTCGTGTGCGTGCGCCACCGCGGCGTGCGCTACGATCTGAACGGCCCGCTCACCCTGCTGCGAGCCCGCGGCGCGATCGGCGAGCGCCGGTGGGAGTTCGAGGCCCACAACGACCTCGCCCAGGTGTCCGGCGAGGTGTGGGCCGACACCGCCGACTTCGTCGGGCTCGCCTACGAGAACCCCGTGGGCGACACCACCTACTGCCTCAACTCGAAGATCGCGCGCGCCCGCGTGCGCCTCGCCGTGCGCGGGCGACCGCCGCTCGACGTCATCACCCGCGCGGCGGCGCTCGAGATCGGCACGAAGAACCCGCGCCACGGAATAACGATGCTCGCGTGAGGCTTTCGGTCGCGGGCGCCCGGCGCGGAGCCGTGTACTCTTCGAGCGCGTGAGCTCGGCCCGCCGCGCGCCGCGCAACGCCCAAGATCCCACACCATCCATGAAGTGCCCCTACTGCGCCGAAGAGATCCAGGACGCGGCCATCCTGTGCCGCTTCTGCGGCGCCGTGAAGGAGCCCGCGGGCGACGGCGCGGCGTGGCGCTCGCCGCACGCGACGCGCCCCAACGCCCCGGCGCCGAAGGCGGCCACCACGATGGGGATGGCGAACTTCACCATGAAGTCGTCCGGCGCGCTCTTCCTCGTGTCGGCGGCGCTCGAGCTCGTCTCGCTCACCTCCGCGGTCCCGCTCTTCGGCGCTCTGCGCGGCGGCGCGCTCGCGGTCGTCTACCACCTCGCGTACGTCGGCGTCTTCGCGGCGATGGGCCTAGCCCTCCTCCGGCCGCGCCCCTGGGGCCTCTACGCGATCCTCGGCGGCACCGCGTACTACACGCTCGAGCGCGCCCTCTTCGCGTTCGACACCGAGGCCCGCAAGGCCGAGCTCGCGCACGCGCTCGAGGGCCACGAGGAGGTCGCGTCGCTCCTCCCCGCCGAGTCGATCCTGGAGGTCGGCACGCTCACGGCGTTCGTCGTGGTCGTCTGCTGGTGGGGCTTCGCGGCGTACTGCGCGGTGAAGCGCGACTACTTCCTAGCAGCCCGTTGATAAACGGACCGAGCCTGCGCGTCGTCCGCGCGGCATCGG
>DAORJJ010000237.1:0-9667 GCA_035439005.1 Polyangiaceae bacterium | reverse complement strand
AAGACGACGACCAGGTCCTCGAGGTCGCCGACGAGCTGCTCCACGCCGGCCACGCCGCCGAGGCGGCCGAGGCGTTCAAGGCCGCGATCGAGTTCTCCCCGAACCGGCCGGAGGCCTACGTCGGCCTCTCGCAGGCGCTCGCCCTCGGGGGCACCGCCAAGGCCGGGGAGCTCACGGCGCTCTTGGCGCGCGCGCGCTCTCTCGCGCCCGGCGAGGCGCGCATTCGCTCCGAGCTCCAGCTGCGGGCCAAGGCGGGCGCGGTCGAGGGGCGGGAAGACGAGAAGTACCTCGTCGCCTCCGACGTGATCCTCGCGAGGCGCCGAGGCGTCACCGCCGACGTCGCCGACCGCGAGCTCCACTGGATGCGCGCCGTGGTGATGCACCCGGATCGTCGCGTGTCGCAGCTCATCCACTACGGGCGCGAGATCGTGGTCGCGCCGCGCACGCAGGACGAGCTCTTCGAGGACATCCCGCAGGAGGGCGACATCGTCGAGATCCTGCGCGCCCGCGTGCACCGCAAGGACGGCACGGTGGCCCTCCCGGCGGAGGAGCACAACGAGGGCTCGCGTCCGCGCATCCGCTGGCCCGATCTCTACCCCGGCGACACCGTCGAGGTCGCGGTGCGCACCTGGACGTCGGGGCCCGTCGGCGGGCGCGGCGACGCCCCGTACTACTTCCTCGACTACGCCGGCGCCCCCTCCACGCACCCGCTCCTCTACAACGAGGTGGTCGTCGATTCACCAAAGGCTACGCCTATTTACGTAGACGTCCTCCGCGCCGGCGAGCACAAACGCGAGGAGCGCGACGAGGGCGATCGCCACGTGGTTCGCCTCGTCTGGAACAAGCCCATGGTCGTGCCGGACGAGCCCCTCTCGCCCGCAATGAGCGAGGTGCTCCCGCTCATCGTCGGCTCCACGTTCCACACCTGGGACGACTTCCGCCGCTGGTACCGGGAGGCCGTGCGCGGCTTCACCGAGCCCGACGAGCAGGTGCGGCGCCTCGCGCTCGAGCTCACGAAGGGCAAGACCACGCGCGACGCCAAGCTCCGCGCCATCTTCGACTTCGTGGCCGACGACATCCGCTACGTGAACTACGTGAGCGGCGAGTGGTGGCTCCCGAACCGCCCGCAGCAGCTGCTCGCGCGGCGCGAGGGCGACTGCGACGACAAGGCGATCCTGCTCATCACGCTCCTCAAGGTGATCGGCATCGAGGCGCAAGAGGTCATGGTGCAGACGCGCCTCACCGGCATGCCGTCCGTGCTCGCGACGAAGAACGCGGCCGTGCCGATGTTCGACCACGGCATCGCGTTCCTCCCCGGCCCGAACGGCGGCACCTACCTCGACGCCACGAGCCCGGAGTCGCGGCTCGGCCCGCTGCCCTCGATGGACGCGCGCGCGCCGGCGGTGCGCCTCGACGGAACGGGCGGCCCGGTGTTGCTCCCGTCGAGCTCGCCCGACGACCACGGGTCGACCGTGAAATGGACGATCGCGATCAACGCCGAGGGCGGCGCCGAGATCGAGGGCGAGGAGCGCCACCGCGGCGACGGCGGCTTCTGGCTGCGGACGAACCTCACGCAGAAGGACGCGCGCGCCCAGTACGTCGAGGGCTCGCTCGTCGGCCCGTGGGTGTCGCAGGTCGAGGTCGACAAGAACATCGCCTTCCGCGGCGACCTGGCGAACGGCGAGGCCGAGGTGAAGTACAAGGCGAAGTCGCTGGCGTTCGCGCGGCGCGAGCAGAGCGAGCTCGTGGTGCCGCTCTCCGCGAGCATCCCGCTCGCGTCGCAGATCGCCCCGCTCGTCACGCGCACCCTCCCCGTGGTGCTCCCGCCTCACATGGCGCCGAACCACCAGATCCGCACGACCCGCCTCGTCGCCCCGGCGGGCATGCGGTTCGTCGCGCCGCCTGCGGGCGGGCGCGAGGCAGGCGGGGAGTTCGGTCACGCCGAGCTCACGCTCGCGCGGGACGCGCGCGACCCCCGCGTGCTCGTCGTCAAGCGCACGGTCGTCCTCGACCAGAGCGTCATCCCTCCCGAAAAATACCCCGCGTGGCGCGCGTTCATCCAGCGCGTCGACGCCCTCATGCACAAGACCGTGCGCATCGAGCGAGGTGGCAAGTGAAGCGAGCGAACCCTGCGTCTTCACGCCTCACACGGGGCGCCGGCGCGCCCTGGCTGCTCGCCGCGCTCGTCGCGCTCTCCGCCTCGGCGCTCGTCGGCTGCGGCGACCCGGCCCCGAAGGCGCCCGCCCAAGATCCGACGCTCTACCTGGCCGCCGAGAAGGCCGCGCGCGCGGAGCTCACCGCCGACCCCGCCGAGGCCGAGTCGGCCTGGCTGGACGCGCTCGATCACGTCGCCGCGAGCGACGGCGATCCTTGGCAGGCGCCCGTCACCGTCGCCGCGCTCGACGCCCTCGTGTATCGCGGAGTCATGGCGTTCCCCTCGGCCCGCACGGCGCTCGCGTTTCGCACGCAGCGCGCCCGCACCGACGCGCGCCTCGCGGCGCTGTCCAAGAAGGCGCGCGGGCCGCTCATGCCCGGGCTCGTCGCGAAGGCCCGCACGCACCTCGCGCAGGTGCGCGGCGACGTGTCCCTCGCCGAGGAGACCCGCCGGGCGAGCGGGTGCCTGCGCGTGGCCTCCGTGCTCGGGCCGAGCCGCTTCACGCGCCTCTCCGAGCTCAGCGCCCCGACCGCGCTCGACGCCTTCGACGCTCCCATGCCCGACAAGGTCGCGGGCCCGGGGCCGTACGGGCGCGTCGCGGTCGCCGAAGCGCTCGCGGCCGCCGGCTGCCGCCTCGAGCTCGGCGCGCTCTCCGGCCAGCCCGGCATGCGCGAGGTCGTCGCCGACGTCACCGTGCCCGAGTCGGGCCGCCTCGGGCTGATGCTCATCACGCGGAGCCCCGTGGCGCTGCGGGCGGGCGGGCGAGAGGTCCTCTCGCGGCCGCTCGGGCTCGGGGCCGGGGAGTCGACCCAGCTCGTCGAGATCACCGCGACCCCCGGGCGCCTGCGGCTCGTCGCGCGGGTGGGTCAAGGCAGCGCCCAGGACGCCCTGGAGCTCTACGCGTGGGGCGCCGACGGCGCTCCCCTCGCGTCGAGCGCGCCACGACCGGGCGAGCGCGCCACCTCGCGCGCCACGAAGGCGGTCGGCGTGTCCGCGCCGACGATCCCGAAGGCGAAGGGCCACGAGGGCGCCCAGCTCGTCGCGGGCCTCGCGGAGCTCGCCGCGCGCCACGACCGCGCCGCCGAGGAGCGGCTCACGGCGGCGAGCGCGCTCACGCCCGACGACCCCGCCCTCGCCCTCGCCACCGCCCGCGCCGCCCGCATGGTGACCGATCTCGAGCCCGTGCACGCGATCGAGCGCGCGCGCTCCGCCTACGAGCGCGCGTACGAGAAATCGCACGCGAGCTGGGAGGCCGCGCTCGAGCTCGCGTCGCTCGCGGGCCAACGTCGCGGCGAGGGCGAGTCGCGCATCGTGGCCCTGCGTGAGCTAGAGGCGCGCCGCGGCGACGTCAAGGGCGCGAACGCGTCCATCCTCGACGCCTACGCGGCGATCGAGGCGGGCCGCGCCGAGCTCTACGACCAGGCCGCCCACGCCCGCGACAAGGCCCGCGCGCACCTCGCCGGCACCGTGCTGGGCGAGTCCGTCGAGCGCGAGTCGACGCCCCGACGTGGCGCGAACGCCCTCGCCTTCGAGTGCGACTCGAGCCCGCCGCGCGACCACACCAACGCGCGCTGCTACAGCGAGAAGCGCAGCGCGGGCGACTCCGCGGGGGCCGAGGCCGAGCTCGGGCGACTCCGGCGCCTCTACGGCGCGCCCACGTTCTTCGCGAGCGGCTCCGTGCGCGACGCGCTGGGGCGCGGCGCCGTCGCGGAGGCCTCGCGGCTCTACGAGTCGCTCCCGCCCGGGGAGCGCACGCTCTCCCTCTTCCACGCCACGCACCCTGGGGCGACCACCGAGGCCGTGCTCGAGCGCGCGCTCCTCGCGAGCGACGCGCCGGGCGCGCTCCCCGCGGTCCTCGTCGCCCGCGGCGTCGACGTGCTCGGCGCGTTCGACGGCGTCGCCGAGCGCGTCACGGCCGCCGACCGCGCGAACCCCGCGCTCGCCACCGCGGCCACCGCGGTGCTCGCCCACGAGGAGCGCTACACCGTCTCGCCGGAGGGGCTCCTGTCGTACGTCCTCTTCGACGTGCGCCGCCTCACCGGGACGGCCGACGTCGAGTCGCACGCGCAGGCGAACGCGCCCTCGCTCAGCGGCCGGTCGACGAGCCGCGTCCTGCGCAGGAGAATCTTCAAGAAAGACGGGAGGATACTCACCCCCGACGCGACCCCCCGCGCCTCCCAGGCCCACGCGGATCTCTCGCAGCTCGAGGCAGGCGACGCGGTGGAGGCCATCTACGCGGGGTACGCGCTCCCCAACGACCACGGCGACGTCTCGTTCGACACGCCCGACCTCCTCCCCGACCGCACGGCCGTCGCGCACGCGCGCGTCGAGCTCAGGCTCCCGGTCGCCAAGCCCGGCGCCCTCTGGAGCCACCCGCTGCTCGGCAAGGCGGAGGAGCGGCGCGAGGGCGCGACGCGCGTGCTCCGCTTCACCGTCGAGAACCGCGGGGCGAGGCGCTTCGAGGACGGCACCCCCAAGATGGACCGGAGCTGCAACGTGAGCTTCTCGACCTCGCGCTGGTCCGACCTCGCGAGCGGGCTCGCCGACACCGTCGCGTCGCTCGACGACCACGGCTCGCGCGAGGTCTCCGCCTGGATCCGCGAGGCCGCCACGAGAGACGGCAAGCTGCTCACCGGGCGCCCGCTCGTCGACGCCATCGTCACCGCGTCCGGCAAGGCGCTGAAGGTCTCGTCGCCCTCGACCCTGAGCGACTACGAGCTCGGGCGCACCGACTCGTTCGTCACGCAGACCGCGCGCACCATGCTCACGCGCCACGAGGGCAGCCGCACGTGGCTCATCGTCCGCGCGCTGCGGGAGCTCGGCGTCTCGACCGACATCCTCGTCGCGGAGGACGGCCCGTTCAGCGCCGACCCCGCGTTCCCTCCGCACCTCGGCCGCTTCACCCACCCGCTCGCGGTCGTCCACCTCACGTCGACCGACGCGTCCGGGAAGGCGCAGCGCGAAGACCTCGTCATCGACGCCGACGTCCAGGGGCCGCCGCTCCCCGCGGGCCGCGTCTCTCCGGAGCTCCGCGGGCGCAGCGCGCTGCTCCCCACCGGCCAGATCGCGCCGCTCCCCGCCTTCGACGCGCGCGCCGAGCGCGACGAGGTCGACCTGCGCCTCGCCCTCGACGCCGCCGGAAACGCCCACGGGAGCCTCACGGTCCTCGTGCGCGGGCGCCCCGCGCAGCAGCTCGCCGAGACCTTCGAACGCGTGGTCGGGACCGAGCGCCAGCGCGCCCTCCAGAGCATCGCGCTCGCGTGGGTGCCCTTCGCCAGCGTCGACAAGGTCGAGCTGTCCTCGCGCGAAGGGAGCTGGGAGGTCGCGATCCGCGCGGACCTGACGGTGGGCAGCTACGCCCAGCCCGAGTCCGGCGGCACCTGGGCGCTGCCGGGCCTCGACCCGGTCCACATCGTCTACCCGCGCCCGTGGGTGTCCTCCCTCGGCAACCTCTACGTCACGCAGAGCGGGCGGGAGGGCGCGTTCGCGATCGACCGCGCCGTGCAATACCGCGTGCGCAGGCGGGTCGAGCTGCCCGCGGGCGCGCGGCTCGTGCGCCAGCCAGGCCCCTTCGAGCTGCGGTCGACCGAGCTCGAGGCGGCGCGCTCCACGCGCGTCGACGGCAGCGTGATCGAGGAGGAGTTCACCCTCGGCCTCCCCACGGGCACGGTCGCGAAGGAGCGCTACGACGCCTTCGCCCTCGACGCTCGCCGCACCGACGACAGCTTCCTCGCCAGCCTGCGCGTCGCCCCGCCCTCGTCGGCCGAGCACAAGTAGCGACGCCGCAGCGGCGCTCGCCGACCGCGCGGCGACCACGCGTGACGACGCGCGCAGATTGGGCTACATCCTGCCGCACGCCGAGGCGCAAGCGTGCAGAGTGCATGCAGTACGCGCGTCGCCGGCAGCAGCGAGGGTCGACGGGATGAGCGGGCATTCGAAATGGGCCACTATCAAGCACAAGAAGGGCGCCGCCGACGCGAAGCGCGGCAAGCTCTTCACGAAGCTCATCAAGGAGCTCACGGTGGCCGCCCGCATGGGCGGCGGTGATCCCGGGGGCAACCCGCGGCTGCGCAAGGCCATCACCGACGCGAAGAACCAGTCGATGCCGGGCGACACGATCACCCGCGCCGTCAAGCGAGGCACGGGCGAGCTCGAGGGCGCCTCGTACGACGAGGTGCTCTACGAGGGCAGCGGCCCCGGCGGCACGCTGTTCCTCGTCGAGGGCATGACCGACAACCGCAACCGCACCGTGGCCGAGCTCCGCAAGATCTTCGAGAAGAACAACGGCGTGCTCGGCGGCGCTGGCGCGGCGGCGTGGGCGTTCGAGCGCAAGGGCGTGATCACGCTCGAGAAGGCCGACGCCACCGAAGACCAGCTCATGGAAATCGCGGTGGGCGCCGGCGCGGACGACTACGCCGACGTCGACGAGGAGTGGCACGTCACCACGCCTCCCGAGGTGCTCTCGGTCATCAACGACGCGCTGGAGGCGGCGGGCGTGAAGACCAAGAACGCCTCGCTCGCGTACCTGCCGAAGGCGAAGAAGCCGCTCACCGGCCGCGACGCCGAGGTGGCCATGAACCTCGCCGAGGCGCTCGACGACCACGACGACGTCCAGAACGTCTTCGCCGACTTCGACATCTCCGACGAGGAGCTCCAGAACCTCGCGTGACCGGGCCCTCCGGCGCGCTGCGTGTCCTCGGGCTCGACCCCGGCACTCGCCACTTCGGCTGGGGCCTGGCCGAGCGCGTGGGGGTCCGGCTCCGCCACGTCGCGCACGGGGTCATCTCGCCCGGCGAGTCGCTGCCCCTCGGCGAGCGCCTGGTGCTCATCGAGCGGGGCCTCGTCGAGGTGCTCTCCGCCCACTCGCCCGACGAGTGCGCGATCGAGTCGCTGTTCTTCGCGCGAGACCCGTCGGCCGCCGCGAAGCTGGGCCACGCGCGCGGCGTGGCGCTCCTCGTGTGCGCCCGCGCCGGCCTCCCCACGGGGGAGTACCCGCCCGCCCGCGTGAAGTCGACGATCGCCGGGGGCGGGCGCGCCGAGAAGAACCAGGTCGCCCAGATGGTGCGCCTCATCCTGTCGCTCCCGACCCTGCCCCCGGCCGACGCGGCCGACGCCCTCGCCGTGGCGCTCACCCACCTGCAGCGCGCGCCCCTGGCCGCGCGCCTCGGTCCCGCCGCCAAGCGGGCCGCGCCGATCCCCCGAAAACAGGCTTCTTTACGTGGGAAGTGAGGCGCCGAGTGAACCCTTTGCCCTGGACGACCGTCCAACTTCCCAGCGAACCCGCCCGGCCCCCGCCCCGCCCGTCCGCTCCCGCTCGCGAACCTCAGAAAAATCCGTAAGCTTCGCGCGACTGGCCCGTTACGTCGCTGTCCCTGGAGAACCCCGCATGTCCCGCCTGACCCGCTTGACCCGCCGCTCGCTCGCCACCTTCGCGCTCGCCCTCGGCCTCGCCTCCCTCGGCGCCGTCGCGACGCCGTCGACGCCCGCCAGCGCCGCCGAGCCCGCCCCGCTGGACGCGAAGGTCGCCGAGGACGTGGTGAACAAGGTGCAGGCCTTCTACGACCAGTCGCGCACGTTCACCGCGCACTTCAACCAAGAGTTCACGGTGAAGGCCTACAACACGAAGCGCGCCTCGGCCGGCGTGGTCTTCTTCGAGAAGCCCGGCAAGATGGCGTGGGAGTACTCCACCCCCGCCGGCAACCGCGTCGTGTCGAACGGCACGACGGTGCGCGTGTACGAGGCCGACAACAAGCAGATGTTCGAGCAGCAGGTCAGCGGCGCTCAGAGCGGCGCCCAGTACCCCGCGGCGCTCTCGTTCCTGCTCGGCCGCGGCAAGCTCTCCGACGCGTTCAACTTTCAGGCGTTCGCCGGCGGCGACATGAAGTTCGCGGGCGGCACCGTCCTCGTGGGCACCCCGAAGACCCCGACCCCGGCCTACACGAAGGTGCTCTTCTACGTCGACACCGCGACCTCCCAGATTCGTCGCGTGCTCATCCTCGACGCGCAGGGCAACAAGAACAGCTTCGTGTTCACCGAGGTGCAGGTCAACCGCCCCGTCGTCGCGTCCAAGTTCGTGTTCGAGCCGCCCCCCGGCACCACGGTAGTGAAGCCCTGAGGATTCCCCTCCGCCGCCCCGCGCCGCGGGCTATCGTGGCCCGGTGAACCGCCAAGTGAGCCCCGAAGGGGCGAACGTAGGTCGACGGCGAGCCCCCGCCGCAGGCGAGGTCTCGCCATGAAGGTCCCCCCTTGCCCCGCGTGCGGCGCGAACCGCACGATCCCTGGCGCGTGCCCCGGGTGTGGCGCCGTGCAGGGGGAAGGCCACGTGTGCCCGCACTGCCGCGGGCTCACGCGGGTCGAGCCCCACCCCACGCTCCGGTGGGTGTGCGCGGCCTGCAAGGGCCCCAAGCTCCCCCTCCCCATCGCTGACCCGGTGCGGCTCGAGGCCTCGCGCGTGGCGCTGCGGGCCGCGAAGCCACCGAAGCGCTCGCCGATGGTGTTCCTCGCGGGCGCGCTCTACACGCTGGGGACGCTCCTCGCGCTCGCCTCGAGCATGACCCCGGTGAAGGCGCTGACCCTCATCGCCGCGTGGGTGTCGTTCGGGTTCCTGCTCCGCGCGCGCGGCGGGGCCTCGAAGAGCGCGGAGGCCGCGCTCGACCGCGCCTACGGCCTCGCCATCCGCGACTACGCGGGCGCCGGTGGGAGCGCCACGGCGAAGGAGCTCGCGGGCCTCCTGTCGATCAACGAGTCGGTCGCCGAGCGCGAGCTCGTGGCGCTCGCGGCCGAGCACCCCACGCGCATCGAGGTCGACGCCTCGGGCGACGTGCGGTACCGCGTGGGCGAGGAGCCGAAGAGCGAGCTCGAGGAATTTGACGAGCGCCTCGCGGAGGCGGAGCGGGCGCAGTCAAATGCGTTGGCGCGCAAGCGCGCGGGAGAGCCGTGAGCGGCTCGGGGCCGCGCCGCTCGCTCACCCACGTGGGTGGCGACGTCACGCTCGGCGGCGAGCCCGACGACGCGCGCGCGCTCGGCGAGGCCCTCGACGTCCAGCCCGCGGGCGACGACGAAGGCGAGCCGGAGCGCGCCGACGTCCACGGCTTTCACGTGTATCCTGCACGTATGCACCCCACGACCGCGGCGCGCCTCGTGGCCCTCGCGGCTCGGGAGGGCGACCGGGTGCTCGATCCGTTCTGCGGCTCGGGCACGGTGCTCGTCGAGGCGCTCGCGTCCGGGCGCCACGCCGTGGGCACCGATCTGAACCCGCTGGCCGTGCGGCTCTCGCGGCTCAAATTGCGCGACCTCACGGCCGAGGGGCGCGCGCTCCTCGTCGCCGAGGCGAGCCGGGCGAGGGCCGTGGCCGACGAGCGGCGCAAGCTCCGCGTGGGGTCGTCAACCCGCTACCCCGACGAAGACGTCGAGCTCTTCGACCCGCACGTGTTGCTCGAGCTCGACTCGCTGCGCGTGGGCGTCGACGCGGCCGAAAAATCGACGCGCGAGCCGCTCATGCTCGTGCTCTCG
>DAORJJ010000236.1:0-9680 GCA_035439005.1 Polyangiaceae bacterium | reverse complement strand
GACGAGGTCGCCGAGATCATGGACACGGCGTTCCGCGACGCGATCTCGGACGCGCTGGGGCGCCTCACGGTGGCGAAGCTCGGCGCCATTCTCGCCGCGCTCGGCCCCACGCTGGCGCGGATCGACGCGCTCGGCGAGCGCCTCGTCGCGGTCGGGGGCGCGCGTGGGAAGCTCAAGGCGCGGGTCGTCGGCCCCCGCGTGAAGCCGCTGCTGACCGCCGCGTTCGAGCGCCTCGACGCGCAGGACCGCATGGAGCTCGTCGACCAGATCGGCGAGCTGTGCGAGGAGCTCGAGCGGGGCGGCCTCGCGAACGTGCTGCTCACGCAGGAGCTCCTGGAGATGGCCGCCGCCTCGCTCGTCAAGCGCGAGCGCAAGCGGCCCCGCGCGGCGGCACCCCCGCCGGACGTGGCCGGCTACCGGGCGCTCCGGGCGGCCGAGCAGCGCGTGTCCCTCGCGTACACGATGGTGGAGGCCGCCTCGCGCATCAAGGAGCCGCGCATCCTCCCGGCGAGCGCCCCGGACGCCGCGCTGGCCGAGCTCACCCGCGCCGCGTTCGCGCTGCCCGCCGACCTCCGCGCCACGATGGGGCGCCTCGACCTCGAGCGCATCGCGCGCGCGGTCGACCAGCTCGAGGCGTTCTGGCGACCGCTGCGGGAGGAGGCCGCGCGCGCGCTCGAGAAGGGCGAGCTCCGCCCCGTGGGCGAGGCCATCGAGCGCCTCGCGTCGTCGCAGTTCTTCCACGTCACGCGGGACGAGGGCGCGCTCCTCCGGTTCTCGCTCGAGGCGCGCGTCGTGGGGGAGGTGTTCCCCGAGGCGAGCGAAGAGGCCGCGGCGCTGCGCGCCCGCGTCGACGCGCTGGAGATCGCGTCGAGCCAAGCGCTCCAAGGGCTCCGCGCCGCCCGCGCCGACCTCGGCTGGAAGGACGTCCTCGCGCCGTGAGGGCCGCGCTCCGCGAGCTCGAGCAGCGCATCGAGCGCGTGTCGAAATCCGAAGATGTATCCATGCTTTACCGCATCGCGGCGCCGGTGTTTGGCGCCCTCGGGTGGAAGGCGCGCCTCTCTTCCGACGCGGCGGTGCGCCTCGTCGCGGCGTTCGCGGAGCGGGACGACCGCACCCTCGCGGAGGCCCGCGCGCGGCTCGCGCCCCTGCTCGACGCGGCGGTCCGTGAGCTCGCCGACAACACCACGAACGTCGAGCGCCTCGCGGCGGTGCGACGCCGCCAGCCGGTCGCGCACGCGGCCTGGCTCCGCCGCTCGTTCGAGCTGCTCGTGCGGGCCGACGGCGCGCTCGAGCCGGTCGACGAGGAGGAGCGCCACGACCTGTCCGACTCGGTCGCGGTGGCCCAGCGCCTCGCGCTCCAGCCGCCGCTCGCCCGCGCGATCCCTGACGAGGCCAAAGCGGCCGATCCCGAGGCAGCGGCGGAGGTCCGCAAGGCCGAGCGCGTCGTCGACCTCGAGCTCGCGGCGGTCGATCACCTGCTCACGGCGGCGCGCCTGGAGACCGAGGTCCTCTCGCGTCGCCGCCGGCTCTTCGAGGCCGCGCGGCAGGTGCTGCTCGACGCCTCGGCGGCCCTCGAGCTCGACAAGGAGGGGGTGAGCCTCCGCACCCGCGCGATCACCGCCGAGATCACCCGGCTCGACAGGCTCGAGGCCGCGGGAGTCGACTTCGACGTGGGGCTGCCTCACCAGGCGCGCACGGCCGTGACGCGCGGCGAGGAGGCGCGCCTCCGCGCCGTGATCGCGGCGATCGATCACGTCGCGCGCTCTTCGGGCGACACGTCGATGCGTCGACTCTCACGCCGCGGTGTCCACGCGCTGTTTGGCGACGTGCGCGCGCTCGACGACGAGGCCCGCAGGGAGTCGCTCGCGCGCTCGGCCGAGGAGTCGCTCGGGGCCGACGTGTGCGCGCGCGTGAAGGGCGCCTACGCGAGCGCGCTCGCGGCGAAGCAGCGCGACGCTCGCGCGCACGCGCAGGAGCTCGGGTACCTGGGCGGCAGCGCGCACGAGCAGACCCTCGCCGCGACGCTCGCCGTGGACGGCGCCTTCGACCTCGGGGGCACGCTGTCCCCCGTGCGCGTCACCCGAGAGCGTCGCACCACGCGCCGCGTGCCGTTCCCCGCGCCCGCGCTCGCGCTCGTCGCGGCCGAGTCGGTCGAGGACCTGCCCGACGCGCTCATCGAGGACCCGCGCCTGCTCGTGCTCCAGCTCGCCACGGGCCGCCTGCTCGCGCGGCGCTACGTGCTCGAGGAGGTCCACCGATCGACGCAGATCGTGATGACCTCGGAGGTGCGCGTGTTCTTGCTCGACGGCTCGGGCAGCATGCTCGGCCCGCGGGCGCGGGTGCGCGACGCGATGCTCGTGGCCGAGCTCGCGACGATGCGGCGGCGGCTCGAGCACGCGCGCGACGTGCGCACGGCGCTGTTCTACGGGTATTTCACCGACGAGGTCGGCGCGATCTCGCGCGTGGACTCCGCCAAGGGCGTCGATCAGGCCATCACCGAGGTGATCTCCACGGTGCGTGTCGGCGGCACGGACATCCAGCGCGCGCTCGTCGCGGCGTTCGAGCTCGTCGCCACGGCGCGGGGTGACGACAAGGAGCTCGCCCGCGCCCAGGTGGTGCTGGTGACCGACGGCGAGGCGGACGTCGAGGAGGCCGCGGTGCTCGCGGCGCGCGAGGGCGCGGGCGGCGATCTCCCGATCGGCGTCAGCGTCATCGCCCTCGGCACCGAGAACCCGGCGCTGCGCGGCCTCGTCGCGCGACAGCGCGCCCGCGGGGAGCGCGCCTTCTACCACTTCGTCGACGACGCCCTCCTCGCCGACATGGCCGCGGGCGCGCTCGACGCCGGCCTGCCGCTGCACGCGGCGGCCAAGGCGCCGTGGAGCGCGAGGGGCGCCGCGCCGACGCTCGAGGCTCGCGTGGGGGCCCTCGTCGCGGAGCTCGAGGACCTCGCCCGCGAGCGCGATCTCGACGCGCTCGAGCGCATGGACCACGAGCGCGAGGCGCTCCGCGAGGTGGGCCTCGAGGCCCACACGTCGCTGACGGAGGGCGAGCGCGCCCGGATCGAGTCGCTCCAGCGTGACAGCGCCGCGCTCGGTCGGAGGTTCGCGCGGTGGTTCCCGCTCGCTCCGGACGCCGACGACGAGGCGAGCCAGCTCTCCGTGGTGGGCGCGCAGGGGTCGTCGGACGCCGAGGCGGTGCACGTGATGCTCGCGTCGATCGTCGAGATCACGCGCGTGGTCGGCGGCTCCGAGCTCGCGCGCCGCGCGGACGCCATCGACCTCGTCGAGCGCCTCCTTCCCGACGCGGGCCTCACGCCGGCCCGCTACTTCGCCACCCTGTCGGCGCACGGGCGCCGCCTCGCCCCGGCGCTCGAGGCGCTCCATCAGGCCGTGCGCGGGCCAGGCGCGGGCCCGCCCAGCGGCAGACCGCGCGACGGTGCACGCTCCCCGAGCTGAGGCGCCTCGTGATGGCTTCGCCGCCTGCGACCGCGCGGGCCTCTACCGGGCGAGCGCGCGCTGCACGTCGCCGGCCTCGAGCGTGGCGCCCTCGTGCAGGATGAGCAGGCGCTCCACGAAGGCGTGGAGCTCGGGCACGTTGTTTGGCCACGTCTGCGCGCGAAGGCACGCGAGCGCGTCCGGAGAGAAGCACACCCGTCGCCCCGACTCTGCCTGCGCCATCGCGAGGTGGCTCGCGATGGCGTCGATGTCCGCGGGGCGCGCGCGGAGCGGAGGGATCTCGATCGGTACGACGTTCAGGCGACAATGGAGGTCTTCCCGGAAGGCACCCGCCGCGACCAGGGCGCCGAGATCGGCGTGTGTGGTCGCGACGATACGCGTGTCGACGGGCACCGGCCGCGTCGCGCCGACCCGCTCGATCTCACGCTCCGCCAACAGATGAACGAGCCGCACCTGGAGAGACAGCGGGAGCTCTCCGATTTCATCGAGGAACAGCGTGCCGCCGTCGGCGAGCTCCGCGCGCCCCGGCTTCGCCTGCGCCGCCCCCACGAACGCCCCCTTCTCGTACCCGAAGAGCTCGCGCTCGAGGAGCTCGCCCGAGAACGCCGCGCACCGCACGGTGACGAAGGGCTTCGCCGCTCGCGCGCTCTCGTCGTGGATAGCCCTCGCCACGAGCGCCTTCTCCGTCCCCGACTCTCCCCGGACGAGCACGGCCCCGCTCCCGTGCGCCACGCGCGCGACGAGCGCGCGCAGCTCTCGCAGGCCCTCCGAGTCGAGCCCATGGGCCCCCGGACGCGCCGCCGCCTTGGGCCACGTGGAGATGGGCGGCCGGGTCTCCAGCACCTTCGCGACCACGTAGAGGAGCTCAGCGCGATCGAAGGGCTTCTGCACGAAATCTACCGCGCCCGCCTTCATCGCCTCGACGGCGATCGAGATGGTGCCGTACGCGCTGATGAGCGCGACGGGCACGTGGGGCCAGCGCGCTCCGATCTCGCTCAAGAGCGCCCGACCGTCCATGCGGGGCATGTGGAGGTCCGAGAGCACCATGGCGAAGGGGCGCTGCTCGAGCGCCTCGAGCGCCTGCGCGCCCGAGGTCACCACCTGGCAGTCGTGCCCGGCTTGTCGCAGCTGGGCCCCGAGGATCTCCCCCACGGGCGCGTCGTCGTCCACGACGAGGATCGCGCGGGGGGCCTCGGCCGGCGAAGACGCCCGCGCGGGGCCCGTCGAGGGGGCCGCTTGGGTGGGGCCGATCGCGTGCAACGTCGACGCCTGCGGGGGGCGCGGACGCGCGCTCGCGCCGGCCGGAGGGGCGCTCAAGCGAGCCGATGGGCGCGTCGAGGCGCGCGCCAAGCTGCGACCGTAGGTTTGCGTGAACGCCTCACCGAGCGCGCGGTGCATCTCGAGGGCGCTCTGCCACCGCTCCTCGCGAGCGAAGCAGAGCGCGGTGTCGACCACGGCGGCGAGCTCCGCCGACAACCCCGTGACGCACGAGGACACGGGCGGCGCGGGCTCCATCGCGGAGGAGATCCGCATCATCGCGGGAGTCTCGGCCTCGTGGACGCAGCGCCCCGCGAGCAGCGAGAACGCGGTCGCCCCCACGGCCCAGAGGTCGCTCCGCGCATCGACGCGCTCCACGCGCCCCTGCGCTTGCTCCGGCGGCATGTACCCCGGAGTCCCGAGGAGGCTGCCGACGCCGGTCCTCCCGGGCCGACTCGAATCAGCCGTTCGCGCGATGCCGAAGTCGAGCACCATGATGCGCCCGTCGGCCGTTCGGAAGAGATTCTCGGGCTTCAAATCACGATGGACGATGCCCGCTTCGTGCGCCGCCACGAGCACGTCGAGCACTTCGTGGATCGCGGCGAAGACCTCCTCGGCGGGCAGCCTCGGTCCGACGCGCCGCTGCCACGCGTCGAGCGTCTCGCCCACGAGGAGCTCCATGACCATGTAGGCCTCCCCCTGGGCGCTCTCGTCGTCGTCGAGGACGCGGACGACGCCGGGGTGCGCGATCTTGTTGGCCGTGTAGGCCTCCTCGATGAATCGGGCGCGGGCGTCGCCGTGAACGGCGAGCTGCGGATGAAGGAGCTTCAGCGCGACCTGGTTGCCGTTGCGGTGGACGGCCTCGTAGACGGTGGCCATCCCGCCCTCCCCAAGCACGCTCACGAGCGTGTACTTGCCAATCACCTCGCCGAGGCGCCGCTCCCCTGTCCCCGAGGCCATGTGGCTTGTGTAACCGAAGCGGGTGGCGAACGCCACGGACGCGGCCTCGGGTTTCTCCACGGAACTCGCGACGATGCGTCCCGAGCGCGGCCCGTCCGTGTGGCGTGGCGTGGCGGAGGTGCTCGTCGCGGGCCGAGCGGCGAGGTCGTGGGGCGCGCCGAAGACGAAGCTCCCGCCGCTTCTTCGTGGTCGCTCCCCGAGCTGAGCAGGTTCGTGTAGGGTAGGCGCATGAGCAAAGAGGCGTTCGTGGCCGAGGTGAAGCGCATCGTCAGTCTCATGCGAGGCGGAGAGACCGACGCCGCGAACGAGGCCTTCGCGGTGCTCTTCGCGAGCCCCGCCCTCGACGCGCAGCGGCCCGAAGATCGCCGCCAGGCGTTCAAGCTGCTCGTCCTCGCGAAGCGGAGCGGCGCGCCTCCGGCGAGCCTCCTCACCGCGATCCGCGCGGCGCGCGGGCCGCTCGAGCGCCTCGTCGCCGAGACGCACGCGGCGGAGGACTACGAGATGCTCGGCGTCTGCCACGTGCTGCTCGACGACCCGGCGACCGCGTCCGGCATCATCCGCGAGGGCCTGCGGCTCGAGCGGGAGCGAAACCCTCAGAGCGATCTCTGCGGGCGCCTCATGACCCGCCTCTCCGCGCTGTGAGGTCCCCGCGTCCGGCGTGGACCCTGCGGCGATGAGCGGCGCGCGCGCCCCCAGGTTCGGCGTGCGCGCGTTCCGATCGCTCGCGGCCTACCGCGACGAGGTCCCGCCCGCGGCGCGGCGCGACGTGGTGGACGAGAGCCTGGCCATCCACATCGCTGGCGCGATCGAGCCGGGCCGCGCCGCGGCGTGGGCGCGGCGTGCGCTCGAGGCGCGTGCAGACTACACCTATGCTTTCGGCACCCAGGCTAGCCTCGGAAACGCCTGGTACACGCACCTCGAGGAGGGGCTCGCGCGCACCTACTTCGAGCAGGCGGCGGCCTCCGACGCGCGCGTCCGTCGCCACCTCCCGGGCTTCCAGTGGACGCTGCGCGGGCTGGTCGGCGAGCTGCTCGGGGTCGAGACGGCCCCGCGGCGCGGGTACTCGGGCCCCGGCGTGCACGTGTTCGACCCGGGCGGCGAGTGCGCTCGCGTGGGCGGCGAGATCCACTCCGACACCGAGGGGCTGCCCGCGCCGCACGCGCGCGCGGGGCTCCCGGCCTACACCCTCGTCGTCGCGCTCTCGCAGGTCTCGTCGGGCGGGGGCTTGCGGCTGTGGGACGCGCCGTACGACGGCCAAGACGACCCCTCGCTCGCCGAGCTGGCCGAGCCTGCCCGCGTCGACTACGCGCCGGGGGACGCCGTCGTGTTCGAGAGCTACCGCCTGCACCAGATCGAGCCGTTCGGCGGCGACGTTCCGCGCGTGACCGGCACGTGCCACGTCGCCCGCCTCTCGGGCGCGTGGGACGTGTGGTTCTGAGCCCGCCGCCCTCGCCTCGCCAGGTCGAGCGGCGATATCGGTTCCGCCTTAGGCGCGCGAGTCCGAGCGGGGCATGGAGCGGTAGGTGCGCTCCTCGAGGGAGAGGCGACGCACGTGCTCCATCGAGATGTCGCTCAGCTCCTTGTGCAGCTTGGGCGAGCTCGGGCGCTTCAGGTCGGCGCCGAAGTCGATGGGCTCGCCGAACACCGCGATGACCCGCTCGCCGCGGCCGTTGAAGTTGTCCCGGATCTGCTGGATGAAGCCGTTGCCGAGCCCGTTGATGAACACGGGCACGACCTTGGCGTTCGGGCACTCGTGGAGGATGCGCCCCACGCCGCGCTGGGCCGGGAGAAACTCGTACGGATCGCCCTGGTTGCGCTTGCCCTCGGGGTGCATGCCCAGGAACACGCCGCCGCGCCCGAGCAGGCGGATGGTCTCGTCGAGGCTCGCGATGTTCAGCGCGGCGCGCGAGCGCTCGCGGAAGATCGGCGGGTACATCGCGAAGGCGCTCATGACGCCGTTGACCAAGAGGCCCGCCGGCGAGTCGTAGAAGAACTTCGAGCGCACCGGGAACACGAGGCGCTTCTTCATGTGCAGCCGCTTGATGAGCAGGCACGAGAGCACGTACATGTCGAAGAAGCTGCGGTGGTTCGAGACCAGGATCACGCTGTCGTTGGGCGTGAGGCGCGGGAAGCGATCGAGCCCGTAGACCTCGGTGAGGTTGTACGTGGTGAACTGCACCCAGCTCGCGCCGAGGATGCGCTGGTGGGCGGAGGCGAGCTCGCTCATCCACGGGCGCTCGAACGTGCGGCGGACGAAGCGGATCTGCGCGCGCTCGATCGCCGTGAGCGAGCGCTCGCCGAGCGCGAGGAGATCGCGGTACGGGGGCCTGCTGGGCTCGGCGGAGGCGGGGAAACGGTTCGGCGCTTCGGAGGTCACGGCGAATAAAGAGCCCATTCCGGCGCCTGAGGCAAGCCGGTTTCGGTTCCAAAAGTCTCTCGAACGTCTCGCCACGCGCGGGGCGCGGCGGGCGCCGGCGGGCCGCCCATCGAAGCGTCGGAACGCCGATTCAGGTGAGCTTCCGGAGGTACTGGTAGTGCTCCTCGCCGAGCTCGGCCGCGCTGACGCCGCCGCCCATCACGCCGGGCCGCACGTAGATCGCGTCGGACGACACGGTGGCGAAATTCAGCGTCGGGAGCACCGCCAGCAGCCGGCCGAAGGTCTGGCGCGTCCACTCGGTGCCCTCGGGCATCGCGCAGGCCTCGCACATGGCGCGATCGGCGGCCTTGCCGTGCGCCATGAGGAGCAGGATCGTGACGAACATCTGCAGGGAGCCCGAGCGGTACGGATCGGGCGCGGGCGCCTCGCGGGCGTCGGCTTCGGTGCCCTGGCACCACTGGTCCCACTCGGCCTTGGCGACGTTGTTGTCCTCGAAGTAGTCCCACACGCCGAGCTGGAAGCCGCCGACGTGCGCGTGGAGGAGGCGGACGATGTGCGCGTACGCGTCGTTCTTGGCCGAGAACGAGCTGTGGTCCGGCATCTGGCGCACGGCCTGGACGAGGTCCGCGCGGAGCGAGTCCGCCGCGGGCAGCGGCAGGAAGACCTGCAGGGCGAACAGCGAGACCCTCACGAGCCGCTCCCCCAGCCGCCGCGCCCCCACGAGCCGGAGCTCGAGTACCCCGTGGGGCGCCCGGTCGACGACGACTTGTACACGGTCACCCTCCCGAACGAGGTCGGCCTCGAGCGCGTGGAGCCGAGGCGCGAGAAGGGCGTGCTCCGCGTCGTGGGCACGTAGGGCGGGCGCGCCGGCAGGAAGCTCGGGCGCATGGAGCGCACCCGCGGGGTGCCCCACCCGTACGTGTGCCAGAACCAGTAGTGCGTGCCGCTCGAGCCGCCGTAGTAGACGTTCGGGTTGGACTCGTAGCTGCCCGAGGCGCCTCGGGGGCCGAGCGCGATCGGGGGCTGCTTGCCGCTCGGATCCGCGGAGAAGTCCGCGGTGCCCACCATGCGGAGCTCGACCCCCTCCTTCTTGTACTCGACGAAATCGTCATTGAGATCATCGGGTTCGGCGTCACCTTGGGCGGTCACGTAGAGCAGCTGGTGCACCCCGAGGCCGAGCAGCGCCTGCGCCGAGGGAAGCGCCGCCAGGTACCGGTTGTCGAACCTGTCGGACTCGTCGTCGTAGGGGGCGAAGCGCGCGCGGTCGAGCACGAACACGGGCGGCGCGTCGGGCGCCCGTGTGGCCGCGAGCTTCTCGAAGAGCGACGCGTAGTAGAGCGTGGCGCCCAGGGTGAGGTGCGAGGGCACGACGCCTCGCGGGTGGGGCCAGCCGTCGAACGCGAACACGGGATCGAACAGCGACGCGAGGCCCGCGGCGAACGCCACGGCGAGGGGCCCAGGGAGGTCGACGATCACGGCCTTGCCCGCCACCTTCGCGCGCGCCGCCGCCGAGGGCGCTTGGGCTGCCGGCGCGAGGGGCAGCACCGGGGCGAGGGGCAGCACAGGGGCGAGGGACCCCGCGTCGCCCGCGCGCGCCGTTCCGGGCTGGGCCTGGGCCCTCGCCGCGGCGG
>DAORJJ010000235.1:0-9682 GCA_035439005.1 Polyangiaceae bacterium | reverse complement strand
GCTTCGCCCCGTTGTCGAACTCACGCTCGTTCAGGAGCGTGAGCAGAGCGTTCAAGATGGCGCTGTTCGCTTTGAAGATCTCGTCCAGGAACGCCGTGGACGCCGTCGGCAAGTAGGCGTCGGTGAGCCGCTCGTAGCGATCTTCCTCGAGGCCCTTGATCGAGAGCGGGCCGAACAGCTCCTCGGGCACCGTGAAGCGCGAGAGGAGCCGCTCGAAGTACGTGGCCCCGGAGAACGCCATGTGGAGCCGCCGGGCCACGAGGCTCTTGGCGGTGCCCGGCGGGCCGAGGAGGAAAACATGCTCGCCCGTGAGCGCGGCGAGGAGCGCGAGGCGTATGGCGACGTCGCGCTCGACGAGCTCCGAGAGGAGCACATCCCGCAACGCGCGGAGCTTCTCGGTGAGGCTGACGCTCGGGGTGGCCTCGTGGATCGGGAAGTCGTTCATGGGTTGCTCTTGCCTCGGGCGGGCACGTCGTTTGGGTCTTCTCTCGGGTGTCGCGCCTGGCTTCGCTTGGGCGGCGCGGTCGCCGCGATCGAAGCTCGGGCAGGCGATTCAAGCACGAAGCCGACGCCGCCCGCGAGAAGTGCGCCTCCTGGGCGCTCTTGGTGTACCCGACGGCGGATGGCGTGCAGCGTAGGCGCGCTCGAAAGGGAGGATGCGCCAGAGCCACGACGGCGGTACCCTCATCGCCCTCATGTCCTCGAGTGCCTCCCTCAAGCCCTGGCGCGAAGTCATCTCCCCCCACGAGGATGTCCTGGAGGGCAGCTTCCAAGAAGCGGCGTTCGCCGCCGACCTCACGCAGGTGGTCCGCGAGATCGCGCCCCCCGAGTACCAGGACCCCGCGAGGTTCTTCGAGCGGACGGTGATCACCGAGGGGATGAGCCTCCTGCTTCAGTCCGTC
Organism: Polyangiaceae bacterium; assembly: GCA_035439005.1. GTDB lineage: Bacteria > Myxococcota_A > Polyangia > Polyangiales > Polyangiaceae > JAAFHV01. Next base: position 8,780 of record DAORJJ010000235.1, on the reverse strand, counting down.
GTGAAGCGCCTCTCCGGCAAGGGCGGCGATCCCGTGGTGCAGCTCCAGACCGCGTTCGGTGGCGGCAAGACCCACACGATGATGGCCGTCCTCCACGTCGCGTCGGGCAAGGTCCCCGCGTCCGACATGCCCGGGGTGCCCGAGCTGCTCGCGAAGGCCAAGGTGAAGGCGCTCGTGCGCGCCAAGGTCGCCGTGCTCGACGGCAACGCGCTCTCTCCCTCCCAGCCGCGCACCGACGCTGGCCCGAGCGGCTCTGGCGGTGCTCGCGGCGCGAAGCCCGTCACGCGGAACACTCTCTGGGGAGAGCTCGCGTTCCAGCTCGGCGGCGCCGACGGCTACGCCCTCGTCGCGCTCGCGGACCGCGACGGCACCTCGCCGGGCAAAGACGTGCTGGCGACGCTGTTCGAGACGCACGGGCCGGCGGTCATCCTGATGGACGAGGCGGTGGCGTATCTCCGGCAGCTCGAGCCCGGGAAGAGCTACGCGGGCGGCACTTACAACTCGAACCTCTCGTTCCTCCAGGCGCTCACGGAGGCGGCGTCGCGCGTGCCCACGGCGATGGTGCTCGCGTCGCTGCCCGAGAGCCGCATGGAGGTCGGGGACGCGCTCGGCGTCCAGGCGCTCGACGCGATCCAGAAGGTGTTCGGCCGCATCGAGGCCGTGTGGAAGCCCGTGGGGGCCGACGAGGCGTGCGAGATCGTGCGCCGACGCCTCTTTGGCCCCGTGACCGACCCCCGCGGCCGGGACGAGGCGTGCCGCGCGTTCGCCGCGATGTACGCCGAGGACGCGGAGAAGTTCCCGCCGGAGGCGCGGGACGCGGCGTACCTGCGTCGGCTCGAAGCGAGCTACCCCGTGCATCCGGAGGTGTTCGAGCGGCTCTACCAAGACTGGTCCACGCTGCCGAAGTTCCAGCGAACGCGCGGCGTGCTGCGGCTCATGGCGCGGCTGGTTCACTCGCTATGGCGCGAGAACAACCGGGACCTCCTGATCTTGCCAGGCTCCATCCCGCTCGACGATCTCAGCGTTCGCAACGAGCTCATCAAGTACTTGCCCGCCGGCTGGGACCCGATCGTCGACAAGGATATTGACGGCACGAACGCGTCGCCTCGCACGCTCGACGACACGACCCCCGCCCTGGGCGGCATGCAGGCTTGCCGTCGCGCCGCGCGGACCATCTTCCTCGGGAGCGCGCCCTCCGTGGGCGTGCAGGCCGTGCGCGGGATCGGCATCGAGCGCGTGCGACTGGGAAGCGCCCAACCTGGGCAGTCGGTCGGGAAGTACGACGACGCCCTCCGCCGGCTCGGCGATCGCCTGCACTACCTCTACACGGGCAACGATCGCTACTGGTTCGATCTCCGCCCGAACCTGCGCCGCGAGATGGAAGAGCGGATGCTCCGCTACGAGAACGGTCTCCACGTTCACCCTGAGATCGAGGCGAGGCTTCAGAAGCTCGTGAGGGTCTCGCTCTGCTCGGCGGTGCACGTGTTTCGGGACAAGAAGGACATCCCGGACAAGATCGAGCTGCGCCTCGTGGTCCTGTCGCCGGATCAGCCTCACAAGTTCCGCGATTTCACGAGCGCCGCCGTCCGCGCGGCGAGCGACATTCTCGGCAAGCACGGCGACAAGCCGCGCGAGTTTCAGAACCGCCTCTTGTTCTTGGCGGCGGACGGAGGCTCGGTCGGGACGCTGCGCGAGCAGGTCCGTCGCGTGCTCGCTTGGCAGTCGATCGTGGACGACGCCGAGGAGCTCAACCTCGACAAGCACCACGAGAAGGAAGCGAAACGGAGCTTGGACGACGCACAGAAGCGCGTCGAAGGGAGTCTCCGCGAGACCTACCGAATGCTCCTGGTGCCCATGCAAGACCCCGACGCCGACGAAGGCGTGAGCAGGGTGCTCTGGGAGGACGACGCCCTCGCTCTCCAAGGCTCGACCTACGAGAAGGCCATCGAGGCCGTCACTCGGGAGCGCGAGTGGGTCGTAAAGGGGTGGGCACCGGCTCACCTCGCGACGCTCCTCGCGCGCTGGTTCTGGAAGGCCGATCGCCCGAGCGTCTCGACGCAGAAGGTGTGGCTCGACACGTGCCGGTTTCTCTACATGCCGCGCCTGCTCACGGCGGAGGTCTTCCTCGAGGCCGTACGCGAAGGCGCCGCGTTCCGTGACTTCTTCGGCTACGCCGGCCGCGCTCGCGCGAACCCCGACGAAGAGGGCGGAGTGGTGTACGACGGCCTGCTGTTCGGCGCGCGTGGCGCCGTGCATCTCGACGAGGCCTCGGTGCTCATTCGGCCCGACGCCGTGCCGGAGCCGAAGCCGCCGAAGCCCGAGCCCGCAGATGGCCGGCCGCCCGCCGCAGGCGGGGACGCGCCGCAGGCCACGTCGGGGCGGAGTCCGTCGAGGCCGCCGCCTCGAAGCCCGACTCCGGCCCCACGCGCGTTCGCGCGCCGCTTTCACGGGACGGTGACGCTCGACGCGAGCGATCCCATTTCGGGGTTCACGCAGCTCGTGGAGGAGGTGCTCCAGCACTTCAGCGCTCAATACGGCACGACGGTGACGCTGTCGGTGGACATCGAGGCGAAGCGCAAGGACGGCTTCGACCTCAAGACCGTGCGCATCGTCCGGGAGAACGCGACCAGCCTGAAGTTCAAGACGGCGGACTTCGAGGACGAGTAGCGCACGAGACGGGCCTCGCTTCCCGCACGCAAGCAAAACGGTCGCGGCGCGAGCCCCCACAAAGATCCATTTGACGAACCCCGGTCCTCCTGGTCCGCTCGCTCCCTGCGTCACGGCCCCAGCGCGACGCACATACCCAACGTGTACGAGGTCACCGGAGGTGCAACAGAGGCGCCAGCCCGGGGCCATTCGATAGGAAAGGATTCCATTCCTCATGACGAAGAAGAAGAACGAGCGTCGCGCCGTAGAGTCGACCGCGCGCCCAGGCTCTCCCGGTGAAGCGGCCCAGGCCTTCGAGCGCGTCCGCGCCGCGGCGGAGGCGCTGGCCGCCGACGAGCTGCTCACCATCAACGTGGATATCCCTCGTGCGGTGTCCACGGTGCTCGGCGCGCTCCCTGGGATCGAGGCGCTCATGCCCGAGGTCCGCGGCCTGCCTGGCCTCCCGGTGACAGAGCTCGATCGTCTTCGCGACTACGCCTTTGCCGCGTGGTTCACCCACCTCGCCGCGACCCCGGCGAGCGCCTCGAGCACCAAAGAGCAGCTCCTCGCCGAGGCGACGCCGCTCCGCGAGGACATGCTCGTCGCCGCCGACGCGCTCGCGCACAAGGGGCTGGTCGACAAGGCGACCGTGGCCGAGATTCGTCGCGGCTCGGGCAACCTCGACAAGGCGAACGATCTCGTCGCGCTCGCCACGCTGTTCACGCACGCGTGGAGCCGCGTCGAGCAGAAGACCACGCTGACCTGGGAAGAGGTCGAGAGGGCGGCGGCGCTCGGCCCCAAGCTCATGATCGCCCTTTCGGACCGCCCGGTCCCAAGCGGCGACAAGGAAGACGCGCGCGCCCGGGCCTTCACCCTCTTCGCCCGCACGTACGACCAGCTCCGGCGCGCCGTCACCTTCCTTCGGTGGAGCGAGCGGGACGCCGACATGATCGCCCCGTCGATTTACGCCGGGAAGAAGCGCGCGAAGGCCCCGAAGGCGCCGGTCGACGAGCCGACCCCGGCGCCTGAGGGGCCCACGGACTGAGCAGGAGCGCGGCGCGGGCTGAGAGCCCGGGATCGCGCGAGGGAAGGCGGCGAGGGGCTCCCGGGAGCGTCACGTCGCCCGATGTGTGCCGCTCGGGTGAGCCGGGAGCCTCCGGAAGGCGGTTCTCGGGTCGAGAGGGGCAGCGGGGAGCCTCTACGGGGCGGCGGTTGGGCGAGAGTGGGCTCCCGGGAGGCCTCGCGTGGTGAACGACCGTCGCCGAGGGCTCTCGGGTCGGCGCGGCGGTCGAAATCGGGCGTCGCGAGGCTCCCGGCTCGCGGTCGGGGAGGACGGCCTCGCCGAGCGCAGCACGAGCGGGGCGCGAGCAGCGGGTCGAGACGGTGGCGAGCTCGGCAAGCAGGTTCACCTGCGCGGCGCTCCTCGACCTCTTGCGAGGAGAGGCCCGCGGCCGCGAGCTCTTGCGGTTGAACAAAGGTGCCGGACACCCCCCGGACGTCCCGGACGCTACGAGCCTCCCGATCCCGCGAGAATTCGTGGCCCTTCTCTTGGCCTCGGACCTGCATTGCCATGCGCACGCCGCGCACCGCGGCGGCCCGCGCACCATGCCGCCCACCGTCCACGACTCTCTCTTCAAGTCCACGTTCTCCGATCCGCGGCACGCGGAGGGAGCGCTTCGCGCAGCGCTGCCGGAGGCGCTCTCCGCGCGCATCGCGTGGGAAACTCTGGAGACGGTGCCTGGCAGCTTCGTGGACTCCGAGCTTCGGGATCGGCACACGGATCTCCTCTATCGCGTGTCGCTCTCCGGCCGACAATCGCTCCTCTACGTGCTCTACGAGCACCAGAGCACGCCGCACCCGCTCATGCCGCTGCGCCTCGTGGCCTACTGCGTGCGCATCTGGGAACAGTGGCTGAGGGAGTCCCCGGAGACCAGGACGCTCCCCGCGATCCTCCCCGTCGTGCTCTATCACGGTCGTTACGGAGCCGGCGCGTGGAGCGCGGCACGGAGCCTGGAAGAGCTCTACGACCTCGACGAAGAGACCTCGCGGGCCGCAGCCGACCACCTGCTCCGCATGCGCTTCGTGCTCGACGATCTCACCCAGGAGACCGACGCCGACCTCCGCGCGCGCGCCGCGACCGCGCTCAGTCGCTTGGTGGTGAGCTGCCTCCGCCGCGCGCGGACCCCGGAGGCGTTCGTCAGCGAGCTCGGCGCCTGGTCGGACGTGGCCCTCGAGGTCCTTGCCTCACCGAACGGCGCGGCCGCGCTGGGAACCGTCTGGCGATATGTCATCATGGTGCATCCGGGGGAGCCCGAGGTCGTCCTCCAGCAACTCACCGACGTGATGAAGGAGCAGCGCGTGAAAGAGTCTCTCATGACCGCAGGCGAGATCCTCATGCAGCGCGGCGAAGCTCGCGGCGAAGCTCGCGGCGAGCGCCGCTTGCTCGAGAAGCAGCTTACGCTCCGCTTCGGACCCCTGCCCGCGGGGACGCTGGCGCGGCTCGAGGCGGCGGACGTGCCCACGCTGGACGCCTGGGGCGAGCGCGTGCTCACCGCGCGGACCCTGGAGGAGCTCTTCGGGTAGGCACGGGAGCGGACGGCACGCGGCGTGTGCAGGCGTCGCGATCTTCCGCGTGGCCTCCGTCACGCTGGGCGGCGCGCGCGCTCGAGAAGCACGCGCGCGCCTCTCGGGCTCACTTCGCATACGTGGGAGATCTCGACCCACAGGCGCTGCACTCGTTCGCCACGCTGCGCGCCGGAGGCACGGAGGGCCTCCTCGGCCAGGAGACCGCGCCCGCGATCCTCTACGTGCACGAGCGCGATGCCCCTCTCCCCTTGTGGGAGAGGGGCACGCGGGCCGCGCATGTTTCGTGCGGGGGAGAGGGCCCGCGGGGCCCCTTGCCGCGCATGTCTCGTGCGGGGGAGAGGGCCCGCGGGGCCCGCTTGCCGCGCGTGTCTCGTGCGGGGGAGCGGGCCCGCGCGGGCACGCCCCTTCGCTGCGGCGTTCACGACCTCATCAACGAGGAGTTCATGGAAGCTCGAGACTTCATCTTCCGCTAGCTCGCAGACCCTCTCCCCTGGTGAGAGAGGCAGGCGGCGCGCGCCTCGTGCGGGGGAGAGAGTGCCGGGCACGGGCACGGGCACGTTTACGGGGAGATGCACGGGGAGATGCCCCGTCACCGAATCACAGCGGCAGGTTCGTGTGCTTTCGCGGCGGGTTCGAGTCGCGCTTGTCCTTCAGCAGGTCGAGCGAGCGCGAGAGCCGCGCGCGGAGCGTGCGCGGGTGGATGACCTCGTCGATGAAGCCGAGCTCGGCGGCCTTGTAGGGGTTCGCGAACTTCTCTTTGTAGTCGGCGATGAACGCCGCGCGCGTGGCCGCGGGATCGGCGGCGCCCGCGATCTCGCTCTTGCGCACGATGTTCACCGCGCCCTCGGGGCCCATGACCGCGATCTCGGCGGTGGGGAAGGCGAGGTTCACGTCGGCGCGCAGGTGCTTCGACGCCATGACGTCGTACGCGCCGCCGTAGGCCTTGCGCAGGATGACCGTGAGCTTGGGCACGGTCGCCTCGGCGAAGGCGAAGAGCAGCTTGGCGCCGTGCTTGATGATGCCGCCGAACTCCTGCGCGGTGCCGGGCAAGAACCCGGGCACGTCGACGAACGTGACGAGCGGGATGTTGAAGCAGTCGCAGAAGCGCACGAAGCGCGCCGCCTTCATGCTCGCGTTGATGTCGAGCACCCCCGCGAGCACCGCCGGCTGGTTCGCCACGACGCCCACCGGTCGCCCGCCCACGCGCGCGAAGCCGACCACGATGTTGGGCGCGTACTGCTCCGCGATCTCGAAGAAGTGCGCGTCGTCGACCACCGCCGTGATGACCTCCTTCACGTCGTAGGGGCGGTTCGACTCGAGGGGGATCATCGTGTCGAGCTCCGGCACCTCGCGCAGCGCGGGGTCGTCGGTGGGCTTCCACGGCGGGTCCTCGGTGTTGTTCGACGGCAGGAACGAGAGCAGCTCCCGCAGCTGCGCGATGCACAGCGCGTCGCTCGGCGACGTGAGGTGGCACACGCCGCTGCGCGAGGCGTGCGTGGCCGCGCCGCCGAGGTCCTCCATGGTGACCTCCTCGCGGGTGACCGCCTTGATGACCTCGGGCCCGGTGATGAACATGTAGCTCGTGTTCTCGACCATCAGGATGAAGTCGGTGATGGCCGGCGAGTACACCGCGCCGCCCGCGCACGGGCCCATGATGGCGCTGAGCTGCGGCACGACGCCGCTCGCGAGCGTGTTGCGCAGGAAGATGTCCGCGTAGCCGGCGAGCGACTCGACGCCCTCTTGAATGCGCGCGCCGCCCGAGTCGTTGAGGCCGATGACCGGCGCGCCGACCTTCATGGCCATGTCCATGATTTTGCAGATTTTTTGAGCGTAGGCGCCGGACAGCGAGCCGCCGAACACGGTGAAGTCTTGCGCGAAGACGAACACCTTCCGGCCGTCCACGAGGCCGTGGCCCGTGACCACGCCGTCGCCGAGCACCTTCTGCTCCTCCATGCCGAAGTCGGTGCAGCGGTGCGTGACGAAGCGCCCGATCTCGATGAACGAGCCGGGGTCGAGGAGCAGGTCGATGCGCTCGCGCGCCGTGAGCTTGCCGCGCTTGTGCTGCTGGGCGATGCGGGTCTCGCCGCCGCCGAGCAGGGCCTTCGCGTCCATCGCGTCGAGGGTCTGCGCGGGCGTGGCGGGCGTGCTCTGCGCGGGTGCGCCCGGAGCCGCGGGAGGGGGGGACGGCGGGGCGCTCGGCGTCGTGCTCATGCGGCACCTATAGCGAAAAACCCGGGGCTTCGATCCCCCAGAAATCGCGCGTCTGGCTTCCGCGGCCAACCCTCCCTATTCTACCCGTTCCGAATGGCCCATGACCCCAAGTCGGCCTACCCCCAACCCGGGGAGGTCATCGACGGCAAATACCAGGTCGATCGCATCCTCGGTCAGGGGGGGATGGGGGCGGTCGTGCGCGCCTACCACCTGCTCCTGCGGGCGCCGGTGGCCATCAAGTTCATGAACCCGATGTACGTCGACCTGCCCGGCGCGGTCGACCGGTTCCTGAACGAGGGCGTGGCCGCGAAGGCCATCATCAGCGACCACGTGGTGAAGGTCGACGACGTGGGGAAGCTGCCCTCGGGCGCGCCCTACCTCGTCATGGACTGCCTCGACGGTCGCGATCTCGCGCAGGTGCTCGAGCAAGAGGGGCGCCCGGGCATCGCGGTCGAGCGGGTCGTCTGGTACGCGCTCCAGGTGCTGCGCGCGCTCCAGGCCGCGCACGCCGCCGGCATCATCCACCGCGACATGAAGCCCTCGAACTGCTTCGTGGTCACCAAAGACGGCGACGCCGACTTCGTCAAGATTCTTGACTTCGGCATCAGCAAGGTCCAGACGCCGGGCAGCGAGGCGCTCACCCAGACCCACTCCGCCCTCGGCACGCCGCTCTACATGTCGCCCGAGCAGGCGAAGTCGCCGAAGGAGGTCGACGGCCGCACCGACGTCTACTCGGTGAGCGTCATCATGTACGAGCTGCTCTCCGGGCGCACGCCGTTCACCACCGAGAGCGGCCAGCTCACCGAGCTGCTCTTCAAGCTCTTCACGGCCGATCCCGACCCGCTCGAGACCCTCGCGCCGCACCTGCCCGAGGGGCTCGCGGCGGTCATCCACAAGGGCCTCGCGCGCGAGCCGGACGCGCGCTTCTCGTCGGCGCTGGCCATGGCGGAGGCGCTCGAGCCCTACGCCGACGACCGCGGCCGCGCCCTCATCCAGCGCATGCGGGTCTACGTGCCGCCCGAGGACATGGGTCGGCACTCCCGCGACATCGCGCGGCCCTCGGCCCTCGCCTTCTCGGAGCTCGGCCGCGGCGCGGTCTCCGGGCTCGGCCCCGGCATGCAGTCGCCCGTCGCGCCGCTCGAGCTGAAGGTCGAGATGCCCTCGGGCCCCACGGGCACGGTGGTGCTCGGGAACCCCAAGCCCGCCCGCGCGCCCAGCCACCACGACGGGCTCACGATGGCCGAGCCCGCCGGGGTGTCGCACGGGGGCACCCGGGACGCCGCCGAGCCCTTCGCGCGGCCCAGCATGGCCGTGGCGTCGGTCACGTCGGCGCCGCC
>DAORJJ010000234.1:0-9727 GCA_035439005.1 Polyangiaceae bacterium | reverse complement strand
GAGGTGAGTGGCCCGCCCGAGCCCGACGCCGAGCCCTCCGACGACGAGGCCCACGCGGCGCCACCGCCGAGCGAGGGCACCGGCTGGCTGCCGCGCGTCAGCGCGCCGCCGGAGGTGCCGGTGGACGCGGCGAAGACTCCCGCGGTGCGCTACGCGGCGCTCGGGCAGGGCACGTGCGAGGCGGAGCTGCGCCGCCGGCGGATCCCCTTCTCGCGCGTGGACTCGGCGCGCGGGGTGCTGGCGCCGGTGCGCCTGCGAGGCCCGGTCTCGGGCGTGGTGTACCGCTCGCAAGTGGCCGAGCGCAGCCGCGCGACCTCGCCCTACGAGATCTTCGACTGTCGGCTCGTGCTGGCGCTCGACGACCTGTCGAGGCTGCTCCAGAAGATGGATGTCGTGGAAGTCATTCATTATTCCGCGTATCGCCCGCCTCCACGGCGGGGGTGGGTGCCTGGCCGCCTCGGCGCGCGCCACAGCGGGGCGCTCGCCCTCGACATCGGGAGGCTCGTCAAGCGCGACGGCACCGCGCTGGACGTCGAGAAGCACTTCCACGGGCGCATCGGGGCTCGCACGTGCGGCGGCAGCGGTCCCGCGCCGGCCACCCCGGAGGCGCTCGCGCTGCGGTCGCTCGTGTGCGACGCCGCGGCGGCGCACCTCTTCAACGTGATGCTGACGCCCAATTACAACTGGGCGCACCGGAACCATTTCCACGTCGAGGTGACCTCGGGCGTGCGGTGGTTCATCGTCCACTAGGAGCCGCCGCCGGAGCGTTGCGCGGGCGCGCTCGGGATGCGAAGCTCGAAGCATGGGAAGCGGCGAGCGCGACGCGCCTGAGGCGACACCGACCGACGCTGCGGATCACGACCGCGACGCCATCCTCTCCCGCCGGGCGCGCTTCGTCGCGGCGGCGCTCGCGGGCCTCGCGGGGAGCGCTGTGGCCCTCGCGTGCAGCACCGAGTCGCCGCCCGCGCCCGACGCCGCCCCGCAGCCGTGCCTGAGCCCGCTCGTCGACGGAGGCGTCCCGCCCGTGGACGCCGCCCGCGACGCGGCCACACCCGACGCCGCTGACGGCGGGAGCGAAGAGCCCGACGCCTCCGACGCCGCCCCCCTGCCCTGCCTCAAGGTCGCGCCCGACGCCTCCGACGCCGCCCCCCTGCCCTGCCTCGCGCCGCCGCTCGACTCCGGTGGCGGCTAGCGCGCGCCTCGCGACGACCTACGAAGAGCTCGCGTTCGTCGCGTTGTCCCACGTGCCGATCCCGGCGAGCGCCGGCGCCATCGCGCGCGCCGCCCAGCTCCGCCCCGCGCGCTGCGCCTCGCTCCAGGCCGCGGGGCAGGTGTTCCGCGAGGACCGCCCGGCGCTGGGGGCGCTCGCCGCGAGCGGCATCCTGGGCTGCCAGCACCTGCCGCGCCTCTTTCGCGACCTCGCGGAGCTCCGCGCGACCGGCGGGCGCGGGCTCGCCGACCTCGGCCCCGGAGACGTCGCGCGCCCCGAGGCGCTGCGCGCGCTGCGCTCCGGGGACGCGCGGCTCGCGGAGCTGCTCTTCTGCGGGATGCAGCTGGCCGCGCCGCGGATGGCCGCGGGTGAGCCTGCCGAGGCCGACCTCGACGCGCTGCGGCGCGCGCTCGACGCGCTCGGTGCGCGCGCGCCGGGACTCGCGGCCGCGGGCGCCGTCGTGCGCACGTGCGCGCTCGGCACGTCGGGGCGGGTCTACCGCGACGGCGCGACGCCCGAGATCTACGTGGGTGGCGCGCTCGCGGCGGACGAGGCCGCGCTCCTCGCGCTCCACGAGCTGCTGGTCGCGCTCTCTGGCGCGCCCCACGGCCCGGCGGAGCGCGCCGCGCTCGACGCGGCGACCGAGCTTGTCCGCGGATCGCCGTTCGCGGCCGGACACGCGGCGCGCCTCGCGGGGCTCGACCTGCGCGAGCTGCCCGCGTCCGCCGAGGTGAGCGCGGTCACAGCGGCGCTGGTGGCCCGCGTGGGTCGCTGAGCCGGCGCGTGGACGCGCCGGAAGGGCTCGCAGCCGCGCGCCACAGCTGCTACCCTGCCCCGGCGCTTGGTGAGCATGCGACGGTCGCATGGCGGGAGCGCGAAACCCTGTCTCGTCAAGCCGGTCGAGGACGCGTGGGCGTCGGGCTCGTCCTTTTTCGAGCGACGAAAGGAGCGTCAGTGAGCCGACCTGGAGCAGACAAACGAGACAAGGAACGCCAGCGCCAGCAGCGCGCGCGCGACAAGGCCGCCGACCGCGAGGAGCGCAAGCGCGAGAAGGCAGGCCGCGGCGACGCGCCTCCGGGCGTCGACCCGGACATCGCGGACATCGTCCCCGGGCCGCAGCCGATCCTGGAGTAGCGCTCACGCGAGCGGGAGGCGTGTGCGACGTTTCCCCACCTCAGGCTCGCCCCCGCCCGGGGCGTCGGGCCGAGGCGCCTCCCGCCGGGCAGGCACGTAGATGACCTCGTCGAGCGCCTCTCGCGTGAGCTCGCCGCTCGCCGCGCGGCGCACGCGGAAGAGCCGCTGACCCTCGCCGTCTCGAAGCGGCGTGACGAGCGTGGCGTGCCCGAGGGTCTCGGGGGCGCACCAGAGCTCCGGGAGCTCGTCGGCGCAGAAGCCGACCACGACGGCGTCCCACGGGCCGCCCTCCCACGCGGAGGGCGAGAACGCGCTGTCGGCGACGAGCTCGGCGTTCCGGAGCGCCCCGAGCGCCGCGCGGCCCGCGGCCACGAGCTGCGGATCGAGCTCGACGCCCCGCACGTACCCCGTGGGCCCGACGAGCCGCGCGAGCAGCGCGGTGCCGTACCCGGTGCCGGCGCCGAGATCGAGCACCCGGGCGCCCGGTCGCACGCCGGCGAGCGCGAAGGTGCGCGCGTAGGCGTGGAGGGCGCTCACGGTCGCGGCGCCGGTGCGGTCGAGCGACAGCGGGCGGTCCTCGACGCTCGCGCGCGTCGCGTCGAGCGGGGCGTGGAGCTCGCGACGGACGGCGCCGAGGGCCTCGCGGATCGCCGGCTCGAAGGGCCCGTGGCGGGCCTCGGAGCGTGTGAGCTCCTCACGGCGCGCGTCGGCGCAGAGCGCGGCCAGGCGCGTGTCGGCGGCGCGCTCGCCGAGCGCCACGCGCCCCTGGCCCGTGTACTTCTTCCACGCGTAATAGCGGTCGAGGTAGGCGAGGCGCGTGCGCGGGGAGAACTGCTCGATCTGGCCGCGGACGGCGCGGAGGAAGTACGCGCGCGAGGGCCCGCGGTAGTCGAAGCGCTGGGGCAGCTCGCGGAGGATGGGCGCGAACTCGGACTCCATGAGCGCGTCGCGCCGCAGGTACGACAGCTCGCGCGAGGGATCCACCCACTCCGAGAGGAACGCCTGGTCACCGTCGCGCCACCACTCGGGGCGATGCACGACCGTGCCGAACCGCGCCTCGTATTGGCCGCGCTCGTCGTCGATCGGCGAGCCCGGGTAGTAGCGGAACGGGTCGACCGAGAGAAACCCGGTGGTGCGGGCGGGCCCGAGGAAGAGCCGCCGCATGTACGCCGCGGAGCTCCGCAGCGACTCTTCGGTCTCGCCGGGGTGCCCGACGATGACGTTCGCGCCCCACGGCACCTCGAGCTCGGCGGCGCGCTCGGACACGGCGACCATGCGATCGAGGTAGTCGTGCAGGCGGCCGGCCTTGCGGATGATCGAGAGCATGCCCGGATCGCCCGACTCGAGCCCGAAGCCGGGCGAGCAGTTCGCCGACTGGAACAGCCGCAGGTCCTCGTCGTCGACCATGTCGACGCGGATGAGGAGCCAGTTCTTGAGAGACGGAAAGTTGCACTCTGCAAGCTTCGAGAGGAACGCGCGCCGCCACGCCTTCGGCATGCCGAAGAGCGCGTCGGCGAAATAGACCGTCCAGCCCTCCACCCCGAGGAACGCGTGCAGCGAAGCGAGCTCCGCGAGGGCGCGGTCCACCGAGTAGCCTCGCCAGCTCACCTCCCGCTTCGCCTTTTCCATGCAGAAGGCGCAGTCGAAGGGGCAGCCGCGCGAGAGGTAGATCTCGACCTGGCTCGCCACCCGCCGGGCGACGCCGCGGTAGCGCTCGAGCACCGACCAGTCGGTCTCGGGGAGGTCGTCGAGCACGTCGATGGGGTCGGGGCCGAGCACCCGCCCGCGCATGGGCTCGCCCCCCGCGACGGACGCGACCACCTCGGCGAGCGGCCGCTCGCCCTCGCCGATGACCGCGACGTCGAACGGCGAGCCCTCGTAGATGAAGTCGTTGGGGCGGGCGCTCACGTGGTAGCCGCCGGCCACGAGCACCGCGCGCGGGGAGGCGCTGCGCGCGAGCTCGGCGAGCGCCACGAGCGGGAGGTAGTCGAACGACGAGTAGCAGGAGAGGCCGATCACGTCGTAGCCCTCGAAGAGCCGCGCGAAGTCGACCCGGCCGAGGGCGCGCTCGCACGCGAGATCGACCACGTTCACGTCGGCCCCCGCCCGCGCGCGGAGGTAGCTCGCGAGGCCGACGAGCTGGGGCACCCCGAAGTTGCCGGCGGCGGCGCCCTCCGAGCCCGGGAAGAGCAGGAGGACGCGCGGCCTCACGCGGAGAGGGCCTTCCGCCGCGCGAGGCGCCCCGCGGGCACGAACGCCGGGCCGCCCGAGCGCGCGGCGCGGAGGCTCGCCGAGAGCTCGGGATCGGTGTGCTGGGCGACGAAGGGGTCGAGGCCGCGGCGCTCCGCGACGGAGGCCGACGCGGCCCCGCAGCCACCGATGCAGGATGCACGCATCGGGCAGGGCGCGCAGAACTCCGGCGTCACGTCGCGGTACCGGGCGACCTCGGCGGAGGTGACGGCCTCGTCGAAGCGCTCGCCGCGGTCGGTGTGGGCGACCACGTCGGTGTGGAGCGTGCAGTTGCGGAGCTTGCCGTCGGTGCCGAGCGCGAACTCTTGGGCCTCGGTGCCGATGGGGCACGACGAGAAGCGGATCGAGGGAAAGAGCGAGGTGTCCACCACGCACGGGGGCACGGGCATGGTCACTTGGATGGTCGCGCGGCCGGCCTTCGCGACGGGCTCGGCCGCCTCGAGCGCGGCGAGCAGCTCGGTCCGTGAGGGCAAGAGCTCGGCCACCTGCTCGGCCGCGTAGCCCGCCGGCGAGTAGCGCGACAGCGCGATGGTGCGAACGCCGAGCGACTCGAAGAGGGCGAGGATGGCGCCCACCTTCGCGGCGTTCTTGCGGGTCACGACGACGCAGCCCGAGACGGCGACGCCGGCCTTCACGAGCGCGCGGATGCCGGCGAGCGTGGGCTCGAAGTGCCCCGGGCCGACGTGCTCCTCGTGGAGGGCGGCGTCGGGCCCGTTCAGGGTGATCTGCACGAAGAGCGGGCGATAGGGCGCGAGGCGCGCGGCGTGCGCGTCGGTCACGAGGCCGCCGTTGGAGATGATGATCGCGCGGAGCCCGTGCGTGGCGAGGCGGTCGAGCACAGTGTAGAGGTCCGCCCGCGCGAGCGGCTCGCCGCCCGTGAGCGTGACGTGGTCCCACTCCACCTCGGTCGCGGCGCGGTCGATCAGCGCGAGGAGCGCCTCGGTGGAGAGCGCCTGCGCCTCCTTCTTGTCGCCGCGCCAGTCGTTGTAGCAGTAGCCGCACTTCTGGTTGCAGTAGCCGGTGAGCTCGATCGCGAGGGAGTAGCGCTTCGGCCGCATCGCGTGAGCCTCCCGCCCGGCGGCGCGCGGGTCAAGCTCGGCCTTCGTCGAGTCCCCTCCGCCGCCGAGAAAAAGGTGGTAGAGCCCGGCCATGACGCGCCACTCGGTGGGAAAGAAGCTGTCCGAGCGAACCCTGGGAGAGCACCCCCTCGGGCTCTATGTCCTCTTCTTCACCGAGATGTGGGAGCGGTTCTGCTACTACGGAATGCGCGCGCTGCTCGTCTACTACATGACGAAGATGCTCTTCCTGCCCGAGACGGTGGGGAAGGTCGCGGGGCACTCGGTCATCGTGGCGGCGCTCACGCGCGTGTTCGGCGAGATGTCGTCGCAGGCCCTCGCGTCGCAGATCTACGGCCTGTACACGGGACTCGTGTATCTTACACCCATCGCGGGCGGCTACTTCGCGGATCGCTTCCTCGGGCAGCGAAAGACGGTGGTCATCGGCGGCGTGCTGATGGCCCTCGGCGAGTTCTTGATGATGTCGCCGCGCTGGTTCTACGTGGCGCTCCTGCTGCTCATCGTGGGCAACGGCTTCTTCAAGCCCAACATCTCCACGCAGGTGGGCAACCTCTACCCGAAGGGGGATCACCGCCGCGACCGCGCGTTCATGATCTTCTACGTGGGCATCAACCTGGGCGCCTTCATGTCGCCGTTCGTGTGTGGCACCCTGGGCGAGAGCAAGGACTACGGGTGGGCCTGGGGCTTCGGGTCGGCGGGGGTCGGCCTGCTGCTCGGCCTCGCGATCTACCTCGCCGGCCAGGGCCTGCTCGCGCCGGACAGCGTGATGAAGAAGAAGGCCGCGCTCGAGGAGGCCACGAAGGAGCCGAAGGCGCCGAAGGAGGCCCTCTACCGCGAGCCCGCGGAGCGCCCGAAGGCGCCGGTCGACCCGTCTACGATCGACGCGAAGAAGGCCTCCGACGGCTCCCGCATCGGCGCGCTGCTCGTGCTGTGCGCGCTGAACGTGGTGTTCTGGGGCGTGTACGAGCAGCAGGGCAACACGCTCGCGCTCTGGGCCGACAACAACACGAACCGCTTCATCGGCTCGTGGGAGGTGCCCGCCTCGTGGTTTCAGGCCGTGAACCCGGCGATGATCTTCCTCTTTACGCCCTTCATCAACGCGCTCTGGCGGCGCCAGGCGAAGCGCGACCGAGAGCCCACGAGCGTGACCAAGATGGCCATTGGCTGCTTCCTTCTTGGCATATCGTTCCTCGTGATGATCGGCGGCGCCCGCGTGGTCGACTCGGGCCGGCAGGCGAGCATGGGGTGGTTCGTGGGGTGCACGGCGATCCTCACGCTCGGCGAGCTCTACCTGTCGCCCGTGGGGCTGTCGCTCGTGACGAAGATAAGCCCCCCGCGCATCGTGTCGCTCATGATGGGCATGTGGTTCGTGTCGAGCTTCTTTGGCAACTACATGTCCGGCCTGCTGGGCACGCTGTGGGAGAAGATGTCGAAGGGCTCGTTCTTCCTCATGCTCTCCGGGCTCTCGTTCGCGACCGGGATCGTCATGCTGCTCCTCATGGTGCCGCTCAAGCGCGCGATCGGCGACGAGAACGCGCGCGACGACGACGACGCGGAGCCCGCGGCGTGAGCCGGGCCGCGCGATGAGCTCCGAGACCTCGACCGAGGAGCGCCCCTCGCGCGCGCGCATGGCGGTGCTGCTCGTGGTGCTGGCCGTGCTCCTCGGGCTCGCGGGGCGCCGCTTCGGCCGCGGGATCCTCTACCGCTTCCGGCACGTGGAGCCGAAGCTCGTGCCGCACGAGGGCCCGTCGGTGCTGCCTGTGGAGCGGCACTCCCACGCCCCGGGGGGCGTGCGCGAGACCGCCGGCACCCTCCGCGTGGCCGGGCGCGACCGCACCTACGTGCAGCTCACCCCCGTGGCCGCGAAGGCTGGCGTGCCGCTGCCGCTCGTGCTCGTGCTCCACGGCGACGGCGGCTCCGCCGACGGCTTCCACAACGGCTTCTTCTTCGAGCGGGCGACGGGCGACGAGGCGATCGTGGTCTATCCCGACGGGCTCCGCGCCACGTGGGATCTGGAGACGCGCGCGGGCGCCTCGCCCGACGAGGGCAACCCCGACATCGCCTTCCTCGAGGCGCTGGTCGACAAGGTGGCGCTGAGCGCCCCGGTCGACAAGACCCGGGTCTTCGGCACCGGATACTCGAGCGGCGGGTTCCTCGTGAACCTCACCGCGTGCGAGCGCCCCAACCTGTTCCGCGCGATCGCGACGAACGCGGCCGGCGCGCCCTACAAGCGGGCCGAGTCGTGGCCGAACGGCTTCACCAAGTGCGCGGGCCAGCGGCCCATCCCCATGATGGCGCTGCACGGCACGAACGACTTCGGCGTCAGCTTGGACAGCGGCGCGTTCTCTGCGCAGTACTGGGCCTACGTGAACGGGTGCGACACGGGCGTGATGGAGACCACCGACTACCCCGAGTGCCGCGCCTACAAGTGCCCCAAAGACCGCCCCACGGTGTTCTGCAAGGTCGACGGCCTCGGCCACTGGGTGTGGGACCGCGCGCCGGAGGTGACGTGGACGTTCTTTCTGCGCGCGCCGCCGCGATGAGCGCGCCCGAGGCCCGCGCGCGCCGCCTGACGCTCGTCGCCATCCTGCTCTCGACGTTCCTCGCCGCCATGGAGGCGACGGTGGTGGCCACCGCCATGCCGAGCGTGGTGGCCGATCTGCACGGGCTGTCGCTCTACGGCTGGGTGGGTGCAGTCTACATGCTCTCGTCCACGCTCACGATGCCGCTCTATGGCAAGCTCGCCGATCTCTACGGCCGCAAGCCTGTGCTCTTGTCGGCGCTCGGCGTCTTCGTGCTGGGCTCGGTCGCGAGCGGCCTCGCGCCGACCATGGGGGCGCTCGTGGCGTTCCGCGCGGTCCAGGGCGTCGGCGCCGGCGGCATCCAGCCCATCGCGCTCACCATCATCGGCGATCTCTACCGACCGGAGGAGCGCGGGCGCGTGCAGGGCCTCTTCGGCGCGGTGTGGGCCCTCGCGGGCACCTCCGGGCCGCTGCTCGGCGGCCTGCTCGCGCGGGCGCTGTCGTGGCGCTGGGTGTTCTTCGCCAACGTGCCGTTCGCGCTGCTCGCGGGCGGCCTGCTCTCGCAGGTGTTCCGCGAGCGCGTCACGCCGAAGAAGGTCTCGTTCGACCTGCTGGGCAGCGCGCTGCTCGCGGGCGCCGTCGTCCTCGTGCTCGCGGGCGCGAGCCGCGTGAGGCCGCTCGTCACGCTGCCGCTCGGGGCCCTGCTCACGGCGCTCTTCCTGGCCGCGGAGCGGCGCGCCGAGGACCCCGTGCTGCCGCCGAAGCTCCTGGGGCTGCCGGTCATCCGCGCGTCGAACGCGAGCAGCGCGGTGCTCGGCGCGCTCGTGAGCGGCACGGTGACCTACCTGCCCCTCTACGAGCAGGCCGTGCTCGGCGCCTCGCCCACCGAGGCAGGCATGGCGCTCGCGCCGATGCTCGTGTCGTGGCCCATCGCCTCCACCCTCGCGGGGCGTGCGCTCCCGAGGGTGGGGTACCGGCCGCTCATCCGCGCGGGGGCGCTCGTGAGCGCGGTCTCGGCCGGGCTCCTGCTCGCGGCGCTCCACGCGCGCCTGGGCCTCGCGGCCCTCGGGGCGTGCGTGGCGCTGCTCGGGGTGGGGATGGGCGCCACGAGCGTCGCCGCGATGATCGCCGTGCAGGAGACCGCGGCCTGGAGCGAGCGGGGCGTCGCGACGGCGAGCAACATGTTCTCGCGCACGATCGGCGGCGCGCTCGCGGTGGGCGGGATGGGCGCGATCGTCGCGGGCGCCGTCGGCGCGCACGCGTCGCCCGAGCTGCTGAACGAGCTGCTCGGGCCGGAGCGCGGCAAGGGGCTCGCCCCCGCGGTCATCGCCACCCTGTCGGGGGACCTCGCCGCCGGCGCGGGCCAGGCGTTCGCGGTGCTCGTGGGACTCGCCGTGGTGGGCGCGCTGGTCGGGCTCGCGTTCCCGCGCATGCCGCCGCCGACGCGCGCACCCGAGGGCGGCGCCGAAGAGAGCGGCGGCCCGTAGCGGCGCGCTCGCTCGCCGCGGCGTGGTAGGAACGCGGCATGCGTCCCG
>DAORJJ010000233.1:0-9754 GCA_035439005.1 Polyangiaceae bacterium | reverse complement strand
CACCGCTTCGATCTCGTCCGGCTCGCGACGAGCCTCTTGCTCGCCGCGCGCGTCCACGGCGCGCCGGGCGACGCCACGCTCGCGCTGCTCGCGAGCCTCTTCGAGGGCTACGCGCGCGGCGCCTTCGAGGGCGTGGTCGACCCGCCCCCCACGTGCGTGCGGCGGCTCGTCGCGCGCGCGGAGGCCCGCAGCGAGCGTGAGTTCCTGGGATCGCGCACGACCGGCCGCCGCGGGAGACGGCGGCTCGCGCTCGGGGCGCGCTATCTCCCGCTCGAGGCGAAGGTGCGCGAGGCGCTCCCCGCCGCCCTCACCCGGTACGCCGCGGGCCTCTCCCCGGAGAGCCGCCCGAGGCCCGAGGAGCTCGAGGTGCTCGACGCGGCGTTCCGCGTCGCCGGCAACGGGAGCCTCGGGTGCCTCCGCGTCGCCGTGCTGGTCCGCGGGCGCGACGACGGCGGCTGGCTCTTCGACCTGAAGGAAGAGTCGCGCGCCCCCTCCCCGCGGAGGCTCGCGCGGGTGCCCGGAGTGAGCCCCGCCGAGCGCGTGTACGCGGCCTACCGCGCGTGCGTCGAGCGCGTCCCCTCGCGCCTCGGCACGACCACGCTGCTCGGGCGGACGATGCTCGCGCGGCGCCTCACGCCCCAAGAAGACAAGCTCGACGTGGTGGCGCTCCGGCCTCGCGAGCTCCACGAGCTCGTGCCGCACGTCGGCGCGCTCCTCGGGCGGGCCCACGCCCGCGGCGCGACGAAGCCGGGGCGGCCGCACACGCGCGCCGAGCGCGAGGCGATGGCGGAGCGCGCGATCGTCCTCGCCGGGCTGCACGAGACCGCGTTCCTCGCGTACGCGGCGCGGGCGGCCGCGGCGAAGCGCGCGCCGTGACGGTGTCCATGGGAACGTGCGTTGGTCAGTCGAGGCCCGCGACGATCGCCTCGAGGTGCGGATCTTCGATCGCGAGCGCGCGCAGGGCCTCGGCGACGAGGCGCACGTAGTCGGCGTTCTCTCCGCTCGGTCCGCGGCGCGCGCGCACCTCGGCGGCGATCGCGGGCTCCGGGAGCTCGCCGAGATAGTGGGGATTCTCGGGGCCCGCGATCCACGTGATCCCTTGCGCGAACGGGCGCCCCCCGGGCGCGTCGAGCAACGGCAAGGTCGCTCGGGCGAAGCCCGCCTGCTCGCGCTCGTCCAGCGCGCGCAAGATCGCGTCCGCCCTCGTCGCGGACACCCTGTACGCCGCGCCTCCGCACGCGGCCGTGTCGCGCGGGAGGAGCGTCAGCACGCGCCCGGGCGCCTCGGGGACGCCGCGGTGGTCGGGCGAGCCCTGCCAGAGCCGCCGCTCGTAGCCCGCGATGAACGCGCGCCGTCGCTCGGCGTATTCGAACCCGGGGCGGAAGAGGAGCGAGCCGTAGGCGAAGATCCACACGCCCCGCACTCTAGTCGCGCCGCGCCCTCCCGCACGAGGCTCCGGGCCCGCGTCCGTGCACCGCCGGAGGAGCGTCTCAGTAAATCGGGAAGTCGAGGTCGAGGTTCTCGCCGCGCGTGGCGGGGCGCTGGGCGCCGTTGGTGAGCGCCTCGACGCGGCCGCTCACGTACCGGGTGAGCTCGGTCACCGAGACGTCCCCGCTTCGGTTCGCGTCCGCGCGGCCCTCCTTGAGGGCCTCGAGGAGCGCGAAGGTGAAGACGCCGTTCTTGTAAGCCGAGCTCTCGAGCGCGAGCTCCGCGCCGCCCGCCGAGCCGAGCACGATGGCGCCGCTGCCGGCGCGCAGATCGGTGAAGAGCTGCTGCATGAGCCCGAAGCTCTGGCCCTTGGGCACGACCCGCACGAGCTCGAGCCCGCGGAACTGCTTCACGCGCGGGGTCGCCGGCTGCGCGAGCGCGGGCGGGGTCCACGTCGGCTCGCCGGTCTTGTCCGCCTCGCCAGCGTGGCAGGTGTCGAGGAGCACGAGGCGCCGGCGCGCCGTGAGGCCGGTGACGAGCGCGCCGAGCTGCTCGTAGCCGAGGGCGCTCTTGGCCGGGTCCTTCGGATCGATGTCCGTCGTCGCGAACCAGTAGTCAAGATTCTTGTCTAGTACGCCGTGCCCGGCCAGGAAGACCACGACCGTGTCGTCGACCTGCGCCTTCTCCAGGAACGCCCGCGCCGAGAGGATCCCGCTCCGGGTGGCGCGCTCGTCCAGGATCTCGAGCACGTTCACCTTCGCGAAGCGCTTGCTCGCGCCGAGCAGCGCGCCGACGTCGCGCGCGTCTTTGGCGGCGTAGTCGAGGTTGAAGCGCGGGTTCGCGTACTTCGAGACGCCGACGACGACGACGTGGAGCGAGGGCGGTTCGGTCGGGCCCGTGTATTCGACGACGTGCGACGCGATCGTGCTGGCCGCGCCGCGGGAGTCGATCGCGTAGACCTCGACGCGGTTCGCGCCCGCGCCGAGCACGAGCGGGATCTCGCCGGTCCACGTGGCGCCGGAGAGCGGCACGCCGCCGATGGGGCCGACCGGCACCGAGTCGACGGTCACGTGCAGGGCGCGCAGCTCGCGCGGCTCGCTCTGGCCCGCCTCCACGCGGAGCTGGAGCCCGAGACGGCGCGCGCGGGTGAGGAGCGGCAGCGGGCGCTCGAACGTCACCTTTGGCGGCTCCGGGAGCTTCCGGGGGACCTTCCCGCGGAGCAGCTCTTCGCGCTTGGCGTGCGCCGCGCGGAACAGCGCCAGCTGCTCGCGATCGCCCACGCCGAGGCGATCGACGACGAGGTCGGGCCTGTGGAGGAGCGCGTCGAACTGCTGGAACTCGTAGCGCTCGAGGCCGGCGCCGAGCCGAAGCACCCGGAGGCTCCCGCGGTCCGCCTTGTAGTAACCGTCGCCGGTCGCCGCGATCGCGTCGCCGCGCGCGTCGACCATGAGCGTCGCGACGAGCTTGGTCGAGCGTCGGGGCGCGATCGCCTCCTCGAAGACCCCGAGCGCGCCGCCGGTCGCGAACTCCTCCATCGTGCGCGGCTCCCAGAGGCGCACCGAGCCGTCGCCCGACGCGCTCACGAGCCACCCGCCACCGCCGACGCCCGACGCGAACGAGAGGCCCTCGATCGCGCGCTCGTGCGCGAGGTGCTCGTTCACGAGGACCCCCGACGCCGTGTCCCACGTGAGCAGTCGCCCCTCTCGCGTGCCCGCGAACAGGAGCTTCTTGTCGGGCGAGAACACGAGGGCGCTCGTGAGCGGCGCCCACGTGGGCGAGAGGCTGACGACGAGCTTGCCGTCCTGGGTCCCGCGGAGCTCCACCACGGGGATCGAGGGGTTCCAGCCGCTCCCCTCGCGGTGCGTGCCGGTGACGGCGACCCACGCGCCGTCGGGAGAGAACGCGACGACCTCGCGGCCGGCGACCGCGCTCGTGGCCTTCACCGAGAAGCGCGGGCGCCCCGTCGCGAGGTCCGTGCCGATCAGCTGACCGTCGCTGCGGAGCGACACGAGCAGGTCCTCCGTGGGGCTGAGGGCGAACGACGCGAGGCCGGCGGCGGCGCCGGGGGGGAGGCTCCCGGCCGGCTTCCCGGTAGGGACGTCGAGCCACGTGATCCCCCCGTCGGCGCCTCGCAGCGCGACGGTCGCACCACCGCGCCCGAGCCGAGCTCCCGAGGGCGCCGCGACGGCCGCGGGGAGCTCCGCGGGGCGCCAGGCCCGCACGACCGCGCCGGTGTCCGTGTCGCGCACCTCGAGCCCGTCGCGCGTGACGAGCGCGTACCTCGCGCCGTCGACCGTGGCGGCGAGCTGCGACGCGGAGGAGACGGGAGGGCTCGCGCCGGCCGGGCTCGTGGGGCCGCGGAGGCTCGCCGCGCGGGCGGACGCGGTGCAGAGATCCCACGCGATCGACTGCTCGCGGCTCACGGCCACGAGCCGCTCGCCGTGGGCGAAGGCGCCGAACACCGGCGTCGCGAGCGACCCCGTACGCGCGCCCTCGGGCCTCCCGGGCTCGAAGAGCGACACGAACGCCCCCGTGGTGCGGACACCGAGGGCGCCGCTTCGGCCCAGCGCGAGCTTGCCGTCGAGTGGCGCCGCGGGGGCGAGCGCGGCTGCGGCGCTCTCGCGCCTCTCGGGCTTCGGTTGCGCGACGCGCTTCTTGTCCCGCGCGGGCGCGCCGAGCGGCGTCGTGCCCTGTCGCGTGGTCACGGCGACGCCGTTCGCGCCGCGCGTGAGGGTCGCCTCGGCGCCGAGCCTCCCGAGCGCGCGCGCCGGACCATGGGTCGTGGACGCGAAGACCTCGCCCGTCGGCGCCGTGAAGAGCAAGGTGCCGTCGAGCGCGTCCAAGCGCGTCACCGGCGTGGGCGTCGCGGGCAGCTTGAAGCGGGCCTTCGGCGCGCCCCGGTACCTGAGGGAGCACGCCGGCGTCGCCTTGACGTGGCCCGTGTCCACCCGGAGCTCGAGGACCTCGACCTCACCCCTCGCGTCGACGAGCGCGAGCTCGGGTGGGGGCTCGCGTCCCGCGCCCGGCTCGCCCTCGAGCCTCGGGTGGGAGGTGAGGGCGATCGCGCGAACGTCCTTCAAGCGCGTCGGGAACGCCCCCACGATGCACTTGTTCCGAGGCTCGGCGAGCGTGACGCGCCCGTCGGTCGAGCCCACGGCGACCCAATGCGCGCTGGACGCGACCGCCGACGGGACGAACGTGCGGTCCATCAGCATGACGCCGCCGAACGGGGTCGCGGCGTCTCCCACCAGCACGCGGCTCTCGACGGCGTGGTCGCCGATCTCGTAGAGCACTCGGACGCCCTTGACGTGGTCGAAGGCCACGAACCGCGCGGTGGTCCCCCAGCTCGCGCGGGGCTGGCGGCGACCGAGGTCCCACACGGTGATCTCGCGGCCCGCGGGGCGATCGAGCAGCACGGCGGCGTCACGGTCGTTCGGCGCGAGCACGAGGTCGAGCGGGGAGCCCACGACCGATGGCTCCGGCTCCGCGGAGAACGACGCCCCCACGTGCTGGTCCTTCCGGTTGACCCCCCATCGTCGCGCGTGGACCTCGACCGAGCTTCCGCGGACCTCGCGTCCCTTCTCGGTCCACGTGCGGGTCTTGCGCAGCGTCGCGCGGAGGGCGATGGGGCGGCCCGTCTCGAGCTCCACGTAGAGCGCCCCCTCGCCGCGGAGCTCCGGTCGATCGGCGGTGGCCTCCCGGGTGACGACCAGGGCGAAGCGGGCGACCTGCCGCTGCCAGCGCTCCTCGACGGCCTCGAGCGTGGCGGTGCCGCGCTCGGCCTCGTCGAGCAGGCCGAGGACCGACGCGGGCAGGGGCACCGCCTCGCCGCGTGCGAACGCGCGCTCAGTCAGGAACGCGCTCACGAGCGAGAGCGCGCTCGGCAGGCGCGCGCGCGTGACCACGTCCTTCTCGTAGTCCGGCGCGAGCACCTCCCCGCGCTTCACCTGGACGTCGACGTCGGTCCCCTTCGTGGTGACCGTGTAGGAGGGGCGGTCGAGCCGCCGATCGCCGACGAGCTCGCCGTCGGAGACGACCGTGGTCTCGAGCCCGCCCGACGGCAGAGACCGCGTCTGCTCGACGCGCCAGGAGGAGGTGACGTGCTCCGAGAGCTGACCGCTCGCGAGGTCGGTCAGGCGCAGCGCCCGCCTGCTCGAGAGCTGGTAGCCGCGGACCTCCTCCTCGCCCCACGTGAGCGCCGGGAAGCGAACGCCCGCCTCCACCGGCGCGGCGCTCGCCGCCGCGGAGGGCCGAGGAGGCGCGGGGGCCACGACGGCGGGCATGGGCGGCAGCCGCGCGCACGCCGCGGCCCAGGTCGAGAGGGCGGCCACGCTCGAGAGGAGAGCGACGCGGGCGGGGAAGGAGCGCAACATGCGCTCGACCTTCGCATGGCGGAGGGGGGAGTTGAATGGGGTTCCAGTCGGGCGCCCTCGCGGACTCGCGGACGTTTTGCAAATCGGGTATGCCGACACCCCATCACCGCGAAGCTCGCCTCGTCCCTCCGATCGCTGGCGCTGCTCCTAACGGCCCTCGCGTACGCGGAAGCGGCACCTCCCGCGACGACCTGCACGCTCTTCAAGCTCTGAGCGCGCCTCCAAAGGCAGCGGGCAGGCCCGGAGGTCTTTGGTGCGCTCGGGTCAGAAGACGGTCGCGACCGTCGGCCGGGGACGCCAGCCGGGCGGCCGCCGCGCGAGGCGCCGGAGCTCCATCGCCTGGGCGCGGAGGCTCACCGCCTCG
This sequence comes from Polyangiaceae bacterium, assembly GCA_035439005.1. Classification (GTDB taxonomy): domain Bacteria; phylum Myxococcota_A; class Polyangia; order Polyangiales; family Polyangiaceae; genus JAAFHV01. The sequence goes on along the minus strand of DAORJJ010000233.1, from coordinate 3,589 downwards.
AGGCGGGCGTCGGTCGCGGCGGCGCGCACCGAGGCCGCCTCCCTGTCGAGGCGCGCGGCGAGCGTCAGCAGCTCCGCGCGGGCCTCGCCCACCACCCGGGCGGCCTGCCCGCGGAGCGAGGAGGCGCGCCGCGAGAGCGCCGCGGCCTCGCGCGTGAGCTGGGTGGCCTCGAGCTCCTGCTCGCTCGCCCGGCGCTCGAGGGCCTCGGCGCGCTGGAGCAGCGAGCTGTTCGGCGGGGGTCGACTGAACACGACCGGATCGGGGCTCGGCGGGCAGGCCGCGGCGGTTGCGCCGAGGGCGAGGCCAAGTCCGAGCGTGGCGGCCGTGAAGAGGGCGGCGAGGGGGGCACGGTGACGCATGGACTAGCGGCTACGCGCGGCGGGCCGAAAGGATCTATCGAGTCGCGCGAGGGAGGCAGATACCCGCGTCACGGCCACACGAGCCGCCTGCCTGTCGCCTTGCACGCGGCGTTGCGGACGGCCTCGTGCCGGTCGCGCTTGGCCACCCGGGCGAGGGACGCGTGCGCGCCCCCCGTGATGCGGCCGTGGGCCTTGGCCGCCGCGCGGCGCACCTGCCACCGCTCGTGCCGCAAGGCCCCCGCCAGGGCGGCCTTCGCCGCGCTGGGGGCCTCCTCGCCGAGCGCGCCGAGCGCGCGCGACGCGACCTCGACGACCTGCCACCGCGGGTGCGCCACGGCGTCGACCAGGCTCGGCGCGTGCAGACGCCGCCCCGCAGCAGAGCGCGCGATCAGCTCCGCCGCCGCGAGCGCGACGCGGCGCGACCACGGCGCGAGGAGCTGCGCGACGAGCGACGGGGGCAGCTCGGTGGCCCCGTCCGGGTCGAGCCGGCCCCAGGCCGCGAGGACGTCGCGCTTGGCCTCGAGCCCCACCGCGCGCGCGGTGGACGCGCTGCAACATTGGGGATCACACTTGCTCGAGAGCGGCATCGAGAGCACCTCGCGCAGCACGGCGCGCGCCTCCCTCGCTTCCTTCTTCGTGAGCATTCCGCAGAGGGCGCGCACGCGGCGCGCGGTCGCCTCGCGCAGCGCGAGGCGCTCGGAGTAGCCCACCTCGCCCGCGTCGCGCGCCGCCGCCGCCAGGATCGCGTCGATGAGCTCCCGGGTGGTCATCCACGCTGTAATCTAACGACCGCGCCGCCGGGACGCCGCAAGAACCGCAGCGCATGAGGGAGCGCGATCGATGAGGCCAACGGAGATCGTCATCGACCACCCGGCGCGCGTCGTCTCGCTCGAGGTGGAGGGCGCGGGCGCGCTCGAGCTCCATGTGCCCGCGCTCTTCGGTGAAATCCTCCACGCGGAGCGGCGGGGCGCGTTCGTGCTCGTGAAGACCGCGGGCGGGCGCGTCTCGTTCCACGCCGGCGCTCCACGTCGCGTGGCCGACGCCGCCTGGCGCCTCGAACACCCGCTCGCGGGCAAGCTCCACTGGCACAGCCTCCGCAAAGCGTTGAAGACCCACTGTCTCCTGCCCGCGCTCGCCGATCGCGTGGAGTTCTTCATGACCCACCACGCCTTCAAGACGGGCGGGAACTCCTCGTCGGGCGGGGCCGGCCGCATCACGGTGGACGGCGCGATCGTCTGTCGCTTCGCCGCGGAGCCCCCCGCGGGCGGATTTCGTCCGGCGGAGCTCGGGGGCGCGCTCGCCACCTACCTCACCCTCGACGTCCGGGACGCGCTCGCGTCCCCGAGCGTCCTCGTGGCGTCGGTGGCGCTCCTCGATCGCCGATTGACCAGGGAGCGCTTCGGCGGCGTCGAGGAGGGGCGCTTCGAGCACCCCCTCTGGGCGAGCTTTCACGCGCTGCGCGCCTCGGCCCTCGAGTGAGCGCGCGAGGCGGGCTCGTGAGCCCGCGGGTCGGTGAGCGCGCGCCCTCCAGCGAGTGCTAGCTCGCTCACCCCCCAGCGCGGCGCGCGTGGACGAAGGCCTCGAGGTTGCCCTTCGGGCCGCGGATGGCGCAGTCGCACGCGCCGAGCAGCTCGAACCCCGCGGCCACCACGTCGTCGGAGGCGCCCGCGATGGCGCGGCTCCGCGCGCCGGGATCGCGCACCACGCCCCGACCGCGGGACGCCTCCTCCCGGCCCACCTCGAACTGGGGCTTCACCAGCGCCACGAGCTGGCCGCCCGGGCGCGTGCAGAGCGCGATCGCGGGCATCAGCTTGCCGAGGCCGATGAACGACGCGTCGACCACGGTGAGATCGACCTCGCCTCCCACGAGGGCGGGCGTGAGCGAGCGGGCGTTCGTGCGCTCGTGCACGTCCACGCGCGGATCGTCGCGCAGCTTCTGGGCGAGCTGGCCGTACCCCACGTCGACCGCGACCACGCGCGCGGCGCCGCGCTGGAGGAGGCAGTCGGTGAAGCCGCCGGTGGAGGCGCCGAGGTCGAGGCAGCGGAGGCCCGTCACGTCGACCGCGAGCGCGACGAGCGCGCCCTCGAGCTTCACGCCACCGCGCGAGACGAACGCGTGATCCGCCCCGCGGACGCGCACCTCCGCGTCGGCGGGGACGAGCGTGCCCGCCTTGTCGACGCGCTGGCCGCGCACCTCGACCACGCCCGCGAGCAGGAGGGCCTGCGCGCGCGTGCGCGAGTCCGCCAGGCCGAGCTGGACCATCCGCTGGTCGATGCGAACCTTCACCCCCACGGCTACGTTGGCCCTCTCCCTGGTCGCGTAGCTGTTCCGTGCACCATCCGCGCGAGCGTCGCAACCCCGTTCGCCACCGACGGGCCGGGGCGGAGCACGTCCACGTCGGTCACGCGCAGCACGCGGCGCTCGCGCACGGCGCGCGCGCGCCCCCAGCCCGCGCCCGAGAAGTAGGCGGCGTCGTCGCCCTCCATCGACGCGTCGAGGACAACGTCGGGATCCATCGCGAGCACCCGCTCGACCTCGAGGGTCGGGTAGCGCTCGCGCGAGACGCAGGCGTTCTCGAGACCCGCGAGCGCCAGCATCTCGTCGGGGAAGCTCCGCGAGCCCGCGGCCACGAGCGGCGAGCGCCCGAACAACAGGAGCACGCGCGGGCGCGGGCGCCCCGCCACCAACGCGCGCACCTCGGCCAGCGTGCGCTCGAGCTCCGCGATCGCCGCGGCGGCCCCCGAAGCGCACCCCACTCGCGCGCCAAGTCCCTGAATAAGCTCGACAATCTGGCTCTTCGACTCGGCCTCGGGCACGTACGTCGACACGCCGCGCGCCTCGAGCGCGGCCACGAGCTCCGCGCCGGCGGGGCCGCGCACGCCCACCACGAGATCGGGCCGCAGGGCCAGGATGGCCTCCAGGTTCGGGTCGGTGAGCCCGCCGATGACGGGGAGCGCACGCGCCTCCGGCGGCTTGTCGCAGAACCGCGAGCGCCCGACGACCCGGGGCCCCGCGCCGATCACGAAGAGGGCCTCGGTCGTGGCGGGGCCGAGGGAGACCACGCGGCTCGCCGGGCCCGCGTCCGGGTTCCCCTTGGCACGCGCGCAGGCGCCCGCCAGCGCGAGCGCGCCGAGGAGCGCCGCGCGTCGCGAGAGGCCGCGCGCCACGCTCAGGGGCGACGCCGGCGGCGGAGCAGCGTGAGCCCGAGCGCGGCGGCGAGGCCCGCGAC
>DAORJJ010000232.1:9254-9777 GCA_035439005.1 Polyangiaceae bacterium | reverse complement strand
GGGGCGCGCGCCGCCTCGCGCGTGGCAGGTGTCGGCGCAGCGCTTCGTCGCGGGATCGAAGGCGCCCGTGCGCCCGAACGTGGGGTCGAGCCACACCTCGACGTGGGTGTTCGCGTGGGCGCCCGCGGGCTCACCGCTCGCGGGCGTGGGGTGGCACGTGGCGCACGCGAGGCCGCCCTCGCGCGCCGCGCTCGAGCCCGCGTGCGCCGCGTGCGCAGGTGACGGCGCGTCGCCTGGGAAGAAGCACGGATCGCGCGGCGGGTAGGCGCGGCCTGGCGCGCCGTGGCAGGTGCCGCACCCGAGCGGGCCACCCGGCTCGGTGTGGCAGGTCGTGCACGCGGTGGCCTCGTCCGCGGGGGACACCTTCGGGGGCCGGGCGGGGGCGCCGTCGTGGCAGCGCCCGCACGCGTCGGCGTCGGTCACGTCGAGCATGGGGCGGTAGCGGCGCGCGCGGAGGAGCTGCCCGTGGCTCTCGGGCGAGCGCGGATCGGTGAAGGCGGCGGAGGGCACACCCTCGCGCCGG
>DAORJJ010000232.1:0-9244 GCA_035439005.1 Polyangiaceae bacterium | reverse complement strand
GATCGCCTGCACCTGCTCGGCGTACGTCTTGGGCGCCGGCTGCGCGCGCCCGCCTCGAGCCACCGGCGGAGCGTGTCGCCTTCGGTCGCCGAGGCGAAGCCCGCGTGATCGGGCCGCGCGAGCGCCCGCGCGATGGGCGCATCCGGCCCGCCTTTGGCCGCCTGCGCCCCCGTGGCCGTGCAGCCGATGGCGCCGATGTAGGTGTCGGCGCGCCAGCCCCCCGCGGGTGCGGCGCCTGCGTGGCAACGCGCACACTTTGCGCTCAACAACCCCGCGACCTCGCCCCGGTAGACGGGCGCCGTGTCGGGCTCGTCGCGAGCCGTCGAGCAGCCCACCGCGAGGTTGACGCTCAAAGCGACGGCGGTTAGGAGTCGGGCGGGCTGGCGCACCACGCGATCCTGCCCGCTGGCCTCGAAAATGCAAGGTCCCAGCGTTTCCACGAACCCGAGCGACCGCTCCTGCCCCAAGAAAGGCGCCCCCATGCTCCTGTCCCGCCCGACCGTCGCCATCGCCGCACTCACCGCCCTCCTCAGCGCCGCGTTCGTCGCGTGCTCGGGGTCCGACGGCGCGCCCGGCGCGGCCGGCGCGCCAGGGGCCGCAGGCGCGCCCGGAGCGCCCGGCGCCTCGGGACAGCCGGGCCTCCCTGGCGTGCCGGACGGCGGCATCGGCCTGTACACGCGCGGGAGGGCGGCGTCTGCCTTGCGCGCGGCGGCTAGATATATGCAATCTGCACGTGCCAGAAGGGCCGCGCGACGCAGGACTCAGGCGGGCGCGAAGCGGGCGGTGAAGTGCCGGAGCTGCGGCGGCTCCTCGACGATGCGGTAGCCGGTGAGCGTCTCGCGGCGGGCCGCCACCTCGCGCGCCACCTCGGCGACGTAGTCGATGTGGCTCTGCGTGTACGTTCGGCGGGGGATCGCGAGGCGCACGAGATCCATCGCCGCGGGGCGCTCGCTCCCGTCGGCCTGGCGCCCGAACATGACCGTGCCGATCTCGCAGCCGCGCACGCCGCCCTCGCGGTAGAGCGCGACGGCGAGCGCCTGCCCCGGGTAGGCGAGCGGCGGGATGTGCGGGAGCATTCCGCGCGCGTCGATGTACACGGCGTGGCCGCCGGTCGGCACCACGATGGGCACGTCCGCCGCCCGGAGCGCGTCCCCCAGGTACGCGGTGGAGCGAGTGCGGTAGCGCAGGTAGTCGTGGTCGACGACCTCGGCGAGGCCCTGGGCGATCGCCTCGAGATCGCGGCCGGCGAGCCCCCCGTACGTGGGGAACCCCTCGGTGAGGATCAGCACGTTGCGGCACTTGCGCGCGAGCTCGTCGTCGTTCACCGCGAGCCACCCGCCGATGTTCGCCAGTCCGTCCTTCTTCGCCGACATCGTCATGCCGTCCGCGAGCGCCGCCACCTCGCGCACGATCGCGGGCACGCTCATGTGCGCGCACGCGGCCTCGCGCTCGCGGATGAGCCACGCGTTCTCGGCGAAGCGGCACGCGTCGAGGAAGAGCGGCAGCGCGTAGCGGTCGCACACGGCGCGCACGCCGCGGAGGTTCTCGAGGCTCACCGGCTGGCCGCCGCCCGAGTTGTTCGTGATGGTGACGAGCACGGCGGGCACGTTCTCTGGACCGTGCTCGCGGATGGTCGCCTCGAGCGCGTCGAGATCCATGTTCCCCTTGAAGGGGTGTTCCAGCGAGGGCACCCGCCCCTCGGCGATGACGAGGTCCAACGCGCGCGCGCCCGTGTGCTCGATGTTCGCGCGCGTGGTGTCGAAGTGGGTGTTGTTCGGGAACACCTTGCCCGGGCCGCCGATCACCGAGAAGAGGATCTTCTCCGCGGCGCGGCCTTGGTGCGTGGGGATCACGTGCTTGAAGGGGAAGAGCTCCTTCACCGCGGCCTCGAACCGCGTGAACGACGGCGAGCCAGCGTAGCTCTCGTCGCCGCGCTGGAGCGCGGCCCACTGCTCGGCGCTCATCGCCCCGGTGCCGGAGTCGGTGAGGAGATCGATCATCACGTCGCGGGAGCGCAGCGCGAAGAGGTTGTAGCCCGCCTCCTGGAGGGCGGCCTCGCGCTCCTCGCGCGTGCTCATGCGAATGGGCTCGACCGACTTGATGCGAAAGGGCTCGATGATGGTCTTCACGGGTGGTGCTCCTCCAGGCCAGCGCAGCGCTCTTGGTCTTCGGCCGTGACGTTCAAGGTCGCGCCCCACCCCGGACCGGATACCCTCGCTCACGCCACACCGTGAAGCCCTCGTCGAGGACGTACACCGTCGCGTAGCCGAGGCCCTTCAGGGTGTCTACGGCCTGCCCCGACTCCGCGTGTGGGCAGCCGCAATAGGCAACGATCGGAGCGTCTCGCGGGAGCTCGGGTGCGTAGTCGGCGACCTCGTAGAAGGGAGTGCTCACGGCTCCGGTGATGTGCGCGCGCGCGTAGTCATAGGCGGGGCGCGCGTCGAGGATCACGACGCGCCTCCGCTGGTCGAGCGCGGCCTTGACGGTGTCGGCCGGCACGTAGCGCTCTATTCCGGGGAAGCTCGCGTTCTCGCCGCCCGTGTTCAGCACCACGTCGGTGAGCTGGCCTGGGCGGGGCGGCGCGGGGAGTGGGCCATCCGGCGGTCGCTGCCATGACCGCACGAGCGCGACGACGTTCGCGATCTCCGTGGGCGTCAGCGCGCCGGCGAAGGCGGGCATGGGGGTGCCGGGGCGTCCCTGCTCGATCGACCGCAGCAGGAACCCGTCGCTCGCGCTCGCCAAGAGCTCGGGGTTGGCGAGGTTCACGTAGCGCCCGGCCTCGCCCCTCGCCCCGTGGCACTCGGCGCACCGCGCCGCGTACACCGGCGCCCCGGCCGCGGGATCGCCGCGCACCTCGAGCCCCGACGGGTCGGCTGGCGTGTGCGGCGTGAGCCCGCGCAGGTAGAGCACGATCGAGCGCGCGCCGGTCGCGTCGAGCGGTCCACCGCGATCGGTGGCCCACGGGCTCATCGTGGTGCCCGGCCGGCCGCGCAGCACCGCGTGCTCGAGGAAGGCGTCGGTGCTGAGCGCGAGGAACGTCGCGTTGCGGAGCGCGGGCGCGTCGTCGGCGCGGTACCCCTCGCCGGAGGCGCCGTGGCAGAGGGCACAGTACTTCGCGTAGTGCTCGCCGCCCCGCTCGGCCGTGGGCGCCTCGGCGCAGTCGCTCGTGAGGAGCGCGAACGCGGCGCCCACGAGCGACGCGAGCGCCGAGGCGATGAGTGAGGGCGGTCGTCGCATGGAGCGAGCCTCTGTGTGGGGCAAGGGCCCCCTCCTCCACGTGACGAAAGTCATGTGCCGTCCGTCCGCTCCAGCGCGGTCATGGCGAGAGGCCTAGTCGTGCGAGGTCGCCGCGAGCAGGTCGTCGCCCCCGCTAGAGGCGAGGCTGGGGACGAGCGAGGGTCGACCGACGATGAGCGGATCGACCGCGCCGATCGCCTCGGCGTTCTTCTTCGCGTACGGGAGGCGCTGCAGGACGTACCGCATGGCGTTCAGGCGCGCGCGCTTCTTGCAGTCGCTCTTGATGACCGTCCAGGGGGCGTCCGACGTGTCGGTGTGGAGGAAGATCGCCTCCTTCGCGCGGGTGTAGTCGTCCCACTTGTCGAGCGAGGCCATGTCGATGGGGCTGAGCTTCCACTGCTTGAGCGGGTGCAGCTTGCGCTCCTTGAAGCGGCGGCGCTGCTCGTCGCGGCTCACCGAGAACCAGAACTTGAAGAAGTGCAGCCCCGAGCGCACGAGGTGCCGCTCGAGCTCCGGCGCCTGCCGCATGAACTCGTCGTACTCCGCGGGCGTGCAGAACCCCATGACGCGCTCGACGCCGCCGCGGTTGTACCAGCTGCGATCGAACAGCACGATCTCGCCGCGGGTAGGCAGGTGCTGCACGTACCGCTGGAAATACCACTCCCCGCGCTCGATCTCGGAGGGCTTCTCGAGCGCGACGACGCGCGCGCCGCGGGGGTTCAGGTGCTCCATGAAGCGCTTGATGGTGCCGCCTTTGCCCGCGGCGTCCCGCCCCTCGAACAGGATCACCACGCGCGCGCCGGTCTCGCGGACCCACGCCTGCAGCTTGAGGAGCTCCACCTGCAGCCGGTACTTCTGCTTCTCGTAGGTCGACCGCGCGAGCAGGTACTTGTAGGGATAGGCGCCCTCGCGCCACCCCGCCGCGAGCTCGGTGTCGGCCCGCTTGTTCGGCGTGGTCTTGTCGACGGTCTGAGTGAAGAGCCGGCGGAGCGCCTTGCGGTCGTCCGGCGACGCCCCCTCCATGAGCGTGCGCAGCTCGGTGATGAGGGGCCCCGGGGTCGCGTCCTCCGCGTGCGCCCGGAGCAGCTCGCCCACGGTCTCCTTTTGGACGACGCGCGCGCGGTGGGTGGCGACGTCCGTCACGTGCTTGCCGAGCGCGAGGCGATTTGCCGGAGGCGAGCCATCGAGGCGCTCGACCGCGCGCGGGCCGGCGCTCTCGGCCTTCTTGCGCGTGCGCGCTCCTGCGCGGCGAGTGGCCACGGCCCTGGGGGTCTCGGTCTTCGCGTCGTCTTCGTGCATGGGTCCTCTCGAGGCGGCGCCGCCCGCGCCAGGTCGGTGCGAGCGGGGAAGGGGTGAGGGGGTGCAACCGTCGTGCCTCGAGCGTGGCGCGCGTTTTCGCCGTGGAGACGTCCGCGTCGTGGCGCTCGTGCCGCCAAATTTTCGCGCCCCGCGCAGATCGTGCGCACGCCCCAGCCTGGCGCGCCTCGGCTCCGGGGAGGCGTCGCGCGTGCGTAAGCCGAGGTAGCGGTGGGCCTTCAGGACGACCTTCGAGCCGTGTCCGTAGAGGCGCTTGATTTCAGGGTGGCCGAAGTAAAGCGAGGAGAACTTGACGAGCTGCGCCGTGTGCTGGAAGTGGCCAATCCCCGAGTTCGGCTCGAAGAACACCTTGCGCCCCTTGTTCGCCGCGCACGCCATCGCGTGGCCAGGAAAGGAGACGAGGTAGTAGTAGGGCGAGTGACCAACGAATTTCCCAAGACGCTCGTGGCTCTGAAAGCCTGAGTGGTTGCCGAACGTCTCGGTCCCCACGTGCTTGAAGTGGTACTCCGAGCTCATGAAGTCGTGCAGCGCCTTCGCGCCGTCGCCGAGGTTGCCCGGCAGCGAGGCGTCGCGGATCTCGGTGTTCAGGGCCGGCCTGATGTAGCGATCGAGCACCTCGAGCGAGGCCCCGTTCACCTCGTCGATGAAGTTGCGGCCGTCACGCTCGAGCTCGAGGAACTTCACCGACAGGCCGCGGCACATGCCACGACCGAGCCACTCGTTGTACTTCTCGTTCTTGCCAATGAGGTACTGGTTCCACGGCACGTAGCGGCCGCCTGCCTGGGTCGTCGCGGTGAGCATGATGCCGCGGAGGAGGCTCGCCCAAATGCGGTACTTGTCGTTCGGCGTGAGGTCGTCGTCGGGCATCTCTCCGTTCTAGCTCGCACCGCGGGGCCTGTCAGTGGCGGGGTCGCGCGCCCGTCGATCGAGGTGAAGTCAGCGCGCCGCGCGGCCGCGCGCGGGGGATGGAGGACGGAAGGCGGCGCACGCGAGCAGCACGAGGGCCGGCGAGGCCACCACGTGGTAGCGGTCTTCGCCGAAGAAGATCGCGTGCGCCAGGGCCGTGGTGAGCAGGAGCGAGGCCGCGAGGAGGAGGCCCGGGCGCGCCTCCGGTCGGCCGGGCATGGGCAGGAACGGGAGCAGGCTCGCGGCCACGGCGAACGGCCAAAGCGTCGGTGAGGCGGCCTGAGACACCGCGTAGCCGAGCAGGCACAGGCCCGCCAACAGGGCCACCTGCGCGCGCCTCCGCGGGGCGAACGCGACGGCGCCGAACGCCGCACACACGAGCAGCACGCGGTGGAAGTTCGAGAGGAGGTTCCGCGCGTCGGCGCGCTTGTCGTCCGGCCAGGCGGCGGGGCGGGCCTCGTGCAGGTACTCGACCTGGAACGACTCGTGGTCGAACGTGTAGCCGAGCTTCTTCGGCACGAGCGCGAGCCACCGCCCTGGCTCGCGGCGCACCCAGCCGAGGCCGTACGCGAGCCAGCAGCGATCTTGCTGCACCTGGCCTGTGACCTCGCGGCAGCCGTCGGCGGAGCGGAGCGTCTCGAAGCGGCCGGTCGCGCGCGGGAACGCGCCGATGGCGAGGTTCCAGCCGGCGTTGGTGCTCACGAGGGCGCAGCCGTCCATCACGCGGCAGTTGCGCGCCGTCCACGGGAGCACGGGGAGCAGCGTGGTGAGCGCGACGACGGCCGCCGCGACCGCGAGCCTGGGGCCATGCGACCGCGCGCGGGCGGCGAGCGAGCCTGTTCCCTTCGGCCACGCCGCGAGGAGCAGGAACGGCGCGCAGAGGAGCGCGGTGGGGCGCACGAGCGTGGAGAGCCCGAGGAGCAGCCCGGCGATCGCGAGGCCTCGCAGCGGGGCGCGCGGTCGACCCTTGGGCGCGAGCGAGCCGCGGCCCTCGCGCGCCGCGAACGTGAACGCGGCGAGCGTGAGCACCGACGCGAGCGGCTCGCTCATGGTGAGCGCGGAGTAGAGGACGAGGCCGGGGTGGAGCGCGGTGAGGACCCCCGCGGCGCGCGCGCGACCGCGGGAGAGGCACGTCACCGCGAGCCGCCACGTAGCCACCGGCACGAGCGCGCCGACGACCACGTTGGCGGCGTTGGCGACGGAGAGCTTCGCGCCGAAGACCCAGTACACGAGCCCGAGGAAGGCGCTGTAGCCCACGGGGTAGTGGCACCACGGATGCCACACGCTCTGGCCGCCGATCGTGAGGTCGTCGGAGTAGCCGAGGCCGGCGGCGATTCGGCGCGCGCCGAACTCGTAGTAGTGGCCGTCCCACACGGGCTCGCCAGCGTAGGCGTGCGCGGCGAGGGCCCGCGGCACGAGCGCGAGGACGAAGAGGGCCACCCCGAACGCCAGGTCGCCGACGGTGAACGGCCCGCGCGGGCGCTCGGGCGGGCTGGGCGAGGGCGCGTCGGGCGGGTCGGCCGTGCCGCTCCGGGGGGCGTTCACGCCGACACCTCGCCCTCGGCGCGCGCGCGCCGAGGGCCGTCGTTCGCCCCTGCGGGGCTCACTCGCCGGTTCACGGGGCGTTCTCGCGCATGCGGCGCAGGTAGGTCTTCTGCACCTGCACGGGGTCGAGCCGCAGGAATTTGGCCAGCTCGGTGACGAAGCCGCGCACGTAGACGATCGCTGGGAGATCGGCGAAGCGCTCCTCCTCGATGGCCTCGAGGTGTCCCTTCGTGATCTTCGTGTGGGCCGCGATGTCGACGAGCTCGACGCCCTGCGATTCGCGGACCTTGCGGAGGAGGGCTCCGGAGAACTCACTCTCGGGGCCGATCTCGCGGAGCAGCTCGTTCTTGAGCTGAAGCTGCTCGGCGTCGAGCGCGGGTCGAGGCAGGATCTCGGGCGTCGAGTCGGAGCGCTCGGGGTACGCGGACAGGTCGTAGGCGCGTCGGCGCACGGGGTCGAGCAGCGTGTCGTAGGCCTCCTCGAGGCGGGCCTGCTCGCGGAGGAGCTCGGCCTCGCTGAGGAGGGACGAGGTGCAGAGGCCGTCGGTCGCGTACATCTCGCGCTTGCGCTTGCACGCGCGGCGGATCTCCTCGTCGCTGGCGGAGCGCGAGGTGCCGAGCGCGGCGTAGAGGGTGGGGCTCGCGTCGGGGATGGGCGGCGGCGCGGCGAAGACCTCGGTGCGGGCGGTGAGCGCGACCACGCGGCGCGCGATGCGCTCGATGTTGCGCGCGGCCTTCGAGGTGGGCACGTCGGTGAGCAGCGGCCTCCGTCGGCGCACGGCCACCCACACGGTGTCGTCGTGCTCGATGCTGCCGAGCTCGTCGAGCCACACGCCGAGGTGCTGGCGGGCGAGCTCGCTCATCCATGGGCCGAGCTCGAGATCGGTGCGCACGCGGGTCTGGTTGACCACGAGCTGGAAGCGGAGTCGGTTCGCCTCCACCCAGGCGAGCTGGGCGAGGCCGCGGTCCATCTTCTCGAGGGCGCGCACCAGCTCGAGCGGCTTGGGGAGGAAGCCGAAGTCGGCCAGGGCGCGCTCGAGCATGTTCAGGCGGAAGCGATCGCGCGACAGCGCGCGGCGGAGCGCGCGGCGGTAGGCGGCCCGGAGGAAGCGGTAGGTCGTCTCGATCGCCGGGGGCTCGGGCACGGTCACGCAGATGGGCACGTCGGCCGAGAGCATCATGTCGATCGCGAAGGGGCTCGCGCCGGGGCCGACGTCGACGACGAGCACGTCCGCGGGGATCGCGCGGAGCCGCGAGAGCCAGCGCACCTTTCGGCCGCCGCGGAGGGTGGGCGGCGGGGAGAGGGCGTCGACCGGCGCGGGGAGGAGCTGGAGGCCGGGCACCACGGTGCTCACGAGGGCCTTCTTGAGGGCGGCGTTGCCGTCCTCCTCGAGGTCGTAGAGGTGCCGCGCGGCGGGGATGCCGAAGTGGGCGTGGAGGTTCGGGCCGGTCGGGTCGGCGTCGACGAGGACGACCGACTTGCCGAGCTGGGCGAAGTAGACGCCGAGGTTCTCGGCGACGAGGCTCTTGCCCACGCCCCCGCGCCCGCCGCCGACGACGAACAGGCGGCGCGCCCCGCGGAGGTTGGCCGGGGCCTCCTCCTCCTCGGCGAACTCCACGGTGATGGACTCGTCGGGCTCCATGCGGCCCTGCACTTAGCACGGGTTGCGGGCCGCGGAAGGACGGGAGGGGGCGGCGCCCGGGCGGCGCGGTCGACGTGATTTCAAGGACTTGGCGTCAACGTCGGTCGCCCCGCGGGCGGCTGGTCACGAGATATCAAGGACTTGGCGTCAACGTCGGTCGGCCGCGTGGCTTCGGCGGGTCGGGCCCCGGTCACCGGCCACGCACGAGATATCAAGGGGTTGGCGCCAACGTCGGTCGGCCCCGACGCCAAGGGTCGGCCCCGACGCCAAGGGGTCGGCCCCGACGCCACCGTCGGTCGGCCGGCACCCGCAGCTCAGCGGTAGGCGTCGAGCGAGCGCCGCAGCATGCCCAGCACCCGGGCGCCCAGCTCGGCCCCGCGGAAGGGCCGCGCCAGGTAGTCGTCGCACCCACACGCGTACGCCTGGACGATCTCTCGTGGACACCGCTTGGACGAGACGAACAGGACCGGCAGTCGCCCAGGCCGATCGGCGCGGAGCTTCTGCGCGAGCGCGCGGGCGCCCTCGCCGGGCAGCGCGAAGTTCACGACCGCGGCGTGCAGCGGACCGCGCTCGGCGAGGGACGCCGACTCGCTCGCG
>DAORJJ010000231.1:0-9795 GCA_035439005.1 Polyangiaceae bacterium | reverse complement strand
CGATGCGGTCTGGCACCGCGTCCGTGGCCGCGTCCGCGGGGGCGTCGACCGAGGCGTCGACCGGCGGAGGCTGGGGAGGCGGCGGCTGCGGCGGCGGCTGCGGGGGCTGCGGGGGCTGCGGCGGCAGCTGCGGGGCGATCTGCGGAGGCTGGGGAGGCGGCTGGGGGGTCGCGCCGCTGTCGGCCGTCGGGGCTGTGTCACTGCACGCCACGGCGAGCGCGACGCTGGCGGCCGCCAACGTGACCGCAGCGGTCGAGCGAAACGCGAGCTTGGGGCCGGGCGGCAGCGGAGAGGGGCGCTTCTTCACTCCCAAACGATGCGCGAGCGCGCGCCGTTCGTCAAACGGCTAATAATAAAGGTCATTGACTGTCGGCTCGGGCTTCTACCTGCAGTCCCGCACGCCCGGCTCCCGGCACAGTCGGACGACCTCCACCGTGTCGAGCGGGACGGTCAGCTCCACGCCGCCGGGCACGACGCGGAGCGGGACGGGCGTCTGCTCATCGCGGACGGCGATCGTGAACGGCCCGGGGTCCCGCAGCGTGACGGTGACGCCGCCCGCGAGGCGCGCGCCCGTCCAGTTGAAGAGCACGAGCGCGGTGCCCTTCGGGGCGCGGACAACCGCGGCCTCCACGCCGGGCACGCTCGTCGTGGCGGGTCGCAGGGCGCCTGGCGGGCGCGCCCGCTCGACGTTCACCGGCGCGAGCGCGGCCCACGCGCGGAACTCGGGGCGGTGGCCCGTCGGGAGCGCCGCGGCGTTCCGCGCCTCCGCGTGGAGCCAGTGCTGCATCCCCGGGAAGAACGCGTACTGCAGGGCCACGCCGCCGCTCGGCCACCGCCGCCGCGCGATCGCCGGCTCCCCGCCGAGCCGCGCGAGCACCTCGGCCCCCGCCGTGACGAACCGCCCGACGACCTGGTCACGTGGGCACGGGGTCTTCGCGCACGGCGCGCGGAGGACCTCCCCACGGGGCACCTGCCAGGCCGGCTCGACGCCCGGCTCGGGGCTGAGCTCGCCCGCCCGCTCGTAGCCGGCGCGCCCCGGGATGAGCGGCCCGAGCACCGCCGCCGCGCTCGCGCGCGCCGTGACGCCGAGGGTCTTGTCGAGGCGCCGCGTCGGCGCGTCGACCTCGTCCCGCGTGCCCGCGCCCGGGAGGACCACGACCGTGCCGCCGCCCTCTTCGACCCACCGCGCGACGGCCTCCTGCGCGGCCGCCTCGGTGTGCAGCTGAGTGAGGAACAGCACGTCGACGTTCTTGGCGAGCACGCCGCGGGCGAGGCTCGTGTCGTCGACGAGCTCGACGGGGTAGCCCGCGTGCGTGAGGGCCGCGTGGAGCAGCGCCGGCTCCACGAGGTGGGCGGCGGTGTCGGCGGACCAGAGCGAGCTCGCGCCCTCGGCCTGGATCGCGACGCGGCCGCGCGGCCGCTCGCCCTCGGCGAACAGCGTGTCGGCCCACGCCAGGCGCTGGTTCGCGCGGGCGATCTCCGCGTACGCTCGCGGCGCCTCGGACCACCCGTCGGCGGGGAGCTGCCACTCGGGGCCGAACGCCCAGTACTCGACGGTGCGCGCGCCGCGCGCCGCGTGCGCGAGGACCTTCATGGCGAGCCCGTCGCGCATGGGCGCGCCCCACAGCGCCGTCACGTGGGCGCCGAAGCGTGTGCGGGGGGCGGGCCCCGCGCCCGGGAGGACGTGCGGGAGCGCGGCGGCCGAGCGCATGAGGTCCGCTCGAAACGCCGCCAAGTGAGCCAGCGCGTCCGGGTACTTGGTGTCGAGCCACGGCGCGAAGGCGCCGGGCGCCGCGCTCCCGCCGCCGCCGCCGGGGCGGGCCGCCTGGGCGCGCAGGGTCTCGAACCAGTCGTAGCCGCCGATGACGCCGGTGGGGCCCCCGTCGGTCACCCACTGGCCGGCGCGGTAGTCGCTGCCGTTCGCGAAGTTGATGCCGGCGGAGTAGTCGCACGCGCTGCCGCCGCGGCACTCCGGGGCGGCGTGGAGCGCCCGCCGGAGCGCGTCTTTGAAGTCGAGCATCCTCGTTGCGGCGGCGGCCTGGAAGTACCGCACGGTCCAGTAGTACTGGCGCTTGCTCTCGGCGGACGATCGCGAGGTCGCGGCGCGCGCCGGCGTCGCGACGGTCGGCGCGGCCCACTGCGCCCCCGCGTGGGCGCGGACCCACGCGCGGAAGGCCCCGAGCGAGGTCGGGTTCCGCGGAAAGGACGAGAGGAACGGGGCCCGGGGGTGAAGCGACCAGCCCGGCTCGTCGTCGAGCAGGACCGTGCGGAGGTCGGTCACCCGCGCCCCCTGGCGCTGGTAGAGCGAGCCGTGGCCTCGCAGCACGAGCTCGTCGCTCCACCAGGCCGTGTCGCCGCTGTGGTCGCCGGAGAGAAAATCCGCGCCGCTGTCGATGCGCCCGCCCGCGTATTTCGCCGCAGCGTTCGGGAGGCCGGCCCGCGCGAAGACGTCGGCGACCCAGCGGCGCGGGAGGTGCTGAGGGTAGTCGCTCGTCAGCTGATTGCACCCCACGTCGCCGACGGCCCGCGCGATGTTCTCCACGAGCTCCTCGCCGCCATGCGCGAGGTGCGCCGTGCACACCGTCCCCACGCGCGTCGGTCGCGACGGGGCGCGCGCGGCCTCCGCGAACCCGCGCCAGCGCCGCGACCGCTCGGTCAGCGACTCGAAGCGGGCAGGGTCGAACGTGGCCACGTCGTAGCCAGGCGCGAACACCGTCGTCGAGCGCCCGTGGATCGGCCCCTCTTCCGTGGACCGCACGACCTCGAAGGCGCCGCTCGGGAGGCGGCGTCCAAGCTCGATGCGCACCGACCACGAGGGGGCGCTCTTCAGGTCGCCCGCGAGCTCCTCGTTGTCCGCCGTGAGGTCGGGAGGCCCCTCGCCGAGCGACACGGTGAGCCGCTGCACCTTGCGAGCGCCCTTGCCCCCGAGGGCCCGGTCGAGCGGCAGCCACTCCGACGGCTGCCCGATCGAGGCGAGCTTCACGCTGCCCAAGTTGAGCTCGGTCTCCTCCGGCGTCGCGAGCACCTGCGCGACGGTGGGGAGGGCGGGGAAGCGGACGTGCGCCGCGTTGGCGAGGGCGAGGGCCGTGATCCGAAGGGCGTAGCCGGTCGCCACGTCGCCGTGCTGGCTCTCCTCCTCGAGGGCCTCGGTCAGCGCGACCACGGTGCCGGTGCGCGCCGCCACCGCGAGGTGCGAGACGACGCGACCTGTGCCCACCTCGACGATCGGGAGCCCGAGGGGTAGCCCCGTGTCGGGGGCTCGCGCGACGAGCGCGGTCCCGCGAACGAGCGAGCGCCCGTCGAGCGCGCGCGCTCGGGTCGCCTCGGCCGCCCAGAGCACGCCCCGCGGTGCGTCGGGGCGCGGGCTGCGGTCGAACGCGAGGGCGTAGGTGGACACGCCGAGGGGCGTGGAGGTAGGCGCCCGGCCAGGGGTCGGGAGGTCGAGCCGCTCGAGGGGCGTGCGCCCGCGCAGGGCCGGGCCCCGGTCGTACGTCCTGAACAGCGCGTGGTCGGTCGCGACGAACGTGTAGGCGTCGTCCGTACACGTCGCGCTTGCGCCCTCCGGGCGGTTCTCGACGCATGGGGGCGCGCCCAGGTGGGCCACGTGGCTCGTCGGCGCGCCCGGCATGGACCGCAGCGCGGGCTCCGCGTGCGTGGGCGCGTGGAGCGGCACCTCGAGCAGCGTGTCCTTCGCGGCACCAAGGAAGAGCCGCTGGCCGTCTGGGCTGAGGGCGATCGAGGCGAGCGCGCCCTGCTGCAGCTCGGCCCGCCTCGGGTTCGGGGCGTCGGGGCGAGGGGGCGCGGGTGCCCCCTGGGCGTCGAGCGCCACCACGTCGAGCTCATCGGTGTAGGCCGTCGTGAGGTAGGCGATCCCTCCGGGGCCGGGCGGGAGGAGGAGGCGCCCCGACGCCCCCATCCCCACCGCACCGACGGCCAGCACGCGCAGCGACGCCTCGTCCGGCGTGCCGTCGGGGGAGAGCTCGTACGTGGAGAGCCACGCCGCGGCGTCGTCGTGCCAGAGCGCGTACAGGCGTCGATCCCGAACGACGAGGTCGGTGACGGTGGTGGGGGCGCTGAGCTCCGGATCGCGGACGGCGAGGGGAAGATACCGTGCGGCGGTGGAGAACGCCGGCTCGCCCGGCGCGCGGGTGAGGACGGCGAGGCCGCTCGCGCGGACGGCGCCCTGGACCTGCACGCCCACGAACGCGTGCGCGGCGTCCGCGTCCACGGCGAGCGCCGAGAAGACCGCGCGTGTGCACGCCACGGTGTCGAGGTACTCCTCCGACGAGAGCACGATCGCGCGCGGCGCCGCGGTCGCGCTACGCACCGCGCGCGGGCCGCCCTCGACGGCTCGGGCGCCGGCCGCGCCCTCGTCCACGCCACGCGGTGCATGGCATGAGGCGCCCACGACGGGGAACGTCAAGGTGAGCGCCAGCGCCAGCCAGCGCCGAGGGCGTCGCGAACGTGCGCACGTCAGGGGCATGTCTCTAGGTACCACGCGCCCGTGGAGCCCACGCGGAGGCGTCGCGAGCGCGCGAGGGGGAGCCCGACGCGCGCCCGCGGGGGCGCTCACCCGCGGAGCATCTCGAGCAGCTCGAGGTCGGGGATCGCGGTCACGAGCTTCGTGCGGATGACGCCGACGTCCGCCTCTTCGAGCAGGCGCGTGAGGGCGACGCCGTCGAACAGCGCGACGGGCGCGGCGTTCGGGGCGGCGGCCTCGTCGCGGGCACCGGAGAGGACCTGGCCCGTCGTGACGAGCCAGCCGGCCTGCGCGGGCCCGTAGTGGTGGAGCGCGCCCCGAAGGTCGGTGACCCGCTCGCGGCCGATCTCGCGCCCGTCGCGGCGAACCACGATCGCCGTGCGGATCTCGTCGGCGCCGCTCTTGTGCGTGGCCGCAAAGTGCGACTCACCGCCGGGCGAGCCGGCGCGCCGGACCGTGCGGAGGTTGGTCATGCCGCTGCGCTCGAGCGCGAGGAGCGCCAGCTCGACGAACGCGTGCCCGGGGAGCTCCTGGAGCTTGCGGAGCATGGCGCGTCGCGCGGCCTCCCGGTATCGCTCGACGGCGGCCAGCGCGTCTTGCTCGAGGCGCACGAGCTCGGGGCTCAGCGCCCAGTCGGTGAGCGCGACGCGGAAGCCTTGCGCGAAGCGGAACCGAGGCCGCTGCCCCTGGTCTTGCCGTCGGAGGTTGTCCGCGCGGAGCGCCGCCATGAGCTGCGACTGCGCGAGCTGCGGATCGCCTGCCAGCCGACCGCGCCGGACGAGCGCCTCGGCCACGGTGCGCTGCGCGATCGCGCCCTGGTTGCGGTCGAAGCCGCCGAGGACCATGAGGGCCGCGTCCGCGAGCTCGCGACCGGAGAGGTCTTCGCTCTCCCTGGGCTCGCGGGGCTCCGCGGCGGCGGGCGCGTCGATGCCTGTCGGGGCGCCACCGGCCATGATCTGGTGGCGCTCTCGGATCTGCGGGCGCGGCGCGGGCGCGAGCGGATCGCGCGCGGGCGGCGGCGCGTCTTCGCCCTCGACGGAGAAGCCGGGCTCGGTCCGCTCGGGGCCGGTCGCCTCGGCGCCCGCCTCGTCCCGTGCGCCCCGCCCACGGCGGCGGCGACGGCGGCGGCGACGACCTCCGTCGGCGCCCCCTTCCGCGGCGGCGACCCCGTCGGTGCTGCTCGGGGGCGGCGCGAGGATCGGCTGGTCGTCGTCGTCTTCGTCGTCGAACACCTCGGCGCCGCTCCCCGCGAGGTCGGCGCGGAGGGCGTCCTCGCCCGAGACCTTCCTCGCGGGCTGATCGTCGTCGTCGTCGAAGGGGAGCTGCGCCTGCTGGACGCGCGCGGCCGCCTCGACCTCGAGCGCGTTCACCTCGGAGCCCTCCACCGTCTCGTCGTCTGCGACGTCGGGCTCCGGGGCGTCCTTCTTCTTCTTCTTCTCGTTCCAGTCGCGGAGGGCGAAGACGCCGGGCTTCACGCGAATGATGGGGTTGGTCTTGTCTTCCTTCTTCAGCAGGGCCGCGAGCCGCGCGCCCATGGTCACCTCAGGGCTCTTCCCCACGTGCGAGAGCAGGTTCTTCTCGACGGCGAGCTCGGTGATCTCTTTGTAGTGGAGCGGCTTGCCCGCGAGGCGAAGGACCTCCGCGGCGGCTTCAGTGAACGTCATGAATTTCAGTCTCCTCGGAAGCCACTCCGTCGGCCTCGCCGCGGGCGGCTCGTTGTGTCGGTCGCGGCGCGCTCCGGCCGAACACGGCGCGGGTGGCTCCGGAGCGGCCCGTATCGCCACCGAGCGGCGTCGCGAGCCTCGCGAAAGCGTGAGGCGCAGCGCCTACAACCCTTCCCCGACGCGCCACCACATACCCCGCGGGCCTGCCGGCGTCAAACGGCTTTGCGAGGCCGCACGCCGGCCTCGGCGTCAGTGCTTGGGCGCGCCCCCGGGGCCTCCGGGGACGGGCGCGGGCGCAACCGGAGGCGCCGGCGGGGGCACCGACGGAGGCGGCACCGCGCCGCTCGCGCTGCCTGCGGGGCCGTGCGGGCCCGGCTCGTCGAGGAGCTCCTTCAGGCGCTTCTGCCTCGCCGCCTCGTCGAGCCCTCCGCCCAGCTTGGTCGCGTCGATGGTCAGCATCGGGAGCTGTCCGTTGCCCGCGTTGTACACGGGCAGCTGCCCGTTCCATCGCTCCAGACTGCGGTACTGGAGGACGGTGGGGGAGACGCTTAGCCTGATGATTTCATTGGCTTTTGCCTCGGAGCGGGCGCGAATGAGCAGCGCGTCCGCCTCGCCCTGGGCCTTCTGACGCATGGCCTCTGCGCCGCCGGTGGCCTGGGTCACCGCCTGGTCCGCCTCCGCTCTCACCTGCCGCACGCGGTTCTCGCTCTGGATCGCGTTCTGGGTCGCCTCCATCGCGCGGTTGATGGCCTGCGCCACGTTCTCGGGCAGGCGGAGCGCGCCGTTGATGGTGAGCTGATCGATGATGACGCCGTCCTTCCCGAGGGCGTCGTGCACGTGCTTCTGCACGTCGGCGAGCATCTTCGACTTGCCCGGCCCGTAGATCGACTGCACGGGCATGGTGGAGCCGACCTCGTTGAAGGCCTCGCGGACCACGTTGCGCATGTAGCCGTTCGCCAGGGCCACCATGTCGTTCTGCCGGAACCGCGCGTAGAGCTTGGGCGCGAGCGTGGGGTCGATGTGGAACGACAGGCCGATGTCGGCGTTGACGTTCACGCCCTCCGCGGACGAGAAGGTGATGCTGTCGTCGTTCGGGGAGCCCTCGTTCTTGCTCGCCGTCCAGATGACGTTCTGCACGCTCGTGGGGAAGATCACGATCTGCTCGAACATGGGGTTGTAGAAGACCCAGCCGGTCCTCAACTCCATGTCCTGCACGCCGCGGGAGTTGCCCGCGAGCTTCACGCGAATGCCCACGTGGCCGGCGTCGATGCGCTTGGTCATCCCGCAGCCGAAGAAGCTCACGACGATGAGCAGGCCCACGAACATGACGACGCGCCTCAGCGCCGAGCCGGACTCGCCAAACTGTACCTTCGCCACGTCTCGAGCTCCTTGCCGGTCGCGCCCCTCGCGCGGCGCTCTGCCCGCCGCGCCCGTCACGCCGCGACCGCGCGCGATGGGCGTGGGCTACGCTAGCCCTCCCTCGCGCGCGCGTCGACGTTTGCCGGGCGCGCGCCGCCGCCGTTGCAGTGAGCGACGGTGTGTCATAAGAGCGAGCCGGCATGGTCCAGCCCGCGCTCCTGGCTCTCGTCGTGCTCGTCGTCGGGCTCGCCAGCTTCTTCGGCCTGCAGCCCGCGCGCGCGGGCCAGCCGAGCTTCTTTCTCCTGCTCGGGCTGCCCAACCTCGCGCTCGCCCTCTTCGGGTTGTGGCGCGCCCGGCGAGACGGCGTGCTGGCCTCGTGGTTCTCGGTGCGAGGCGGCGACTTCTCGATCGGCTTCGTCACGGCCGGCGCCACGTTCGGGGCGGCGTGGGGCTTCGCGAAGGCCTTCATCCCGGCGGGCTCCCCCCGCGAGGCGTGGCTCGCGCGAATCTACCTGCAGGTCGGGGATCCCGCGGTCATTCGCGCGCACGTCGCGCTCTCGGTGCTCGGGCTCGTGGCGATCGCCGCCTGCGAGGAGATCGTCTGGCGCGGCCTCGTCGTCGCGCTCCTCGAGGAGCGCGTGGGGTCGCGCCGCGCGTGGCTCTATTCGGCCGTGCTCTACGCCGTGGCGCACGTCCCCGCGGCCTTCGCGCTGCGCGACGTGGCGGCGGGCCCGAACCCGCTGCTGCCCGTCGCGGCCCTCGGGTGCGGCCTCGTGTGGAGCTTCCTCGGGCGGCGGCTCGGTCGCCTCACGCCGGGCATCTTCGCGCACGGCCTCTTCCTCTGGGCGCTCGTGGTCATGTTTCGCCTCTGGGGCCCGTCGATCTAGCGTCGCTCACTCCGGTTCAGTGGTTCCCTTCTGCCCGCGCGCGGTATTAAAAGGAGCGCATGAAGTTTCGCTGCGAACACCGCTTCCCCGGCATCACCCTCGCGCAGTACGAGAAGATGTACTTCGACGAGGCCTTCAACACCGAGCTCTGCAAGGTGCTCGGCCTCACCCGGTCGGTCGTGTCGTACGACCTGACCGACACGAAGGTGAAGCGCGTCGTGAAGGTCGCTCCGAACCGAGAGATCCCGGCGCCTGCGGCGAAGATCCTCGGCTCCGCGAAGATCGAGTACACCGAGACCATCGAGTACGTGTTCGGCTCCGGCCGCGCGGACTGGTTTACGGTCTCGAGCGTCATGACCGACAAGGTCGACTCGCGCGGCACCGTCCGCTTCGCCGAGCGCGACGGCGCGGTCGTGCGCTCGGTCGACGGCGACGTCACGGTCAAGATCACGCTGCTCGGCGGCACGGTGGAGAAGTTCATCGTGTCGGACGTCGAGCGCAGCTACGAGAAGGCCGCCGAGTTCACCCGCGACTGGCTCGCGAAGCACCCGCCGGTCTGAGCGGCCTCAGTACGCGCGCGGCGGGAAGACCACGGTGGGATCGGCGCCGACCGTGACGCGGGTGCGGCCCATCGGCAGCTCGCGCGGGTCTTGGTCGACGAGGAGCGCGCTGTCGATGTCGTAGGTGCCCGGCTTGTTCATCACGCACGTCACGGGGATGCGCTCGAAGTGCGAGGCTCCGGGGGCGAGCGTGGCCGGCGACCGGAGCGCCACCGGCTCGTCCATGCAAGGGAGCGGCGTGCCGACGCGGGTGACCCGGAACAGCACCCGCGCGCCCCGCAGCTCCAGCGGCCGCGGGCCGCCGTTCACGAGCGCGATCACCACGGCGTAGCCGCCTCGCGCGAAGCCCTCCGCGGACAGCGGCCGCGCGTTTTTGTCCCCGGCGATCATGGCCCACAGCCCTGGGACGCCGGGGTGCTGTTGCGGCGCGCGGCTGCCTCGGGGCTCCACGTCGATCGGCAGGTCCGGGAGCGCGATCGGCGCCCCGCTGCCCAGCGTGAGCTGCACGCCGATGGCGTAGCGCCCCGGCAGCGTCAGCTGGCAGTCGAGGTCCCGCTCGAAGACGTAGCCCTCGAACGGACGCAGCCGGCTTGGCTCGCGCTCGCCCCCCGCGGGGCCCACGAGCGGGCGGCAAGGGAACTCGACGCCCTCGCGCCGCGCCGAGAAGGTGACGCGCAGCTCGCCGAGCTCCAGGTACCCGCGCGTCGTGTTCTGAAACGCGATCCCGACGTGGTGGCCCGCCACCCCGAGGGCGCTCGGGCGGTACGGCAAGGCGGTCTCGGAGACCACACGCACCCACACGCCGGGCCACCCCGGGAGCGGAGCGCCGGCGCTCGGTCGGCCAG
>DAORJJ010000230.1:0-9822 GCA_035439005.1 Polyangiaceae bacterium | reverse complement strand
GCCTTCTGACGATTCAGGATCGGCGGAACTGGGTTCCGCCTTAGCGCGCGGCGCGCGTGCTTCGTGGCGCGCGGCCCGCGGCGCCCGTGTAGACTCGCGGGATGCTCGCACCCTCTTGGCGGCTCGTCGCGTCGAAGCGAACGCGCGCGCCCCGCGCCGGTCGCACCGCTCTCCGCACCCTGGCCTCGCTCGGCCTGCTCGCCGCGGCCGCGCTTCCCGCCCGCGACGCCGGCGCGGTGGGCACGCGCTCGTTCGTGCTCGACAGCCTCGAGCACCTCTCGGGCGGCGACCTGAAGGGCGTCAGCGTAGGGTCGGACGGCCAGGTGCGGGCTGGGCTGACGCTCGGGGCGGCGCCGCTCGGGGCCGAGGCGCAGGCCACCTTCGCGGCCCTCGCGCTGCGCGACGGGAGCGTGCTCGTGGGCACGAGCCCGCGCGGCAAGATCCTGCGTGTGGTGGGGGACACGGCGCAGCCGTACGCCGACACCGAGGCGCTCGCGGTCACGGCCCTCGCCGAGCTGCGAGACGGCTCGGTCATCGCCGCCACCATCCCCGACGGCAAGCTCTTCAAGGTCGTCCGCGGCAAGGTCACGCCGTTCGCGACGCTGCCCGGCGCGAGCTACGCGTGGGCCCTGGCCGTCGACCCGGCGGGCACGTCGGTCTACGTCGCCGCGGGCGGCCCCGAGGGCAAGGTGTTCCGGGTCAGCGCCGCCGGGCAGGTCGAGGTCACCTTCAAGAGCACGGAGCCGCACATCGTGTCGGTCGCGGTGGGCCGGAATGGCGAGGTCTTCGCGGGCTCGAGCGGAAAAGGTCTCATTTATTCCATCAAGGGCCCAGGCCGCGCCGAGGTGCTGTACGAGCCGGGCGGCCAAGAGGTGAAGGCCCTCGCGGTCGCCGCGGATGGCACGCTCTTCGCGGTCGCCAACGAGTACAGCTCACCGCCAGAGCCGCCGCGGAGGAACACCGTCGCCGCGGGGCGTCAAGCGGCCGGCCCCACGACGGGCGCGCGCCCGAAGCCCGGCAAGGGCACGCTGTACAAGATCGACCCGGCGGGCCGCCCCGAGAAGCTCATGAGCCACAGCGAGTTCCACTACGCGTCGCTCTCGCTCGACGAGCGCGGCCGGCCGCACGTGGGCACCGGCGCCGAGGGGCGCGTCTACACGGTCGACGACGCGCACGTCGTCACGCTCGAGGCCGACACCGACGAGCGCCAGGTCACCGCCCTCTCGCTCAGCGGGGGGCGCGGGTTCGTCGTCTCCAGCGATCCGCCGGTGCTCCACCGCGTGCTCGGCCAGGGCGGCGGCGACGCCGTGTGGACGAGCAAGGCGCTCGACGCGGGCCTCCGCGCGCGCTTCGGCCGCGTGACCTGGCACGGCGGCGGCCGGCTCGAGCTCTCCACGCGCTCGGGCAACACGCAGGCGCCCGACGAGACCTGGAGCCCCTGGAGCGCCGCGCAGAGCGCCGCGTTCACGGTCGCGAGCCCCCCCGCCCGCTTCGTGCAGGTGCGGGCCCGCTTCACCGACCCGCGCGCGACCCTCGAGGACCTGAACGTCGCCTTCGTGACGCAGAACCTCCGCCCGGTGGTGCTGGACGTGAGCGCGGCCCCGAAGTCACCGCCCCCGAAGGAGCCGCGCACGGGCGTACCGCCGACCGGCGGTGAGCCGCCGAAGCACGATCCGAAGCTGAAGATCTCGTGGCACGTCGACAACCTCGACGCCGATCCGCTGCGCTACCGCGTGAGCTTCCGCCGAGACGGCACGACCACGAGCTTCCCGCTCACGCAGCCGAGCGAGGTCCTCACGAAGACCGAATACGAGTGGGACACGCAGGCGCTCCCCGAGGGCCGCTACCGCGTCACCGTCGAGGCCAGCGACGAGCTCGCGAACGGGCCGCGCGACACGCTGCGCCACTCCAACGAGAGCAGCGTCGTCATCGTCGACAACACCCCGCCGCAGCTCAGCGACCTCGCGCTCGTCGGGAGGCGCCTCCGCGCGCGCGCGACCGACACGGTCTCGAACATCGCGCGGGTCGAGGTGGCCGTCGACGGCGACACCGTCTTCCGGCCGCTGGGCGCCGCGGACGGCGTGTTCGACTCGCTGAGCGAGGGCGTCGACGACGACGTGTCGCCCCTCGTGCCCCCGGGCAGGCACGTGGTGACGGTGCGCGCCTACGACGCGGCCGGCAACGCCACGAGCCGCGAGCTCGAGGCGAAGTAAGCCCGACGCGGCTCACCGCGACCTCGCCGCGCGACAGCGAAGTCATGCGTCGCCCCGCCGCCGCTCGCGCCCGGCCGCGACGATTGGCCAAAGACCGTGCGGTATTCTACACTTACGAGGTCGCCGGGCGGGGGCTCGACTTCGGCACGCCACATGTATAGGAACCCTCGACCCGCATGAGCGCCTCCCCCCCGACCGCCCCGCGCCGCCGCCCCCTCCGAGGGCTCGTCGGCGCGCTCTTCACGGCGGTCCTCACGGCGGGGCTCTGGGCGTCGGTGCCCGCCTGCTCCGTCTTTCCTCAGGGCGACTTCCGCGCAGACGGCGAGACCCCACCGCCCGAGGAGATCCCCACGGGCTCTGCTTCGGCGAGCGACGCCCAGGCGCCCGACAGCGCGCCGCCGCCGGCCCAGTACCGCGGCAACCCGCTCTGCCGCGCCAAGAAAGAGCAGAGCTGCTGGCCCGACGACGGCGCCGCCGGGTGCCGCTCCGCGGACGCGGGCTCCAAGACCGACGCAGGCGCCCCAGAGAACGCGGTCACCTGCCGGGTCCACCAGGACGGCCCCGTGTGCACGCAGGTGGGCACCCTCGCCGACGGCGCGACCTGCACGCGCTCGACCGAGTGTGGCGCCGGGTCGGACTGCGCGCTCCGCGCCGACGGCACCGGGCAGTGCCGCCCCTACTGTTGCGGCGGCTCGTGCGAGAAGGTCGCATCGCCGGCGGGCGGCGCGACGTTCTGCGACGTCGCGCAGCTCGCGGAGGAGTCGAAGCTGAAGGTGCCTGTCTGCGTGCCCGTGCGCGCGTGCAAGCTGCTGAGCGCGGGCGAGTGCAAGGTGGGCGAGACCTGCGCCGTGGTCAGCGACACGGGCATGACGAGCTGCGTCCCCACGGGGCCCGCGCAGGTGGGCGAGGCGTGCGACGAGGCGCGCTGCACCGCGGGGCTGAACTGCCTCGGGCGCCCCGGCGCCCGCAAGTGCTTCCAGCTCTGCCGCGTGGGGCAGGCCGCGTGCGGCGCGAGCCTCCAGTGCAAGACGAGCTCGCTCATCGGCGACGCGGCGTTCGGCATTTGCCAGCCGCCGTGAGCCCTCGCCGTGGCGACCGCGGCCAGCCGTAGGACGTCCCGGACGCCCGCTCCCACGCGAACTCGCGTGGGGTGGACCGGCGCGCAGTGGCACGAGCCGTGCGTACGGGCGGCGGAGGCCGAGCACGGGAGCAAGCATGAGCGAGACCACGCGGCGGAGGGAGGTGGCGCGAGCGCGCGAGGGGCGCGCGGCCACGCGAACATGGAGTGAGCTGCGGCGCCGAGAGGTCGACGGCCTGTCGGACGCGGAGGCGCTGGCCGGCGTGCTCGGCGGCGCGCGCGCGCTCGAGCGGGCCGCGACACTCCTCGATCAGCGCGGGGGCCTCGGGGGCCTCGCGAGGCTCGGCTTCGGGGAGGCCGCCGAGCTCGTCGGCGCGGGGCCCGCGGGGCGCCTCGTGTGCGCGCTCGCGCTCGGTCGCCGCGCCCAAGCGAGCCTCGATGAGCCGCGGCCGCACGTCGACGACAGCGCCGCCGTCGCCCAGTGGGCGCGCGGGCGCCTCGCCTACCTCGAGCACGAGGAGCTGTGGCTCCTGGCGCTCGACGGGAGAAACCGCGTCCTCGCCGCCCGCTGCCTCGCCCGCGGCGGCCCGCACGCGCTCTCGCTCGCCCCGAAAGATGTGCTCGTCCAGGGGCTCCGCGAGAACGCGCGCGCCCTCGTGCTCGTGCACAACCACCCGAGCGGCGACCCGACCGCGAGCGAGGCGGACGCCCGGTTCACGCGCGAGGTGGCCGACGCTGGCGCGATCGTGGGGATGCCGCTCCTCGACCACGTGGTCGTCGCGGGGGCGCGCTTCTCTTCCGTGCCGTTCGAGTCGCCCCGCTCGGTGGCGGCCGCGCGCGCGACGCACGCCGCGCTCCGGGCGCCTCAGCCGAGCGGCGGGCTCCGCGGGTGGCACCGGCCCACGTAGCCGCACGCGATCGCCTCGCAGCGCGGGAGGCTCGCGCGCGGGAACACGTTGAGCCAGCGGGCCTCGGAGAGCGCGGCGACCGTGTCGGCGACGCGCGCCTCGAGGGCGCCGCGCTCGCCCTCGGGCAACCACACCGGGCTGCCCGGCTCGCCGCCGAGGAACACGACGCCGGCGCGCACGCGGATCGCTTCGGGGAAGAGGCTGCGCGCCGCGAGCGCGTAGAGCTCGAGCTGGAGCTCGTACGGGAGCAGCTCGGGGCCGCGGGCCCGCTTGTAGTCGACGACCTCGAGCTCGAGCCCCGCCGCGCCGGCCAGCGCGACCACGAGGTCCATGCTGCCGCGGAAGAGCGCGGTGCGCCCCTCCCCGACGGGCAGGTGCACCGCGAAGGCGTGCTCGCGGTACACGGTCGCGCCGCGTCCGACCCGATCGGTGAGCCACGGGCCCGAGACGAAGCGCGCGAGCCGACGCGCGAGCGGCGCGTGCCGCGGGTGATCGACCGCCACGCCCTCGCGCGCGAGCCCCGCCGACACGCCGTCGAGGGAGCGCGGCTGGCCCAGGAGCGCGAGGTCGAGCCGCTCGAGCACGCGGTGCATGCGGGTGCCCTCGGACTGAGCGTCGACGCGCGCGGCGTGCCCGGGCAGATCGCGCTCGTCGGGTGCCTCGGTCGGCGCCGGCGGCGCGGCCGCCGCTCTCTTCGCGGCGCGGGCGAGGTGGGCGTGCTCGGGGAGCCCGAGCAGGTGGACGAGCTCGAACCTCCGCGCGCACAGGTGGAAGTCCTGAAGCGACGTGGGGGCGATGGGGAGCGTGCGGAACCTGCCGGCGCCCACGGCGACGACGGGCTCCACCGGGGCCGGCGGGAGCGGCGCCACGGGGGCCTCGCCCTGGGGGGTGAGCTCCACGTCCTCCACGGCGAACGTCGCGGCCGCCGGGCCCTCGGCGAGATCCTCGAGCGTCGCCGCGCCGCAGGTGCCGTGCGCGTCCCCGGCGGCCTTCTTCGGCCGCTTGCGCGCGCCCACTGGGAACAACATGTGGGACGCGCGGGTCATCGCGACGTAGAGCAGGCGGCGGCGCTCCGCCCGGTCGCGGCGCTGGCCGAGCGCGCGCGTGCGCTCGTACGCGGGCGAGTCGAGGACGAGCCCTCGAGGGTGCGCGAGGCGGGGGGCGACGAACACACCGCGCGCCGTACGCTCGATGCCGAACGGCCCACCTCCTCCGCGGGCGGCGTCGACGAGCGCCCCCATCTGCGGGACGAAGACGACCTTGAAATCGAGCCCCTTGCTGGCATGCACGGTGAGCAGGCGCACCGCGTCGTCCTCCTCCGAGAACGTCGCCGCCTCGCCCTCGTCGTCGGTGCCGCCCGCGCGCGTGAGGACCCTCGCGACGAGCGCGTGGGGATCGCTCGCCTCGTCGGCCAACGACAAAAACTTCCGTACATTCAAGACCTTCGCCCGACCCCGAGGCAGCGCCGAGAGGACCTCTTCGAGGCGCAACGCGCCGACGGCCTCCCGCAGCGCGGCGCCCGCCCCGACGCGCGGGAGGAGCCGACCGAGACGCTCGACGACCTCGACGACCTGGGCGATGCGCGGCCGCTCGGCCTCCACGAGCAGCGACGCGCGCGCCCCGTCGAGGAGCCCGCCGTCGACCCGCCGGAGCCCCTGCCCGCGCTCGGTCATCCCGAGGAGCGTCTCGTCGCTCACGGCGGCGAAGGGGCCTCGCAGCACGGTCAGCGCCGCGAGGCGATCGCTCGGGTCGAGCAGGAGGGCCAGCAGGGCCGCGAGGTCGAGCACCTCGCGCGCTTTGTAGAAGCTCTTGCCGGCGAGCACGTACGGGACGTTCGCCTCGGCGAGCGCGTACGCCTGCTCGTCGAGCATGTCGTTGGTGAGCGCAAGCACGGCGCAGTCCTTGTAGCGAGGGGGCGCGCCACCGGGCAGCGCGGTCGGGCGCCGACCGGACGTCAGGTCCTGGATGACGCGCGTGACCACGCGCGCGTCGTCGCGCCGCGTGGTCGAGCCGCGCTCGGGTGGCGGAGGCCGGAGCCACACGCAGGGGGGCGCGGCGGGCGCGGTCGACGGCGCGGTCGACGGGGGCAGCAGGTCCTCGATGTCGGGCGAGTACTCGAGCTCGAACAGCTCGCGCTTGTCGACAGCGTCGGCGAACACGCGCACGGAGAACGCGTTGATGAACGAGAGGAGCGCCGGCGAGCTCCGCCGGTTCGTGCGGAGCGGGAAGAAGTCGGCGCGGGGCTCGCTCGGCGAGTAGACCGCGCCCTCGTCGACGCGGAGCTTCTCGCGCGCGGGCTCGCCGGCCAGGCCGACGCACAGCTCGGCGAACACCGAGACGTCGGCGCCGCGGAAGCCGTAAATCGACTGCTTGCGGTCGCCCACGACGAAGAGGCCCGTGGGGCGCACGCCCGCGACGCCCTCGCCGAGGCGTTCGCCGGGCGGCGACGCCCACAAGAGCTCGACCAGGCGCTTCTGCAGGCGCGAGGTGTCCTGAAACTCGTCGACGAGGAGCACGTCGTAGCGGGCGCGGACCTCCTCGGCGACCTCGGGGTGCTCGCCGAGGAGGCGCTCGAGGGTCGCGAGGAGCTCGCCGAAGCTGAGCCCGTCCGCCTCGTCTCGGGCCGCGTCGAGCTCACGCTCGCAGGCCGCGAACAGCGCGAGGAGGGCGCGGCCGGCGACGGCGAACTGCTCGCGCGCCTGGTACGCCGCGAAGACCTGCTCGAGCTTCGCGCCCTTCGTCGTGCCGCGGAGGCCCTCGACGAAGTCGCGGAGGGCGAGCTCGTCCGGTTCGGCCTTCTGCGCGCGGACCGCGGCGAGCTGCGCGAGCACCTCGCGGGCGTCGTCGAAGGGCACGCGGTCGTCGAGCCGCGCGAAGGCCTGCGCGGCCGCCTCGTAGCGCGGGAGCTTCGCGACGCCGCGCACCAGCGCCGCGAGGTCGAGCCATCGACGCTCGACGACGCGCGCGTCGTCCGGGGCGAGCGCGAGGTCGTCCACGCGCAGGCCGAGCTCCTCGAACGACGCGAACGTGCCGCGCAGCCTCGAGACCAGCGCGTCGATGCCCCCCGCGAGCCCCACGAGCGCGCGCACGCCGGGCCCGTCCTCCGCGGCGCGGGCCTCGAGCGCCCGCGCGATGGCCCGGTTGGCGCGCGCGCGGAAGTCGGCCTCGTCCACCACCACGATGCCCCCGGGGCGCCCCACCTCGAGCGAGAAGCTGCTGAGCAGCGAGAGCGCGAAGCCGTGGAGCGTGCCGACGAACACCTCGGCCGCGCCCCGCGACGCCTCGCGCGCCGCCTGGGAGAGGCTCTCGGCCGAGCGCGGCCCGAGCCCTCGGGCGCGCCGGGTCTCCTGGAGCTCGGCCCCGTACGACGAGTCCGGGGCTTCGGCGAGGGTCTCGAGCGCGAGCGCGAGGCGGGCGCGGATCTCGCGGGCGGCGCGGCGCGAGAAGGTCGTCGCGACCACGCGCGAGGGCGGGACGGCGCCGAGCTCCGTCTCGCCGAGCAGCACGTGCACGAGCATGCCCACGAGCGCGTAGGTCTTCCCGGTGCCGGCGCTGGCGACCACGACGGCGTTGCGCGCGAAGCGGTACACGTCAGCCGCCGCCCTCGTGCGGCCCGGAGACGAGGTCCTCCTCGGGCGGCATCGCGAAGCGCGGGCGGCGACACCCGCCGGCGAAGGGGCACGTGCGGCACTGCGTGTCGAGGAGCGGGCGGGGCGCGAGATCGCCAGCGCGGAGCCGTCGCACCGCGGCGAGGGCCGACCCTACCGCGACCCCGTCCGCGAGCGCGCGGTCGACCGCCTCCTCGCCACGCCGCCTCGTCGCACCGCCTCGCTCGAGGTCGCGCAGCGACAGATAAAGACCCTTGACCATTGGCACGCCCATCGCTCGCTGCGCCGCGAGGGCGTAGAGCGGCACCTGAAGCGCGGTGGAGCCGAGGCGCCGCACGGTCTCGTCCACGGCGCCGCGCTTGTAGTCGACGACGCGCGCCGCCGCGCTCCCCCGGCCGCGGTCGACGCGGTCGACGCGCCCGCGGACCGCGAGGTCGTCCCCGACGGCGAGCTCCGGCCACGACGTACGGCCGGGCTCACCAAAGGACTGCTCGGCGACCTCGAAGTCCCACTCGTCGTCTGCGATGGCCTCGTGGAGCACAGCCTCGACGCGGTGGAGGACGTGGAGCTCGAGGACCCCGCGGAGGGCGGCGACCGCGGACTCGGGCTCACGGGCGAGGTGGTCGCGCGCGGCGGCGAGGCCCGCGGCGAGGATGTCCGCGGGGCTGCGAGGCTCCGCGTGGAGGAGGTCGCGCGCGGCCGTGAGCGCCACCGCGAGGGCCTCGTGGAGGGTGGCGCCCTCTTCCCGGGGCGTCGGCACGTCGGCGTCCTCCGGCGCGTCGCGCGCGCCGAGCACCACGTGCGCGAACCCACGAAACGGGCACTCGGCGAGCCGCTCGAGGCCGGTGACGGGCAGCGGGCGGCCCGGCTCGCCTCCTGTCTCCTCCGCCACCACGCGAGAGAAGGCCTCGGTCGGGGTGAGCGCGCCCACCCAGGCCGAGAGGGGCCTTCGCTCGTCGAGGAAGAAGCCCTCGCGCGCACGCTCGACGTCGACGCGCTCCGCGATCGCGAGGTCGGGAGGCGCCCCCGCGAGCGCCACGGCGACGCGGTAGTCGCCTCGCGAGAGCGCCCGCTCGAGCCGCGAGCCAGCGCCCCAGGTCGACTGGGCCACGCCGGCGCGGAGCAGGCGCGACACGAACGGCGCGACGTCGACCGGCGCGTCGTCCTCGGTCGCCGCGACCGTGAGCACGACGCGCTCCGCACGCGACGCGGCGAGCGCGAGCGCCGCCACGGCCTTCGACTCCTCCGCGCCGCCCGCGCCGCCCGCGCCGCCCGCGCCGAGAGCGCGGAGAATGTCGCCGTTGACGAGCGGCGAGCGCGGCTCGGCGGCGAGGCGACCGGAGACGTCGGCGAGAATGAGGAGGGAGAGCTCCTCGCCCGCGAGTTCGCTCGGCTCGCCCACGCGCAGCGCGAAGGCGCGAGACGCGCCGGGGAGCGCGGACGAGCGCGGTGCGAGCGCGGCGAGCTCTTCGACGAAGCGCGCGCGGGGCAGGACGACGTGCGCGGTCTGGAGGCGACGCGACGCCGCCTCGAGGCTGTCGAGCGCTTCGGCGATCTCGGCCCACGCTCTCGCGTCGCGCGCGACCGCCTCGCGCTCGAGGCGGGCCGAGGGCGAGGCCTCGTCCGCCGAGAACGCGCCCAGATCGGCGCGACCGGCGAGAGCCTCGACGCCGAGCGCGAGGAAGAGCGCGCGCGAGGCCGCGCAGAGCTCGCTCATCGTGCCAACCGAGGGGAAGCGCGTGACGAGCTCGTGCAGGTGGCGAACGGCGGCGGCCTCCTCCTCGGAGAGCGGGCGCAGCGAGGCCGCCACGCCCTCGTCGGACCGCGGCGCGCGACGCAGGGCTCGGACGACCCGCGCGCGCCTCGCGCGCTCCGACGGACGCAGCAAGACGTCGACGTAGGGGGACGAGAGGAGCCGCGCGAGGGTCCGCGGTCCTGGCTCGTCGAGCGCGGCGAGCACGTCGAACACGAAGGTGCGCAGCGCCGAGACGGGGCGAGGGAGCCCGTGGCTCGGG
>DAORJJ010000229.1:0-9823 GCA_035439005.1 Polyangiaceae bacterium | reverse complement strand
GCATCTTCGCGAGCTTCGCCTCGGGCGCGCCGCGCGGCACGAACAGCGTGGCCGTGAGCCCGAGCGCCCTCGCCGCGAAGGCGACCCCCGCGCCGTGGTTGCCCGCGCTCGCGGCGACGACCCGCTGCAGCCCAGGCGCCCGCCGCCGGGCCTCGCGCAGCGCGAACAGGGCGCCGCGCACCTTGAAGCTCCCGGTCACCTGGAAGCACTCGAGCGCGAGGTGCACGCGGGCGCCGGGCACGCCCGGGAGATCGAAGCACGGCGCCCGCGCCACGCTCACCTCGCGGAGCCCCAGGGCGGCCTCCGCTTCGGCGAACCCCGAGGCCAACACGACGAGCTCGGGCCCGGGCAGCCACGGGCAGCTCGCGTCCCGCGTGGTGCAGGGCACGAAGCGCCCGGCCTCGGGCGGCGCGCCGGAGCTCACGCGAGGCGCCGCCTCGAGCGCACCGGGCTCACTTGCCGAGCGCGAGCCACGAGAGGGGCCGCCGGTAGGTGGTGATCATCTGCTCGCGCGCGAGCTCGTGGCCCATCCCCGGCGCGATGCGGACCTTCACGGGCACCTTGTGCTTCTTCAGGAGGGCGCCGACCCGCGTCGTGTTCGGCGCGACCGCGTCGGTCTCGCCGGTGAGCAGGTAGACGCGCTGCAGATGCCCGCCGCCGGTGCCGCCGGTGAGCGCCGCGGCCGGCTCGGTGACCCAGTACCGGTCGCTCGCGGCGAGGATGAGCCACTTGCTCCAGGTCTTCTGGTCCATGAGGCCGGCCTGCATGGCCACGAACGCGCCCTCGCTGAAGCCGACGAGGATGTTGCCGTAGCGGTTCACCCGGCCCTTGTGTTTGCCGCGGAGCGCCGCGAGCGCCGCGTCCATGACGGCCTTGCCGCTCTGCGCGTCGTTCATCCACGTGCGCCCGCCGCCGCCCGAGTCTCCGGGCGCCTGGGGACAGAGCACCCAGCCGAACTGCGTCGCCACCTTCGCCCACTTGCGGCAGTCCTCGGCGGCGTTGCCGTTGCGCCCGTGCAGGTACAGGATGACCGGCTTCGAGCCCTTGCCGCGCGCCCGGTAGTAGAAGGCGTCGGGGTGGCCGCGGACCTCGAGGCGCGTGGGCTCACCGACGGCGGGCGCCGAGGCGCGCGCGGCCGCGGCGCCCGGCCAGAGCCAGAGGGCGAGGCTCGCGACGAACGTGGCGAAGAGCGCGGCGAGCCGCGTCGGCGTGAGGGACGAGGACGCCATCGAGGTCGTGGAGCATAGCGGAAGAGCTCGCGCGCGCCAGGCCGCGCAGGTTTTGCGCACATGCGCCCCCCTTTCCTCCGATTCTCACAAGGTCCAACATGGATCGGAAAAGATCCATTTATTCACCCCTGGCGCCTAGTAATATTGAATACTTACGCATGGCATGGCGCATGCTAAAGGGTCCATGAAGTCAAATCCGAACGTCGGATCTACTTCCCTGTTTTAGGAGGACCCATGAGCGTGGCAAACCTCGGACGTCGGGCAACACTTCTTCTCCTGCCAGCAGCCCTCGCGGCCGCCGTGGTAGCGGGGAGCGGCACGAAGGCCTCGGCGGACGAAGATCCGGCGGCGAAGAACGAGCGATGCGCGACCCGGGTGTCGATCGCCCTCTTGGGGAGCAGCCCCTCGGCCGCGCTCGCCACGAACCCGCAGGGCCAGATCGACACGCTCGTGTCGGACCCCGCGTTCATCGAGCGCTTCTCGCGCTTCCTGAACGCGAGCTTCAACAACGACCCAGGGGCGACCTCGAAGGAGGACGCGAGCTACCACCTCGCGAAGTACGTCCTCGAGAACAAGAAGCCCTACTCGGACCTCTTCCTCGGCCAATACAAGGTCGACGGCGACAACATGGGCAACAACGTCCAGGTCACCGCCGACCCGAACGGCCTCGGCTACTTCCGCTCGCAGCCGTGGCTCCTCCGCTACGCGGGCAACGAGCTCGAGGGCTACAAGATCGTCACCGCGTACCGCATCATGCAGAACACGGTCGGCCTCGAGCTGGTGGCCTCCACGAACGCCCCCGGCGTCGACGTGAGCTCGGGCACCCGCACCACGAACCCCGGCTGCAAGGGCTGCCACGCCGACAGCTGGTACGCGCTCGACAAGGCCGCCCGCGTGCTGACCAAGGTCGTCCGCCAGGGCAACAACACCACGTTCACGCCGCCGACCGAGGGGCCGCAGCAGGTCGCCGACAAGTCCGTGAGCAACGACAAGGAGCTCGTCGAGGCGCTCGTCGCGTCGCCGAACTTCAGCTTCAACGCCTGCCGGCTGGCGTTCAACTTCCTCTACGGTCGCCCCGAGAACGCGTGCGAGTCGAAGGTGTTCGACGCCTGCGTGACCGAGTTCAAGGCCAAGGGCACCATTCAAAGCGCCGTGGCGAGCGTCGCCAAAGACCCCGGGTTCTGCCAGTGAGAAAGGAGGGCGTGACCATGAAGCTATCGATGCTCTTTTTCGCGGTTCCGGTCCTCGCGGCAGTCGCCGCCTGCTCGGGCGGGGGCGATCAGCTCACCGGCGGGCTGGACCCGAACGATCCGAACAACCCCAACAACCCCAACAACCCCAACAACCCCAACAACCCCAACAACCCCAACAACCCGCCCGAGAAGACCTGCAGCGAGACGCAGACCTCGTACGTGGGGCTCGGTGGGGTGGCGCTCCACAGCACGCGCGCCGAGGCCGTCGCCGGCGTCGACCGGGGCCGCTTCAAGCCGTACTCGGCCCTCGCGGAGGAGTACAAGCGGGTGATGGCCCTGCCGGCCGCGCCTGACCTGCAGGGGTCGGCCGCCACGTTCGGTCAGCCGCCCAACCGCTTCTACGCGGAGCCGAAGGCCAGCGCGGTGAACCTGTTCGAGGCCTATCAGGTCGCGTTCAAGCTCTGCGAGTCGAACCTCAAGGGCGCTACGTACGACGCGGCGCCGACCCAGGCCGCGGCGGCCACCGAGTGCGCCACCTGGGAGCGAAAGTTCTGGAGCCGCGTCCCCACGCCGGCCGAGATCGACGCCTGCGCGAAGGTCGCCGTGACCGACTCCGTCACGGAGACCATCAGCAGCGGCCCTCGCACCACCACGCCGATCCGCCGCTGGTCGTACGCGTGCGCGAGCGTCCTCTCTTCCGCGGGCTTCTTGACCTACTGAGCAGGAGCGAATCATGAGCAAGCTGAATCGACGTTCGTTCCTCAAGGCAGTTGGCATCGGCGCCGGCGCCGCGGTGGGCACTCGCCTCGCCGGGCCCGGCTTCATGGGAGACGCGGCGGCCCAGATGGCCGAGGGCTCTCCGCACCTCCTCCTCATTCACCTTCAGGGTGGCTACAACGCGCTCTTCGGGAGCGCCGACTCCTTCACGGGCGGCACGTTCGGCGGGGTCACCGCCGGCAACTCGTTCCAGGTGCCGAACGGCGGCCCCGTGGTCGACGCCTCACTCGGGCGACTCCCCCCGATGGCCCGCAACAAGATCGTCTCCGTCGGTGTGTTCCACCGGCAGAGCGCTCACGGCGCGGCGCAGGCCGGCGGCATCACCGAAGGCGGGGCGTGCTTCCCGGTCCAGCTCGCCGCGGCGATGGGCGGGCAGGCCAGCATCAAGTGCGCCACCGTCGGCGGCGGCAGCATCCAGGGCATGACCGGCACGGCCGGCGGCGTGTCCATCCAGAACATCGCCGACGTGCGGTCCACCATCGCGGCCCTGCAGGGCAACGACACCCTCCCCGATCGCGCCATCTCGGGTCGCGCGCTCGAGGGCTCGCAGGCCATGAGCGCGGGCCGCCTCGGCGACAGCCCGAAGGGCCTCGAGCACCTGAAGGACGGCTACGACACGGTCACGGCGACGCTCAAGAAGGCGCCCGCGCCCTACGCGTTCGATCGCATCCTTCCCGCGTACGGCGTCAACGGTACGGCCGTGAACGGCTTCGCCGCCAAGATCGCCGCGGCCGAGCTCATGATCCGCTCGGGCACGAACGTGGTCATGGCGCTCGACGGCGGGTGGGACTCGCACGGTGACCGCCAGGGCACCAACGTGCGAAACATGATGAATACACGCATCATCCCGCCGCTGATCACCTTCTTCGACCGCCTGTGGGTGAACAACACCGAGGGCGTGCCTCGCAACGTGGTCGTCTGCATCATGGGCGACTTCGCGCGCAGCGCGCCGGGCAGCGACCACGCCAACGGCGTGTGCGCCACGGTCATCGGTACGCGCACGAAGCCGGGCACGACCGGCAAGGTCACGAACACGGTCGGCTTCAACCCGAACCTCCCGAGCGGCAAGGGCCTCTACCAGATGTTGGCGGCCGCCCTGAAGGTCCAGAGCTCGCCCTTCGGCCCGAACACGGCGCACGCGGCGCTCATCGGCTGAGGCACACGGCACGTTCGCGTGGCGCTCGAGGGCCCCGTTCGCTTCGGCGAGCGGGGCCGCGCGCGTTTGTCCCGGCGGGTCCCGGCGGGGCGTGTGGGCGCGAGTGTGAGCGCATTTGCGGGCGCGGAGATTAACGGATCGTCTTCGCCGTTCGGTGCTGCTACGCCTAAGTGTCTTCAGGTCGCCACCCGTGTCTTCAGGCCGCGATCATCCAATAGAGGGCAGCGAATGAGAAACTACGCTTCGTCGACGCTCATGGCCTTCGCCGGGGCCTTCCTGCTGGTCGCGTGTGGGGACTCGCCGGCGGACCCGCCGGTGGACCCCGGCACCGACGGGGCGCCCGCGTCGTCGTCGTCCTCCTCCTCCTCGCCCGACGCGACGCCGCCGCCGCCACCGCCTGTCGATGCAGGTGGCGACACCGCCCCGCAAGACGCGTCCAAGCCTGACGCGGCGCCCGAGAAATGCGGCGCGACCGAGGCGAAGAAGTGCGCGGACGGGCTCGCGTGCAAGGCGGACAACGACTGCGTGAGCCGCAACTGCAACGCGCTCGTCTGCGCCCCCGCCACGTGCACGAACTCGAAGAACGACGGCGACGAAGAGGGCATCGACTGCGGCGGCACGAAGTGCAAGAAGTGCGACGGCGCGACCTGCGCGGCGGGCCCTGAGTGCACGAGCGGCGTCTGCTTCCTGAACAAGTGCGCGCCGCCGGGCACCAAGACGTGCGGTGTGGGGCTGCCCACCCTCTGCGCGGACGCGGAGCCCTGCCAAGCCGATCTCGATTGCACGAGCGACGTGTGCGAGGGGCGCGTCTGCGTCGCGGTCACCGCGGCGGCCCACTCCGATGGCCGCCGGAACGCGGGCGAGACGGGCGTCGACTGCGGCGGCTCCATCAAAGCCACCAAGGTGTGCCCGGCGGGCCAGGGCTGCGTCGACGCCACCGACTGCGAGGCCGCGGTGTGCGCGGCGGGGCTCTGCGGCGCCCCCACGCGCACCGACGGCAAATTTTCGCCTTCGCTCGGTGAGACCGACATCGACTGTGGCGGCACGCTCGCCGACAGCCTGGGCAACCCCGCGGTGAAGTGCGTGTCCACGAAGGCGTGCAAGGTCGGCGGCGACTGCGACAGCGGCTTCTGCACGGGGCTCGTGTGCGAGCCGCGCAAGGCCGGCCGCAAGGACGGCGACGAGAGCGACGTCGACTGCGGCGGCGGCGTCGACCCCGATCTCGGCGTGGCGGCTCCGCGCTGCGACGACGCGCGGGCGTGCGGCGGCGACACCGACTGCGCTTCGGCCGTCTGCTATGGCGCCGTGTGCATCGGCGGCCAGTCCTGCGCCAACGCGGCCACCTCGGGCATCACGACCTGCGGCCGGCGAGAGTCGAACAACGCCGCGCGCGTCCACGAGAGCTGCTGCCGCGCGCTGCCCGTCCCGGGCCTGCCGCTCCGCATTGGCAAATACGAGGTCACCTCGGGCCGCGTTCGCCAGTTCATCACGGCCGTGGGGCCGAACCTCCGCGCGTGGGCGGCGGGCGAGATCGCCGCGGGCTCGCCGATCGGGCTCCGCCTCTCCCGCCAGCTCCCTGCCAACGTGCTCGATCTGCTCCCGTCCACCGCGGCGACCAACCAGCCCCTGAACCTCATCGTTCAGCTCGGCGCGGGCGTGATGGACAAGCGCACTCCGAGCATGTCGCAGGGTTGCTACAACGGGCCCGACGCCTACGGGCACGCGACGTACTGGCAGCCGGTCGCGACCCTCCGCTCCATGTACGGCGCGAGCTTCCCCGCGCGCCGCTTCACGCAGGCGCAGTACGACGAGAAGCCGATGAACTGCGCGCCGAACTGGATCTACGCCGCCTTCTGCGCGTGGGACGGCGGGCGCCTCCCCACGCGCGACGAGTACGACGTGCTCTGGGGAGCCGACGCCTATCCCTGGGGCCCCACGCGCTACGTCACGCTCGGCGTGACCAACTACGAGCTCACGGTGAACTGGGGGAACGCCATTCCAGGCAAGACCCCCGATCAGGGCCAGTACTTCTACCACTATCCCAACTACGGCGACGGCGCCGACGTGTCCGGATACATCGCGGCGCCTGGCCGCTTCCCGCTGGATCTCACCGCGCTCCGCACCGCCGACGACGAGGGCTGGCACGACGTGGGGGCGAACCTCATGGAGATGACCGAGGGCGAGCCGGGCACCGGCACGTTCTGCGACTTCGGTCCGCGGGCCGCCGGGGAGGTGACGAGCGCGTCCTGCGTGTACAACGTGCCCGGCGGCGGCACCGAGAACGGCGTGCTGCGCGTGGCCAGCGGAATGGGCAAGAGCGTCTGGCAGGGCGGCAGCTACGAGGGCCACGGCTCCTTCGAGGTCGAGGCGGTCGTGCCCTTCCGCCGCGAGTGGTACAAGGGAACGAACCAGTTCACCCTCCCCACGCAGTACGGCAAGACCGGGTTCCGCTGCGCCTACGACCCTTAGCAGCCCGTTGATTTGCTCCCGTCGGCCCGTCGCCGCCGCATCCCGACCGCCTTCGTTGCGATCCTGCGGTGCGGGCTCACCCAGAAAACTAGGACCAAGGCCGCGCCCGCGGGTCTCGTGAGCAACGCTCAGCGACGCAGCAGGGCGGCCACCCCGCGGCCCGCGCGCTCGGCGTCGGCGTCGGTCGCGGGGTAGGGGACGCGCTCGTCGACGCTGCGGCGGTCGCTGCCGTCCGGGCGAGCGATGAGCGCGCGCACGCGGAGCGTCTCGCCCTCGCGCACCGCGAACGCGCCGATAGGGGTCTTGCAGTCCCCCTCGAGCTCCTTCAGCACGCCGCGCTCCGCGCACACCGCGCGCGCGGTCTCCGCGTGGTGCAGGGGCGCGAGCAGGGCGAGGGTCGCCTCGTCGTCGGCCCGGCACTCGATGCCGAGCGCGCCCTGACCCACCGCAGGGAGGCAGTCGTCCGCCGTCAGCACGGACGTCGCCCGGTGGCCGAGATCGAGGCGGCGCAGCCCGGCGTGCGCGAGCACGATCGCGTCGTACTCGCCGGCGTCCACCTTGCGCAGGCGCGTGTCGACGTTCCCGCGGAGCGGCACGATCGTCAGGTCGGGCCGCGCGCGGCGGAGCTCGACGAGCCGCCGCAGGCTGCCCGTGCCCACCCGCGCGCCGCTCGGGAGCGACGCGAGATCGGAGAACCGCGGCGCGACGAGCGCGTCCCACGGGGACTCGCGCTCGGGGATGCAGGCGAGCGCGAGGCCGGGCTGCGCGACGGCGGGTACGTCTTTGATGGAGTGCACGGCGAGGTGGGCGCGGCCGGCGAGCAGGGCCTCCTCGATCTCCTTCACGAACAGGCCCTTGCCGCCGATCTCGGCGAGCGGGCGGTCTTGGACCCGGTCGCCCGTCGTCACCACCTGGAGCTCGTCGGTCTCGAGGCCCGCGTGGGCCGCCACGAGGCGCGCCACGAACGCGCGGCACTGCGCGAGGGCGAGCGCGGATTTGCGTGTAGCATACACAATACGAGGCATGGGCGCAGGGTAGCCAATCGCGGCGCCCCTGCGGCGAGAATTGCCGCTTCAGTACCCGCGGTAGCGCCGCCCGAGGTCGGCCCGCGCCCGCATCGCCAGCGACTGCTCGGCGCGATCGGCGGGCAGGTAGTGCGCGGCGAGCATCTGCTGGTGCACGAGCTTGCCGAGCGGCGTGAGCTTGAAGGTGCCGAAGAGCCGGCTCTCCGCGCCGAGGCCGAGCTCGCTCCACCGCTTGAAGCGCTCTCTGTGGGGCCGCATCGCCGCCGCGCCGTACTTCGCCTCGCGCGAGCGCACGCGCGTGATGGGGCTATAGAGCAGGTCGAACGTGACGTCGCGCGCGGCGCGCTGGGCGTCGGTCAGCGTGGCGAAGTGGGAGATCGCCGAGCGCCCGGCCTCGACCTCCTCGCAGTAGGTCACCGCGTCGCGGTGGTTCAGGTAGGTCGCGCGGTCGCCCACCGAGAAGCTCGAGTTGCCGAGGCCGTGGTAGAGCACCTCGCCATAGGTCGGGCTCCGCCGCACGCGGGCGAGCTCCATCAGCTCGCGGGCCACGTGGCGGCGGGATCGGTAGAACCGCACGCCGAGCTCCGAGAAGCCGAGCCGCTCGAACAGCGCGCGCGCCCGGGCGTCGGTCTGGGCGGTCTCGGCGAACGACGGGACGAGCCCCGCGTGGCCGTAGGTCTTGCTGCGCGGATCGTCGTGGTACGGGTAGATGAACACGCTGTCGACCGCGCCGCTCCTGCACAGGCTCTCGAGCCCCCGGAGGGTCGTGTCCCAGGAGGCCGCCGACTGCCGCTCGAGGCCGGTCATGACGTCGATGTTCACGTAGTCGAAGCCGGCCTTGCGGGCGCGCTCGATGGCGTCCGTCGCCACGCGGAGGTCCTCCCCGTGGTGGTGGAAAGCGTAGAGCTCCGGGTCGAGCGTCTGCACGCCGAGGTTCACCCGGCGAAACCCCGCCGCGACGAGCGCGCGCAGCTTGTCGTCCGTCGCGGTGACGGGCTTCGCCTCCACCGTGCTCAGCGCGGTGGGGGGCGGCCCGAGGGTGCTCACCAGCCGATCGAGGAAGCGCTCGAGGAGGGCCGTGGGGAGCGCGGTGGGGGTGCCGCCGCCGAGAAAGTAAAGGAGGTTTCTCTTCTCGCCTACGAGCGCCTTCGCGCGGTCGAGGTCGAGCGCGAGCGCGTCGACGTAGCGCTCCATGAGCGCGTCGTCGCGCCGGGTCTTGAGCTCGTAGTGAAAGCAGTACCGGCACCGGTACGCGCAGAACCCGAAGTGGAAATAGAAGGCGACCCCCTCGAGCGCGCCGAGGCCGAGCTCGCGGAGCTCCGCGTCGCTCGGGGCGCGCGCGTAGCGGGCCTTCTCGACCGCGACGGCGGGCGGGTAGGTGAGCTGGTAGTCGTGCTCCTCGGCCCGCGGGCGGAGCGCGGGCTCGGCGGCGAAGAGTCGCTCGAGCCGGCGCTCGAGCTCGGGGGTCGTGAGGGCTGCGAGGTCGGTCACCGAGTCGCGGCTCATGGGGCTCTCTCCGGGGCTCGGGGTCGCGCGCGTCGCGCGAGCCGTGTCAGCTCGGCCTGCATCGCGGCGCGCACCCGCGCGTCGACCGTGGCGTCGTCGCCCACCGGCGAGATCGGCGGCAGCGCGCGCACCGTGATGCGCGTCGGCAGGGGCCAGTAGCCCGGCAGCGGGCCGAGCCACAGGCCCCACGGGAGCGCCAGCGAGACGGGGAACGTCGCGAGCCGGAGGCGCCGGGGGAGGTCGAGCGCCTCGGCGAGCGGCGCGCCGTCCCACAGCACCAAGAGCGCCGCGTGCGCGCCGTGCGACACCACGGGCACGAGCGGCACGCCGGCCTCGCGCGCGAGGGCGACGTACCCGCGCCGCCCCGCGAAGACGACCTCGTCGCGGCGCGCGTAGCTGCGGCACGCGTCGTGGTCGCCTCCGGGGTAGACCTGCACGGCGTGGCCCGTGGCGAGGGCCCGGCGGGCG
>DAORJJ010000228.1:0-9826 GCA_035439005.1 Polyangiaceae bacterium | reverse complement strand
AGGATCGTCGCGAGCACGAGCAGGCACGAGCCGGCGGTGCCCACGGCGAACGAGTAGCTCCCCGCCTTGACGCGCTTCGGCCGAAAGGTGACCTCCGTCGAGCCCATGGCGGCGCCCACCACCTCCGCCCCCGCGACGTCGCGCGCCGCGAGGACGGAGGTGAGGTGCTGCCGCAAGAGCCCCGCCTTCGCGCGCTTCTTGCGGATGTTCGTGACGCGAAAGGGCTGCCCCGTCGCCATCGAGAGCGCGAGCGACGAGCGGAGCACCTGCCCGCCGCCCTCGCCCGTGGTCCCGTCGATCGTGATCATGAGCTTCACCCTCTGCCCTTTCCCTTACCCCTTCACGCACACGACCTGGCGCAGCTCGTGGACGATGTCCACGAGATCGTCCTGCGCCTTCATGACGGCGTCGATCGGCTTGTACGCCATCGGCGTCTCGTCGATCACCGCCTCGTCCTTGCGGCACTCGATGCCCGCCGTCGCCCGCGCGTGGTCCTCGAGCGTGAAGAGCTCGCGGGCCTTCGTGCGGCTGTGCACGCGCCCCGCGCCGTGGCTACACGACGAGAGCGACAGCGGGTTCCCCTTGCCGCGCACGATGTACGAGCGCGTCCCCATCGACCCCGGGATGATGCCGAGATCGCCGAGGCCCGCCCGCACCGCGCCCTTGCGCGTGACGAGGAGCTTCTCGCCGAAGTGATCCTCCTCGGCGACGTAGTTGTGGTGGCAGTTCACCGCGACGTCGAGCGCCTCGAACGGCGGGAGGCCTCGCTCCTCGGCCCACCCGCGGAGCGCGTCGAGCGCCGCCGCGAGCATGAGCGCGCGGCTCTCCTTCGCGAAGCGCTGCGCCCAGCCGACCGCGCGCACGTAGTCGTCGAACACCTCCGTGCCTCGGTCGAGCCACGCGAGATCGCGGTCGGGCAGGCGCCGGTCGAGCCGGAGCGCCTCCTCGCGCGCCTTCTCGATGAAGGTCTGCCCGATCAGGTTTCCCACGCCGCGCGAGCCCGAGTGGAGCATCACCCAGACCTGGTCGGACTCGTCGAGGCAGACCTCCACGAAGTGGTTCCCCGTGCCGAGCGTCCCGAGGTGCACGAAGCTGTTCGACTTCGCGAACGTGGGGTGCTTCTCGCACATCGACGAGAACTCCGCCTTCAGCGAGGCGCACCACGCCTTCTCGACGACGCGAGGCAGGTCGTGCCACGAGCCCTTGTCGCGCGCGCCCGACGAGCGGCCGTGGGGGATGCGCGCCTCGATGGCCGAGCGGAGGCCCGCGAGGTCGTCGGGGAGGTGCTCCGCGCGCAGCGTGGTCTTCTGCGCGATCATGCCGCAGCCGATGTCGACGCCGACGGCCGCGGGCAGGATGGCCGCGCGCGTGGGCACGACGCTCCCCACGGTCGCGCCCTTCCCGACGTGGACGTCGGGCATGACGGCGACGAACGGCCCGACGACCGGGATCTCCGCCAGCTTGCGGAGCTGCTGCTCGGCGCCGGGATCGAACGCGACCCCGTCGATCCAGGCGTGGACGGGGACTCCCTTGGTGGTGAGCGTGAGGTGCTTCGGGGGGATCATGATGGTGCCTCCGTCCAGGCATAGAGCAGGGGCCATGCCAGGCAGCGCCATTCGCCGAAAGTGAACGATTTCAATTGTTTGTGCAGCCGCGTGGAGCCGGCGAAGCTAGAC
This sequence comes from Polyangiaceae bacterium, assembly GCA_035439005.1. Lineage (GTDB taxonomy): Bacteria > Myxococcota_A > Polyangia > Polyangiales > Polyangiaceae > JAAFHV01. The sequence continues at coordinate 8,150 of DAORJJ010000228.1, read as the reverse complement.
CATGGGCGAGGGTTTAGAAATTTGGATACAGCGCGAGCGAAGCTGCCGGACCCCGGGAGGAAGCGCCCGCGGTGGCGCGCGCCCGCTCTGCCGGCGGGAACGCCGAGAACGCTTGCGCCCGCGCGCAGCCTCGGGTAGGCTTCTCCACCTCGTAAGGGCGCATAACTCAGCGGTAGAGTGCCACCTTCACACGGTGGAAGTCGCAGGTTCGAATCCTGCTGCGCCCACGAAGAGCCCCGCCCGCGCGGAGTGCCAGGGGACGATCGGCGGTCGAGCCCGTACGAGTTCGTAAGGGGATGAACGCTCCGACGAGCGGAGACATCCCACCCCATATGCCCTCACGTCCTGCGCCCCGCGCCCTCGCCTCTCTCGTGGCTCTCGTCGTCGCGCTGCTCTTCGCGCCGGGGGCGTCGGCGGACGACTGGCGGCTGACCGGGACGGGCGTGCGGACGCGCACGGTCGACTCCATCGAGTTCGCGATCTACGACATCCAGCACTTCCTCCGCGGCCCCGTGGCGGAGAAGACCAAGCACCGCGTGATGGTGGCGGACGTGTCGAAGAAGGTCGCGTGGACGATGCGCCGCGACGTGAAGGCCGAGACGATGCAGAGCGCGCTGCGCGCCGGGTTCGCGCGCAACGGCTACACCGACTCCAGCAAGATCGCGCTGTTCGTGAACGCGTTCCACAACCTCCACGCGGGCCAGCACGTGACGATCACCTACGACAGTGACACGAAGCGCACAGTGCTCGCCATCGAGGGCGGCTCCTCCATCGGCGTCGGGGGGCTCGAGTTCATGCGCGCGGTCTGGGCGCAGTGGTTCGGCGCCACCGACCAGCCCGCGCTCGGTGAGCAGCTCATCGCGAAGCTCCCGTAGGTTCGGCCGCGTGGAGGCACGAGGGCGGACTAAAAGGTCCCGCCGACCCCGAACACGGCGCCCGTCGGCGACGGCGTCACGACGGGCGCGACGCGCGCGGTCCACGCGTAGTCGAGCGCAAACCCCGTGAGCACCGCGAGGCCAGCGACCGCGACGCCGACCACGTCGCTCGCGCCGTCGCCGAACGCGCCGCGCGGCTCGCGCGCGCGGTAGAGCCCGAGCGTGAGCCCCACCGCGGCGGCCGGCAGCCCGAAGCGCAGCCCGAGGCTCAGGGAGGCTCGCGCGTACTCCTCGTGGCCGGCGAACACGGAGGAGACTCACAGCGAGTGGCCGGCCGCGGCCGTGCCCAGCGCGGCGAGGAAGAGGCGCTCCTCGACGCCCGCGCGGATGAACGGCCGCCCCGCCCCCGCGACGATCGCGCGCGCGCCAAAGACCCCCAGCATGACGAGCGGGGGCACCTTCGCGATCGCGTCGCACGTCGCCATCTCGCGGACGACGCGGTCGCGGTCGCGCGCGCGCTCCTCGGCGCGCGCGGGGGCCGCCAGCGCGAGCGCGCCGCCCACGAGCAGGCTCCACGGAGGGCGTCGAGGCATGGCCCGCAGCGTACCCGTCGACGCCGCCGCGTGTCTCGTCAGCGCACCTCGGGGAGCGCCCGCGCGACGTCGGCGAACACGCGCGCGAGCCGCGCGGCGAACGCGGGATCGTCGACGAAGACGCTCACGTTGCGGCTCTTCAGGAAGTAGTCGCCCTCCCAGTTGCTCGTGCCGAGCCACGCGCGCTCGCCGTCGACGACCATGTACTTTGCATGAATCACCCGGGCGAACGGCACGTCGCCGCCCGACCACGGCGGCACGTCGAGGACGCGCACCGTCGCCCCGGCCTCCCGGAGGGCGAGCAGCGAGGGCTCCTCGCCGTGCCAGCGCCCGACCTGGAGCGTGACGCGCACGCCGCGCGCGAGCGCACGACGGAGGGCCGCGTCGAGGGTGAGGAACGGCGCGCCATCGCGCATCGCCGCCTTGTACCCGAGCGCCTGGACCAAGACCTCGCGCCGGGCCCCGTCGAGGCGCGCCTCGAGCAGCGGCAGGTCCCACGCGACGCCGTCGGGGAGCGCGTCGCGAGGGCTCGCCGCGAAGTGGAGCGCGGCGCCGGCGGGCTCCGGCGCGAGCGGTGGCGGCGCGGGCGCCTCCCCGCCCGACGCGCGAAAATCGCGCCGAAACGTCGCGACGAGGCGCGTGACGACGCTCGGATCGCGCGTGCGCAGGCCGAGCTCGTGGATGTGCTCCAGCGAGCGGTAGTCGAAGTTCTGGCTGCCCACGTACGCGTCGCGGCCGTCGACGATGAAGTACTTCGCGTGGAGGATGCCGCCGCCGTAGAGGCGCTTGCCGTCGGCGCGGCGGAGGTCGACGCCGCGCGTGGCCGCCAGGGCGTCGGGCAGCTCGGGGTACTTCGCGTAGAACGCCTCCTCGACCAGCACGCGCACGCGCACCCCGCGCGCCGCGGCCCGCTCGATCGCCGCGACGACCCGCGTGAGCGCGGACGGGCGCGCGCTCGGCGGGGCGTCGCTCAGGTAGAACTCGGCGAGCTCGAGGCTCTCGCGCGCGCCGTCGATCATGGCGATCCACACCCCCGTGGCGTCGGGGATGTCGGCGTGATCGAGGGCCGTCTCCACGGGCCACGACTCGACGAGCTCGCAGTCGAGCGCGCGAGGCGGGCTCCCGCGGTCCGGCGGAGCGGCGCGAGGGGCGGGCGCGCCGCACGAGGCCAGCGCCCACGCGAGGGCTCCGGCGACGGCGCTGCGGGCCGCGAGCCTCACTTCTTGCGCTCTTTCACCACGTTCTCGACCGTCGCGCGGAGCGCCTTCAGGTTGGTGGAGCCCGCGACGATGAGCATGAAGCCCCATGAGGACTGGCTGATCGGCACGTAGCGGTTGGGCAGCTCGAACGGGTTCAGCGCGTAGGTCTTGCCCCACCCGTGCGACCCCTCGATGCCCACGACGAAGTCGGTGCCCTCGGCGTAGGTAGCGAATCCGATCGAGCCCGACGCGCGGTTCATCCGCGGAAACGCGAAGGCGTTGACCTCGCCCGGCGCGAGCGCCGCCGACCGAGGCGGGGTGGAGGTGAAATCGGTGGAGACACCCGCGAGGATCCCGAGCCACGGGCGCACGAAGCGCTCCACGCCGAAGCCGGTGTTGACCACGGCCTGCGTGTCGGTCGAGAACGTCTGGTCGGTCGTCGGGCGCGCGCCGGCGCGCGTGTCGAACGAGCTCACGGTGAGCCTGGCCTCGGTCGAGCGCGCCCGCGGGAAATGGACGGACGCGTCGAGCTCGAGGCGCGTCTTGGGGAGGTCGGCCGAGATGCCGGCCCCGAGCTTCGCGGGGGTCGAGGCGCGGAACGCGCCCTCGCCGCGGCGGGACGAGGCGTAGTCGTCACTGCCGGAATATTGGGTCTGGTAGAGCGACGAGAACGAGCCGAGCACATGGAGCGACGGCACCGTCGCCGCGAAGCCCAGCTGGTAGTGGTTGTCCACGCGGTACGTGACGCCGAGCGTGGCGTTCACGTCGATGCTCGCGCCGCTGGCGACGTTGTCCAGCGCCGTCGCGAGGTAGCGCCCGTCGGCCGAGTAGATGCTCGTGTTCCCCGACGAGAGGTCGTCGAAGTTCGCGGCGAGGACGGCCAACGACGCCCCCACGGCGAGCTCCTCGGTGACGTTCACGCTGTACGCGGGGCCCACCGAGAACCGGCTCCACTTGTGCAGGAACGACTGGCCCTGCTCGACCCGTGTGGCGCTCGAGCCGCCGCGGTAGCCGACGGCGAGGCGCGACTGGACGTCGCGCTCGAGCGTGCCGAAGCAGAGGGACGCGCGATGTCGGGGCGCGTTGTCCTCGGTCTTGCCGCTGAGGTTCGCGAAGAAGCACAGCGTGGAGGGGATGAGGTCCACCTCGGTCGTCGTGAGGCGGGTCTCGTCGAGCTGGAGGTCCCCGAACGCGGCCTGATCGACCGCGCCGGGGCGATGGAAGCGCGGCGCGGAAGTGGAGCGAAACTGGAGGAAATTCGCGGAGAACGCGAAGCCCGAGTCGTCCACGTGGGCGATCGTCGCCGGGTTCAGGAACGGCGCCGCGCCGTCACGCGCGGTCGCGATCCCCGTGCCGCCCATCAAGGCGGAGCGCCCCCCGAGCGGCGCCGAGCGGTAGTTGCCCTGCGCGTGGGCTGCTCGCTCGAGCGGCAGCGAGCCCAGCTGCGCGGCGAGCGCGGACACGGTCGCGAGCGACGCGACGCGTCGTGCGCGCGGAAGGGTTCTCATTTTCTGGGGCCAGGCTAGCAACTATGCGGTGCGCGAGAAAGCGCGCCGCCCTTTGGGTGGACCTCTCCGCGGCCTGGGTTATCGTTCCATCCTCGGATGGTGGGGGTGCATGTGACGGAGGGGGCATCGGGCGGGTCGCGCGACGACGACCCGCATGAGCGCGACACAGCGCCGCCCGTGGGCGGTGTGCCACGTCACGCCGACGGGCCGGACGGCCCCACCTCGTATCGCATGGCCGCGCCGGAGAGCCGGGGCGCCGGGTCCGCCGAGCTGCGGCCCCGCTTGGGCTCGGCGAGCCTCCTCGGCGACCCCTACGTGATGCGCCGCGTGCCCCGCCGCGCGCTCTCGGACGATCGCTTCCGCCACGCGATGCTCGACCACCGCGAGGGCTTCATCGTGTCGCTCGTCGACGGGCGCGTGAACGTCGAGGCGATCCTCGACATCACGGGGCTCCCCGTCGACGAAGGGCTCGAGCTGCTCGAGGGGCTTCGCATCGCCGGGGTGCTGTCCTTCACGTGAAGGCCGCGCACGTCACGTGACGACCGTCACTTGACCTCGGGGCCACCGGCGCTAGCTTCCGTCGCATGGCCACCCGACGCGCGTTCTCGCTCGGCCTCCTCTCGGCCCTGGTCGTCGCGGCGCCGCGCGCCGCCCGCGCGGTGGACCGCTACACCACCCGAGGCACCATCAAATCGTTCGGCAAAGCGCGTCGCTACGTGAACATCGCCCACGACGACATCCCGGGCTACATGGCCGCCATGACCATGGCGTTTCACCCGGCGACCCCCGCGCAGCTCGACGGGCTCGACGTGGGCGACCGCGTAGAGCTCGGCTTCGTCGAGCAAGGCGACCGCCGCGTCCTCGAGTTCATCCGGAAGCTGTAGCAGCGGCGCGGGGCTCGCGCCGCGTCAGCTCCTCAGCGCCGCGAGGGCGAAGAGCAGCACGGCGACGACGAGGCCGAGGGTGACGACCACCGCGATCGGCACGCGAGGGCGGCCAAGAGCCTCTTCGCTCGCGGCGTCCGCGGGCGTCGTGGCGCCCGCAGGGGCGGCCGCGACCGGCGCGGGCGGGGGAACCGTGGGCGCGAACGTCGTGGAGGCCCCACGCGCCGCCTCGACCCAGGCGAGCTGCCGCGCGCGCTCCCCGGGGAAATGGGCGTCGAGGTAGGCGCCGAGCTCCGCCGCACGCGCGGCCCGCTCGACGTGGCCGTACTCGGCGTCGAGGAAAGCGTCGAGGGCGCGGTGGAGCTCGCCGGCGGTGCCGTACCGGTCCGCGGGGTCCTCGGCGAGGGCCCGGTGCACGATCGTGGCGAGCGCGTCGGGGATGTCGGGGCGCAGGCGCCTCACGTCGGGGATGTCGGCGTCGCGGACCGCCTGCAGCGTGCCCGCGTCGGTGTCGCGCTTGAACAGTCGCCGCCCCGTGCAGACCTCCCAGAGCGTGGCGCCGAGCGCGAAGATGTCCACGCGGCGGTCGATGTCGGTGCGCTTCGTCTGCTCGGGCGCAAGGTAAGGGATCTTGCCCTTCACGATGCCGTCGCCGGTCTTCGCCGCGCGCTTGCGGGCGTGGGCGAGGCCGAAGTCGATGAGCTTGACCTGGCCGTCGTGGGTCAGGAACACGTTCGAGGGGTTCACGTCGCGGTGGATGATGCGCAAGAGCTCCCCGTTCTCGTCGCGCAGCGCGTGCGCCGAGTGGAGCCCCTCCGCCACGCGAGCGCAGATCCACGCGCCGAGCGCGAGCGGCATGGTCTCGTCGTCTCGCGCGTGCTCGTCCCACGCGTCGGCGAGCGTGCGCCCGAGCAAGAGCTCCATCGCGATGTAGCCGTGCCCGCCCGGGGTGATGCCGAAGCCGTGGGTGCGGATCACGTTCGGGTGGGAGAGCATCGAGAGGATCCGCGCCTCGTCGAGGAACATGGCCTCGTACACCTCGTCCCCCGTGAGCCCGTCCTTGATCACCTTGAGGGCCGCGAGGTCGTCCGGCCCTCCGTCGGCCGCGCGCCCGAGGTAGAGCGTCGCCATGCCACCGTCGGCGATCTTGGCGACGAGCGCGTACCGCCCGAGGAGAACCGGCTTGACGTCTTCGGGGCCTGGCACGACCCCGGGTACATACCACCACCAGGCAGCGGGCGGGCGGAGCGGTTTGCCGGTCGCGCGCCGTGCTACCATGATGGCGCATGCGTACCCGAGCCATGACTCACTTCGCGGCCGTCGCGGCCGTCGTCCTCGCCTGGCTCCCCCGGGCCTCGCTCGCCAAGGTGCGCGTCATGGAGCCGCCGTCGCGGTCGGCGACCGACAGCCTGAACGCGAACCCTCCCTGCGGCGGAGTCGCCGCGGGGGGGGCGAAAGCGTATCCAGAGGGGACGACCACCGTCAACGTGTCCTTCGCCGACGGGGCGGGCGACACCAGCCTCGGCTGTTTCCAGGTCGTCATGCTGAACGCCGCCGGCGCGCAGCTCGGCGGGGTGTTTCAGGTCACGGACGACCAGGCGACCGCCGCGCGCGTGATCTCGGCGCCGCTCGCGGTTCCGCAGGCGTGCCGGGGTGGGGCCACGTGCACGGTGGCGGTGCGGCAGCTCGTGAACGTCGCCGCTGGCTGCCCGAGCCCCGCGCCCGCGCAGCCCGGCACCGGCGCCACGGCGACGTTCTACTCGTGCGGAGACTTCTCGGTCATGCAGCCCGAGCCTCCGGACGCGGCCCCGCCGCCCCCCGCGCCCGACGCCGCGCCGCCGCCCCCGGCGCCGAGCGGGGCTCCCGGCGTCATCCCGCTGCCCGAGGAGGACGCGGGCGTGCGCATCTCGGGGCTCCGGCCGGAGGACGCCGAGTCGAACAGCTGCGCCGCGGGTCCTCGCCCGGCCGGACCTGCTGGCGTGGCCATCGCGGGCCTCGGGCTCGCGCTCGCCGCGGCGCTCGCGGCGCGTCGTCGTCGCCGGTAGCGCTCACCTCCGTGGAAAGAGCTGCCGCTCCTTCCACGTGGCGAGCTCCCGCAGATCGGCCCAGACCTCGCGGGCCGACGTGTAGCGAAACGCCTCTCGACGCCGGAGCATCTTCGCGATGAGCGCGCCGAGGGGCGTGCCGATGGCCTCCGCCCGGCGGCGCGGCTCGCCCTCCGAGACGAGCCGGACGAGCTCGTTGTAGCCGAGCTGCGGTGGAATGGCGGACTCGCCCGTCACCATCCAGAAGAGGAGCAGCCCCACCTGGTAGAGATCGCTCTGCTTGCTCGTGTAGCCGGTGGAGAGGATCTCCGGCGCCATGATGGCGTGGTGCACGACGTTCGGGCGGATCGCGGTCATGCCGCGCAGCTCGTGGCTGATCCCGAAGTCGCTGATCTTCACGACGGGGCGGTCGGTGACGTGCCGCACGAGCACGTTGCCGGCGTGGAGGTCGTCGTGGACCACGTCGTTGTCGTGCAGAAACTGCACGGCCGCGAGGAGCTGTCGCGTGAGCTCGAGCACGAGCCCCTCTTGCATCGGCTCGCCGAGCATGTCCTTCAGCGAGTGCTCGCACTTCTCGAGGGCGAGGTAAAAGAGCGCCTCTTGCTCGAAGGCGTCGTGGATGTAGACCACGTTCGGGTGGCGCAGCGACATGAGCCGCGAGGCCTCGCGCGCCCACTCCGCCTGCACCTCGGCGTAGGGGCGGTTCGCCGGTCGAATGACCTTCACGGCGTAGTGCTGATCGAACGGGCCGATGCAGTCGAACACGGCGCCGAACTCGCCGGCGCCGAGCACGGACGTGACGAGGTACTCCCCGCGCGTCGAGCGCAGCAGCGTGCCGGGCTCGGGGAGCTTCACGGTGACCCGCGTCGAGGGCACGGCCCCAAAACCGCCCGTGATGGGGGGGCGCTTCTTCCCGAGGACTGGGGTCGACGGTGTCGGCGCCGCCGCGAAGCCTCCCGTGGTCATGCGCGGCGGGGGTTGCAGCGGCTGCTGCGGCTGCAGAGGCGTCGGCGCGCCCACCGGCCGCGGCCCCATCGCGTGCGGCG
>DAORJJ010000227.1:0-9840 GCA_035439005.1 Polyangiaceae bacterium | reverse complement strand
CCCATGAAGGCGAGGCTCATCAATCCACCGGTGACGAAGGCGATCGATGCTCCCCTGAAATGGAGCGGGATGTCCGCGCCGTCGAGGCGCTCGCCCTCCAGCGTGCGCTCGTCGCGCGCGGCGTCCCCGAGGCGCTCGTCGAGGCCGAGGCCGCGGTCGCCACGAAGAGCGCGCCCCCGTACGAGATCGAGCTCGAGCTCGCCGACGGAGCCCCATGACCCTTCGCACGAAGCTCGCCCCCGCCGTCCTCGTAGGGCACGCCGTCCTCGCTCTGATGGGCGGCGTCACCCGACCTGCCCGCGCGCAGCCGAGCCCCTTCACCGACTACGAGCACATGAAGCGCGGCTCACCGCCCCCGCCCATCGCCGCGCGACCGCCCGAGTCGCCCGTGCTTCCCTGGCAGCGCGGCGCGTGGATGCTGGGGCTCCGCAGCGCCTTCAGCTACACGGGGGCGTCGGCCGCGTCGGTCGTGGGCGACAACGAGAGCAGCACGACGTTCTTCTTTCGCTTCACCCCCACCCTCCAGGTCCACGTCGTGGACCGGATCGCGCTCGGGGTCTCGTTCGGGCTCTTGAGCCGCTCCAGCGGTCGGGAGGGCGGCGGGGGCTCGGGCGAGATCGACTGGCTCACGGAAGTAACTGCACACTACACGTTCCCGATCACCGCGCGCTTCGCGCTGACGCCCGGGCTCGGCCTCGGGTTCTACTTCGGCGGCAGCGATCGGCGCCTGCAGCTGAAGGAGGGCGGCCCGCCGGTCGACGAGTCGCTGAGCACGCGGGGGTTCGCCGCCGCGCTCCACCTCGACGTGGGCTACCAAGTCACGAAGAACTTCCAGCTCCGCTCGGGCCTCGGCCTCTTCGCGAGCGCGGGGTCGGAGTCGGTGGAGGCGCTGGGGGCGGCGCTCGGCACCACCGCGTTCAACTTCACCGTGCCCGTCGAGGTGCACTACACGTTCTGACCGGCGTACCTACCGGCGCGCGCGCTCGGGTGGGCGGCGCCAGCGCCTGTGGAGCCAGAGCCACGACGCCGGGTGCGCGAGCACGTGGCGTTCGAGCAGCGCGGTCGCGGCGCGCGCGGCCTCGCGCGGGTCGTCCACGCTCACCTCGCCGAGCACGCTCACCTCGCCGCCTTCGCACGCCGCGACCAGCACCGAGGCACGCGCGCGCCGCGCGAGCACGAAGGGGGCGCGGTCGACGAGCGCCTCGGCGCCGAGGAACGCGCAGGGCTCGCCGTGCTCGGCGCGGTCGGGGACCTGGTCGATCGGCATCGCGACCACACGCCCAGCTCGGAGGGCGGCGGCCGCCGCGGCCATGGCCCCCCGTGGCTCGATCACCCCTACGCCAAAGCGCGCGCGGAGGGCGCGCGCGAACCGATCCGCGAGGCCGACGCCCTGGCGCTTCGCTACCACGCTCACGGGGCAGAGCGCCGCGAGCGCGAAGGCCGCGAGCTCCCAGTTGCCGGTGTGCGACGCGGCGATCACGACGGGGCCGCGCGCGCGCGCGCGGGCGAGCGACGCGCGCGCACCTGGGCACAGCGCGACGAGGGTAGGCTCGCGCGAGCACGCGACGGCGAGCAGATCGACGACGTTTCGCGCCAGCTCACGGTAGACGGCCATCGCCGGGAGCGTGAGGCCCGCGCGGCGGAGGGCGCGCTCGACGTGTCCCCGCCGTACGCGCAGGGCCGCGCCGAACACCCACGCGAGGGCGAACGCCGCGAGGGCGCGCGCCGGGGGGGCCACCTGGGCGAGGGTCGTCGAGACGACCCGCGCGACCTTCACGCCCCGAAGCCGGCCGGGCGACGCCCCTCGGTGCCCGAGCCCTCGCGGCCCATGGCGACGATCCCCGCCAGCAGGACGGCGGTCGTGGTCTTCGGGGAGCGCGCGACCACGAGGTCGCCCGCGAGGCGCAGGTGCTCGACCCGCCCGATCGCGAGGCTGCTGCCGCCAGACGCGACGTGCAGCGTGAGACTGACCCCGTCGGGAGGCACGTAAGCGCCTGCTTTTGCTGGGATATCAAGGGCCTTCAGGGCGGCGTCGAACTCGGCGGGGGTCATGCGGCGCAAGGTAGCAAGTTCCCTCGCCAACGCGACCCCGATCGCGCGGACTTGCGACGCGTTGGCGCGTGCGGCACGCTGCGCGCCATGACCTCCGAGCACGGCGCGCTGCAGTCCAACTCCGAGGTGATCATCTCGCTCAAGCGCGTGCGGAAGACCTTCGGCGAGCAAGAGGTGCTGAAGGGGATCGACTTCGACGCCCGCAGGAACGAGACGACGGTCATCATCGGCGGCTCTGGCGCCGGCAAGACCACGTTGCTGCGCCTCATCGTCGCGCTCGAGCAGCCCACGAGCGGAGAGATCTGGATCAACGGCACCAACATCGTCGGGCTCAGCGAGCGCGCGCTGAACAACGTCCGCAAGAGCTTCGGCATGGTCTACCAGTACGCGGCCCTGCTCGACTCGTTCACGGTGCTCGAGAACGTGGCCTTCCCGCTGGTGGAGCACACGAAGCTCTCGGCCGCGGAGATCAAGGACCGCGTGGTCGACAAGCTCACCATCCTCGGCCTCGATCCGAGCGTCATCAAGAAGTTCCCGAGCGAGCTCTCGGGCGGCATGCGCAAGCGCGTCGGCCTCGCGCGGGCGCTCATGCTCGAGCCCCCGATCCTCGTCTACGACGAGCCCACGAGCGGCCTCGACCCGCTCACGAGCCGCCTCGTCGACGACCTCATCGAGGAGATGCGCGAGCGGTTCGGCGTGACGAGCCTCGTCATTTCCCACGACATCGCGAGCTGCTTTCGCATCGCGCACCAGGCGCTCCTGCTCATCCGCGGACGCATCGTCGCGCGTGGCACCCCCGACGAGCTCGCCTTCGGCGACAGCGAGGAGGCGCGCGAGTTCATCCGCAACGCGGGCGTCGACGTCCAGAACGTGCGGCGCGTCGCCTCACGCGGCTGAAGGCCGCGCTCACGCCTCGGGCCCGAGCGCCGCGGCCGCCTCCTCGAGCGTCACGAACGTGTATCCTGCACGCTTCAAGACGTCGACCGCCGCCCGGAGGGCCGCGCGCTTGCGCGCGAGCGGGACGCGCACGTCAGGCTGGTGCGGAGCCAAGGCCCCGAGGCCGTCGGCCGCGTCGAGCAGGTCGATGCCGTGCAGCTCGAGGTTCACGAGCGGCTCGCCCGCGCACGCGCCCACGAGCCAGCGCGCCACGCGCGGACCGCCGAGCGTGAGGCTCGTGCCAATCACCGGGAGGCGCAGGCCCGGCGTGACCTGGATGGGCAGCTCGAGCAGCCCCGCCCCGCGACCGTGGTACGGCCGGCCGACGCGGTACGGGCGAGTGGGCGCCGTGAGCACGCGCGGGGTGTCCACGACGCTGCGGCTCTCGCGGCCCCGGACGCGGATCATGCCGACGGCCGCGGCCTTCGCGGCCCAGTAGGCGGGGCACGGGAACACCGACGAGTCGTAGACGACGGCGAGCTCGTCGAGCGCGTCGAAGACCTCGTCCGTGATCGTGTAGCCCGGCGCGCGGAAGCCGCGCGGGCGCCGCCCAACGGCGCGCTCGATGGCGGCGGCCCCGAGGTCGATCTGCCGCACGATCTCCCCTCGCGGCAGGCGGGTGAGATCGTACCTGTGATCGAGCGAGTGGTTCGCGATCTCGTGGCCCTCGCCCGCGGCCCGCGCGAGGGCCGCGCTGGACGCGGCGCGGGCGAGATCGGCGCCCACCGCGAAGAGCGTGAGCGGGTAGCCGCCCGCCGCCGCCTCGTCCATGAGCCTCGGCACCGCGAGGTCGTACACGAGGGCCGCGGCGGCTGTCGGCGGCGAGAGCCCGTGGATGGCGTAGTAGTTCGGGATTTCGTCGAGGTCGACGCTGATGGCCGCGAGCTTCACGGCACCCACGCGTACGCGAGAGGAGACCTCGTTCGGCGCGAGGCGACGGGGCTCACCGGGGGGACGCAGAGAAGCACGGGCTCAGCGGACTAGCACAGGTGTCCGGGGCGCTCACTGCTTGGCGAGCTTCACCTTGCCGATGAGGCCGACGCTGCGCACCGTGATGCTCGACGCGCCCTCGCCGGCGGCGCCGAAGCCCTCGCCGGACTTCACGCCCGGGAACGCCGTGGTGTCGATGTCCTTGGCGTCGTTCGCCTGGAGGGTGATCTTGTCGGCCGCGAAGCTCGCGGGCAGCTTGAGGGTCGCGTCGAACTCCGCGGCGACCGAGATGACGCTGCCCTTCGTGGGCGTGACCGACGCCTCGACGTCGCCCGCGCCCTGCGCCTCGGCGGTGAGACTCCCCGTGATGCCCGACACCTGGAGGTCGCTGTTGCCATTCTTCGCGACGACCGAGACGGGCTTGGCCGCGTCGCCGGCGGGCACGGTGACCGTCAGCCCCTCGCAGCCCGAGCTGCCCACGTTCGCCGTGCCGTAGTCCTGCTTCGCGTGCCCGCAGCGCACCACGATCTTTCCGCCGACCTCGGCGATCGTGAACGACGCGACCACGTCGCGCTGCGCCGACTTCGCGTTCTCCTCTTCGGCGCCGTCCGCCCAGGAGACGATGGTCGCGGTGGCCACGACCTTGGTGGCGCCGGGGCTGCCGGTGATCACGATGCCCGCGCCGGACCCGGGGTTGACGCCGTCGTTCAACACCTCGATCGCCTGCCCCGTGTACGCCTGCTCACGCACGGGCTTGTCCGCCGACACGAAGCGCGTCTTCGACTTGCCCGTGATGGTGACCGAGCCGTCCGGGTTGGTCACGGTGCTGAGGGTGCAGGCGGAGGCCGCGCCGAGGACGAGGAGGCCGACGAGAGCAGAAGCGATGCGCATGAAGTGACTCCGTAGGGTCGTTAGGTTCGGGTTTGCCTCGCGTTGGACCGGGACCCCGCCCCGCCTATTCAACGGCCTCCACGGGCGGGGCGGCAGGCACGGCCAGCGACGCGGCCGCGAGGCGGTTGGCGGCCTCGATCGCGGCGCCGAGCTGCGCGTCCGTGGCGTCGGCCGGGAGGGGCGCGCCGAGGGCGATGGCGACCCGGGCGAAGGGCCACGCGACCGCGTACCGGTCCCACGCGCGCGCGAACACGTGCCCGCGCGTCACGGCGCTCCCCATCGGCACGAGGACGCCGCGAGCGTGGCGCGTGGCCCAGGCCGCGCCCGGCTTCACGCTCCCCCGCGGCCCACGAGGTCCGTCGACCGCGAACGCCAGATCGTCGCCCGCCCGGGCGCGCCGCACGAGCGACGCGGCGCCCCGCGCGCCGCCCGCGCTCGTGGACCCACGGACGACCGAAAAGCCCAGCGCGCGCAGGACGCCCGCCTGAAGCGAGCCGTCCCGCGACAGGCTGACCAGCACCGAGGTCCGCCTGCGCCGCCGCCACGCCAGCAGCGGGAACTGCGTGCCGTGGAAGAACGCCAGCACCCACGGCACACCGGGACGGGAGCCCGCCGCCTCGAGCGCAGGGTCGACGAGCACGCGCGCGCGGAGAGTGAACAGCCAGAGCCGCACGAGGAGCCCGACGACGAAGCCGAGCCCCTCGCGCACGCGGATCACGCCTTCAGCGACTCGAGCATCACCTTCGCCCGCTCGAGGTCGGGCTCGTTCTCGAGCGCGCGCTCGAGCATCTGCTTGGCCTTGGCGGCGTCGCCCTGCCGGTGGCTGATGTCACCCAGGTAGAAGAACACCTCACCCTTCGAGATCCCCGACGTGCCGTCGAGGCGCTGGAGGAGCAGCGCGCGGAAGGTCTTCTGCGCGCGCTCGAGGTCGCCCGTGTCGAGCGCGAGGACGCCGAGATCGCGGAGCACCGACACCGATCCTGGATCGATCTTGAACGCGAGATCGAGCTGCGCGATGGCCACGTCCTTGTTGCCGAGCTGCGCGAGCGCGTTGCCCAGCTTGTGGTGGTAGACGGAGAGCTCCTTCGTCCGCTTCGTGCCGAACGAGGCGATGATGCGCTCGAGCACGACGGTGGCGTCTTGCTCGCGCCCCGACGCCGTGTATGCGTCGCAGAGCAGGAGCAGCAGGTCCCGGTCCTCGGGCATGAGCTCGGTCGCCCGCTCGAGCACGGGGATCGCGTCGGCCGGGGCGCTGCGCTCGGTGATGTGGATCTCCGCCGCGCGGCGGAGGAGCTTGACGGCCTCGGCGTCTGCGGCGGGCGATCCGCCCGCCCGCGCCAGGTCGGCCTCCTCCGCGAGGAGCGCGGCGAGCTCGGGCCACTTCTTGCGGCGCTCGAACGCCGAGAGGAGGCGCGGGCGGACGTCGCGTCCCGGCGGGACCAGGGCGATGGCCTGCTTCAGCGCCTCTTCGACGCCGTCGAGCTGGTCGAGCTTGAGCCGCACGTCCGCGAGGCGGAGCGCGAACGCCTTCGCCTCGTCGGGCGCGGCCACCTCGACGAGCTTCACGAGCGCGAGCTCCGTGCGGGCATAGTCCGCGCGGCTCTCGGCGATGCGCGCGACGGCCTCGAGCGCGTCCCGGTGGAGCGGCTCGTGCTCCAGGACGGACTCGAAGGTGGCGAGGGCGCGCCCCGCGTCCTTCAGCCGGCCCTCGAGCACCTGCCCGAGGCGCACCTTCAGGGCGAGCTCCGAGGCGGCGTCCCCGCGCTCCTTCGCGCGAGCGATCTGGGTGTCGAGGAGGTCGGCGAGCTTGTCGTCTTGCCCCGTCTTTTCGAGGATCTCGGAGAGCAGGATCGCCGCGTCGCGCTCGTCGGGCTCCTCCTCGAGCACCGCGTTCAAGGTGTCGATCGCGTCGTTCGGCGCGGCGAACTTGTCGGTCTGGAGCCGCGCGAGATCGATCCGGAGCGCGACGCGCTCCGCCGGGGTCGTCGCGTTGTCGATGAGGTTCAGGAGGAGCCGCGCGAGCTCCTTGTCACGGCCCGTCTCGGCGTAGAGATCACGCAGCGCGCGCGCAGCGCGCTCGTCTGTGGGCTCCGAGTCCAGGATCTCCTGGTGAAGGGAGATCGCGCGGTCCTTGTCACCGAGCTTCTCCTGGACCACCGTCGCCGCGCGCCGGCGGAGCTCGAGGGCCTCGCCGCCATCCATCGTGTTCTCCGCGCGCTTGAGCAGCAGCGTGGTGACCTCCGCGTAGTCGGCCGCGTGCTCACGGAGCGCGATGAGCTCCCCGAGCGCCCAGTCGTCGGCTTCGTTCTCGGCGAGCTGCTCGCGCAGCGCCGACTCCGCGAGAGCGGCGTCGCCGAGCGTGTTCTGCGCGATCTCCTTGGCCTCGCGGAGCAGCTTGGCCTTCTCCGACGGGTCGGTCTCGACCTTGGCGAGGCTCCGGAGCACGTCGACCAGATCCCGCTCCCGCGCGGGGACGCGGAGCAGCGCCTCGAGCGCACGGAGGGCCTCGAGGCTCTCGCCGTCCAGCCCGATCGCCTTCCGGAGCGCGGCCTCGGCGCCAGCGGCGTCGGCGGCGCGATCGCGACGCCAGCCCGCGATGCGCACCCAGAGCTCGACAGGCGCCTCGAACGAGTCGAGGTTGAGCGACGACTGGCTCCGAGACGCTTGGTTGGCGTCGAGCGCGGCGGCCACCGCGTTCGCGGCCTCCGCCCACTGGCCGGTGATGCCGGCGACGCGCTCGAGCTCGACTTGCACGTCGATTTCGAGGGGGCTGTCCCCCATGGCGGCCTCGAGGGCGCGCTGCGCCCCCGCGAGATCGTTCGCCTCGGCCTCGAGGACTCGCGCGTGCTCGAGGCGCGCCGCGACGCGGGCCTTGACGCCCTCCGCCCTGCCGACGCGCTTGGCGAAGAGCTCGGCGAGCTCGCGGCTGAGCGAGAGGGACCGGTAGACGGTCTCGAGCGCCTCAAACGCGTCCTCGAACAGATCGGCGTCGTCCAGGAGCTTCTCCATGAGCTCTCGGCTGGGACCGTGCGCGGGCACGCGCTCGAGCGCGGACCGGAGCGTGGCGAGGCCGAGGGCCTTGGCGGAGAGCGACTCGATCTGGAGGCAAGCGAGGCGGTGGATGAGATCCGCCGCGCTCGCGCTGTCTTCCTCGAGGGCGATGCGGCGCTCGAGGACGTCGGCGAGGGCTGCGCTGTCTCCAAGCTCGCCGAACACCGACTCGAGCGCGACGAGCACGTCGACGGTGTCGCCGCCCTGCTCGGCGGCGCGCTGGAACGCCTCGGCGGCCTTGCGCGCGTCCCCTAGCTGATGGCGCTCGACCTTCCCGAGGCGGGAGTAGAGGTCCGAGGTCACCGCGGCGTCGAAGACCGAGGTGGCGCGCTCGAGCAGCGCCTCGGCGTAGAGCTCCCAGCCCGGGCGACCGACGAGGCGCGCGAGGCGCTCGATCTCCGCGTGGGTCTCCGCGTGCGCGGGCTCCTCGCTGAGCGCCCGCAGGAGCGCGCCCTCCGCCTTCACGGGGGACTCGAGCTGCGACTCCGCGAGCACCGCGATCTCGCGCAGCGTCTTCGCTCGCTCGAAGGGCTCCGTCTCCGCCATGAGGCGCAGCTCGAGGACCTCGACGAGATCCGCGAACTTGCCCTCGGCGAGGAGGATCGGGCTGACGAGCTCGGCGGCCTCACGGCGGAACTCCTCGCGCGACTCGCCGATCGCGCGGATCGCGGCGACCGAGTCGGCGTCGAAGCCCATCGCGAGCACGTCGGAGTAGGCGGTCAGCGCGAGCGCCGGGTCGTCCAGCTCCTTCGCGAGCAGCCGCCCGATTCGCTTCTTCAGCGCTCGGCGCCGCTCGATGTCTCCCTCGAGCGCTGCGCGCGCTCGGAGGTTCTCGTGGAGCTCGGGGTAGAGCGCCTCGCCCTCGTAGAGCGCGCCGAGGCGCTCGAGCACCTCGACGGAGTCGCGCTTCACCTCGAGCGCCTCGGTGAGCAGCGTGATGGCCTCGCGCCGCTCGCCGAGGCCCTTCTCGTAGCGCTCCGCGGCGCTGAGGAGCAGCCCGAACTTGAGCTCGGCGTCGTCCTCGCCGCAGAGCTCGATGCGCCGGCGGTAGAGATCGACGAGGCGCGCCGCGTCGTTCTTGATCTCGTAGAGCGGGATGAGGTTGTCGATCGTGAACGCGTTCGCCGGCTCGAGCTCCAGCGCCTGCTCGTAGGCGTCGGTGGCGCCGTGCGCGTCGTCGAGCATGTCGCGCCGCACCTCGCCGATGCGCCGCCACGTGCTCGCGCGATCCTCGTCGGAGTGGATGAGCTCCCCCCGCCGCGCCAGCACCTTCACGAGGACGGCCCAGTCGGAGAGCAACGTGGCCAGATCGACCATCTCGTCGAGCGGACGAAGGTCCGACTCGTCGAGCTTGAAGAGGCGCTCGTAGGCCTCGAGCGCGCGTCGCGGATCGTCGCGCCGCTTGTCGTGCAGCCGCGCGAGCGCGTCGAGCAGCCCCTGCTTGCCGAGGCCGTCGGTGGCGGCGATGCCCTCCTCGTACGTCGCCGCGAGATCGTCCCAGCGGGCGGTCGCGACCGCGAGGCGATCGAGCTCCTCGCGCGTGCCACCGTCGTCGGGGTCGAGCACGAACGCCGCACGAAGCGCGTCGAAGGCGCGCCCCGGCGCGTTCCCGCGCTCCTCGAGGAGGCGCGCGTTCTCGCGCAGCACGGACACGCGCTCGCCGACGTCGGAGGCGATCGCGAGGCGGTGCTCGTTGACGGAGACGATGTGCTGCCAGTCGTCTGCGCGCTCGTAGAGGGGACGCAGGATCTCGACGGCCCGGACCTTGTGATCGTCGTCTGCGAGGAGCGACTCGAGCGCCTGCACCGTCTCTCGGTAAGGGGCGCGGGGGGAGTCGCCGAGGAGGGCGACGATCGTCTCGTACTCGTCGATCGCGCGCTCCACGTCGCCGACCTTCTCGCGGAGGACGGCGGCCAGATCGAAGCGGAAGCCCGCCTCGTCCTCGGGCATGGCGCTCTGCTCCGCGCGACGCCGCAGCAG
>DAORJJ010000226.1:0-9841 GCA_035439005.1 Polyangiaceae bacterium | reverse complement strand
GGAGGCGCTCCGGCACGCTGCGGACCGCGACCTCCGTCGCGCGGGCGACCGTGGGCACCATCACGAGGGCGAGCACGGCGCTCCCGAGGAGGGCCGAGGGGCGCGCGCCGGTGGCCGCGACGACGACCGCCGCGAACACCGCGAACACGACCGACGGGATCGCCGCGAGCGCGTCGGCGGCGACGCGCGCCGCGGCCACGAGGCGGCCCGCGCGGGCCTCGGCGAGGTGCACGCCCGCGAAGAACCCCACGGGGAGGGCCACCGCGCAGGCCGCGCCCACCACCTCGGCGGTGCCGAGGGCGGCGCGGAGCAGCGCGCCCCCTCCCCGGGTCTCTGCGAGCCCGCGCGCGCCGTACACGATCACCGAGAGGAGCACCTCGCCGAGCGCGACCACGGTGAGCGCGGTGGCGGCCGTCGCGAGCCCGCGGACGAGGGCCTCGCTCGCCCGCCGCGAGGCCAGGGTGCGCTCGGAGCGGTGCCCGCCCGAGGTGCGAGGGCCGGGTCGGGCGCGGGCCGCGGTGGGCGAGCTGGGCGCGCCCGGGCTCATGGCGCCTCGCCGAGCTCGCCCTCGGACGGGCCGGTCGAGAGCCCCGCCGAGCGCCGCCGGAGGGTGCGCCGCACGACGCCGTGGGCGCCGAGGTTGAAGGCGACGGTCGTGACGAGGAGCACGAGCGCGAGCTCGCTCAGGGCCGAGGCGTGCGCGCCCGTGGCCCCGCCGAGCTCCGCGAGGAGCAGGCTGGCCGCCGTGTGCGCCGGCGCGAGGAGCGAGGGCGTCGAGGGCGCCTTGCCGCCGATCACCATCGACACGGCCATCGTCTCGCCCAGGGCGCGGCCGAGGCCCAACATCACCGCGGCGAAGAGGCCCGCGCGGGCGTGCGGCAGGACGACGTGGCGCACCACCTCCCACCTCGTCCCACCGAGCGCTAGCCCGGCCTCGCGCAGCGACGCGGGCACGGACGAAATGACGTCGCGCATGACGGCCGTGATCGTGGGGACCGCCATGAGGGCGAGCACCAGGGCGGCCGTGAGCACCCCGAAGCCGCTCGGAGGCGTGGCGCCGGGCTCGGCGCGTGTGAGGGCGGCGCGCACCGCGGGGACGAGCACCGCGACCCCCCAGAGGCCGTAGACGACGCCGGGCACCGCGGCGAGCACCTCCACCAGCGACGCGAGGGGCCCGCGCAGCCTCGGCGGCGCGAACTCGGTCATGTAGAGGGCGACGAGGAAGCCTCCGGGGACGGCGAGCGCCAGCGCGAGCGCGGACGTGAGGAGCGTGTCGCCGAGCACCGTGAGCGCGCCGAACCGGCCCGCCGCCGGGTCCCAGGTCGTCGTGGAGAGGAACCGGAGGCCCTCAGAGGAGAGCGTGCCCCGCGCGCCGACCGCGAGCGCGAGCACCATGACGGCCACGGTGAGCACGAGCAGGGCGCACGCGGCCTGCGCGAGGCCACGGAGCGCCGCGGCGAGGCGCTGAGTCACGCCGCCGACGCGCGGCTCGCGCTCGCGGGCGGCCCTCACGGCAGGGCCCGGCTCGAGGGTCGCTCGCGCGGCGTGATCTTCTGCGCGGGCAGGCTCACCGTGAAGCACATGCCGCGCCCCGGCTCGCTCGCGACCTTCACGCCGCCGTCCATGGCCTCCGAGAGGTGCTTGACGATCGCGAGCCCGAGGCCCGTGCCGCCCACGTCGCGCGAGCGCCCCGGGTCGACGCGGTAGAAGCGCTCGAAGAGGCGCGGCAGGTGCTGCGCCTCCACGCCGGGCCCCGTGTCGCTCACAGTGAGGCGCGCGAGCGGGCCGTCGAGGGTCGCGCCGATGGTGACCGACGAGCCCTCCGGGCAGTACTTGACGGCGTTGTCGACCAGGTTCGTCACGACCTGCTCGAGCGCGCGGCGATCGGCGTAGACCTCGACGCCGTCGGCGACGTCGACCAGCACGCGCATGTCCTTCTTCTGGGCGCGCTCCTTGAAGAGGGTCGCCACGTGCTGGGCGAAGGCCCGGAACCCGAGCAGCTCGGGCTTGAGCTTGAGCTCGCGCGACTCGATGCGCGAGAGGTCGAGCAGGTCCTCGATGAGGCGCTGGAGGCGCTCGCCGTTGCGCTCGATGATCGCGAGGAACTGCTCGGCGGCCTCGGGATCGCGCCGCTGCGCGATGCGCAGGGTCTCCGCGGCCGAGAGCACGGCCGTCACGGGCGTGCGCAGCTCGTGCGACACGTTCGCCACGAAGTCGCGGCGCAGCGACTCGAGCCGGCGGATCTCGGTCACGTCGAAGAACACGGCGAGCACGCCGCCGCCCGCGCCCTCGAACGACGAGGCGCGCACGAGCAGCCGCCGGGGCTTGATGCCGCCGAC
The DNA here is from genome assembly GCA_035439005.1 of Polyangiaceae bacterium. Classification (GTDB taxonomy): domain Bacteria; phylum Myxococcota_A; class Polyangia; order Polyangiales; family Polyangiaceae; genus JAAFHV01. The sequence goes on along the minus strand of DAORJJ010000226.1, from coordinate 7,502 downwards.
CTCCACCTCGCCCGAGCACGCCGACCGGACCTTGCGCGCCCGATCGAACAGCTCCTTCAGCTCGGCGTGCCGCACCACCTCCAGCAGCGGCACGCCCACCATGTCGCTGCGCACGAGGAGCATCTCGCGGAACGCGGGGTTCATGAGCGCGACGTCGCCCGCGGCGTCGAGCAGCATCACGCCCTCCTGCATGCCCTCGAGCACGCCGCTCAGGAGGTCGCGCTCCTCGCGCAGCTCGCGCAGCGTGCGCGCCAGGTTGGCGGCGAGCTGATCGAGCGCCTGCCCGAGCTCGCGGGACTCCTCTTGCTCGTGGGCGCCGAGCGTCCGCGCGCTCAGATCGCCCTCTTGGATGCGGCGCGCCGCCTCCGTGAGCGGGCGCACGAGCGACAGGGCCGCCCGCGCCGAGGCCTCCGACACCACCGCGGCGCACACCGCCGCGCCCCCGAGCGCCGCGAGCGCGGCGCCGCCCGTGAGCTTCGAGGTGAGCGCGAGCGTCGTCGCGCCGAACAGCGCAAAGAGCGCCAACGACAGGGGAAATAGCCGCCCGCGAACGCCGCTGCGCAAGGGGGTCTAGCTCGCGTCGTCCGGCGACGCGGCGAAGCGGTAGCCCACGCCGCGCACGGTCTCGATGTAGTCGCCCGACACGCCGAGCTTCTCGCGCAGGCGCTTCACGTGGGTGTCCACGGTGCGCGTCGTGATGTCGGCCTCGATCCCCCACACGTCGCTCAAAAGCGTGGCGCGGCTCTGCACGCGGTTCTTGCGGTCGTACAGGGTGACGAGCAGCTTGAACTCGAGCGCCGTGAGCTCGAGCTCCTCGCCGGCCGACCACACCCGGTGCGCGTCGCGGTCGATCTTCAGCGTGCCGAAGACGATCTCCGCGCCGACCGTGGGCTCGGGCGAGCCCCGCCGGAGGATGGCCTGGATGCGCAGGAGCAGCTCGCGCACGCTGAACGGCTTGACCACGTAGTCGTCGGCGCCGAGCTCGAAGCCGACCACGCGATCGATCTCCTCGCCCTTCGCCGTGAGGATGACCACCTGCGTGCCGCGCAGGGCGGGATCGGCCTTGATCTGGCGGCAGACCTCGGTGCCGGACATGTCGGGGAGCATGAGATCGAGCAGCACGAGGTCGGGCTTCTTCTCGCGCGCCGCGCGGAGCCCGTCGTCGCCGCGGCCCGCCACGACGACCTTGTGCCCCTTGTCGCGGAGGTTGTACTCGAGGACCTGCTGGATGTCCGCCTCGTCCTCGATGACAAGGATCTTCGCCATTCGCGCAGTGTAGGCCGTCGACGCCCCTGGGCTGTGACGAATGGGTGTCATGAGCGCGACGCTCGTCGGGCGCGCGCGCGTGGAACGCGGTTGACGCCGCGCCCGGGCCGGCCGATAGCAGCGGGCGGGATGTTCGAAGGGATCCGCGTCGTCGTCGTCGTGCCCGCCTACGACGAGGAGCGGCACCTCCGCGCGGTGCTCGAGGGCCTGCCCGCGTGGGTCGATCACGCGCTCGTCGTCGACGACGCGAGCCGCGACGGCACGCCGCGGGTGGCGCGCGAGGTCCAGGCGGTCGACGGGCGCGTGCGCCTGCTCTGCCACGGCTCGAATCGTGGCGTGGGCGCGGCGATCGCGACCGGTTACCGCGAGGGCCTCGCCCTCCACCCGGGAGAGCGCAAGGCCCTCGTCGTCATGGCGGGCGACGGGCAGATGAGCCCCACGGACCTGCCGGCGCTGGTGGCGCCCATCGCGGCCGGTGTCGCCGACTACGTGAAGGGAAACCGCTTCGCGCGCCCGTCGATCGCCCAGATGCCGCGCGACCGCTACCTCGGCTCGCTCGTCTTCTCGCGCCTCACCGCCGCCGCCACCGGGCTCCCCATCCACGACAGCCAGTGCGGCTACACGGCGCTGTCGGGCGAGGCGTGCGCGGCGCTCGACCTCGACGCCCTCTGGCCCGGCTTCGGGTACCCCAACGACCTCCTCGGGCAGCTCGCGGTCCGCGGGCTGCGTGTGGTCGAGGTGCCCGTCGAGGCGAGCTACGGCGAGGAGACCAGCAAGCTCCGCTGGCGGCACCTGCCCGCCATCGCGTGGCTCGTCGGCCGCGCGTTCTGGCGCCGCCGCGGAGTCACGCGCGGAGGCGCGCACGGCGGCACAGCGTGACGCGTGCGTGGCCTGACGGCGGGGGGCCCGCGGGGCCCGGATCGCGCGTGATTTCAGCGCGTGCTGGCTGGCACAAAAATTGCTTTATGGGGCGCTCCCCCTCCCGTTAGGACCCCTCGATGCCCCGCTCCGCTCGCCGAACCGCTCCCCTCGCCCCCCTCGGGCCGCTGGCCGCGTTCACCGCGCTGGCCGCCCTGGCCGGGCTGGCCGTGCCGGCCTGCGGTGGCCTCGTGACCGATCCTGTCCCCGTCGAGATCGACGCCGCGGTGGTCGAGCCGCCGCCTCGTCCCGACGCCGCCCGCCCGGTGCCCGACGCCGCGCTCCCCCCGCAGCCGCCGCGCCCCCCGCTGCCGCCCGTCACGCTGGCGCCGGAGGTGGTGTTCGACCCGGTCGCCTCGGGCGAGACCGTCACCCTCGCGGTGCCGCCCAACGCGCTCGGCTTCAACGTCGTGGTCCGCGGCGAGGCGACCGACGTGGTCGGCGTCTTGACGCTCACAAGCCCGTCCGGCGAGGTGGTGCTCCGCGACCACCGCGTCGTGGGCGCCTCGTTCGACACGAGCGAGGGCGACCGCGGCATCGCCGCCGCGTCGGTGCCCCAGAACCGCCTCGCGTCAGCGGCCCCGGTCGAGCCGGGCGCGTGGACCATCCAGGTGTCCGGGCCCGCGGGCCGCCCGCTGCGGGTCTCCGCCCGCGTGCAAATCTCGGGGGACGGCGCGTTCCGCGGCGGTGCCGCCGATCTCCACGTGTACCTCCCCAAGGGCCTGCGCATCGACGACCCCACGCCGTCGCACGTCGTCAGCGCGGCCACCGCGCCCACCGACCGCGCCGTGGAGGCGCGCCTCGCCGCGCTCTTCCAGGGGCTCGAGGCGAGCTTCGGCGTGGTCCGCGGCGACGTCACCTTCCACGACGTCGACGCCGCCCTCCTCCGCGTCGCCAACGAGAGCGCCCTCGCGCGCGCGTTCGCCGCGTCGAGCGGCGTCCCCGACGGCGGCCAGGCGCTCCACGTGCTCTTCACCAACGCGCTCGATCTCGGCGACGGCACCTGGGGCATCGCCCCTGGCATTCCCGGGGCGGCCACCCGCACGGGCACGCCCATGAGCGGCGTCGCGTTCGCCATCACCCCGGAGACGCCCGCCGAGCTCGACGGGCTCGCGCTGCTCCACGAGTTCGGGCACTTCGTCGGCCTCGCCCACACGACCGAGTTCTCGGGCGACTATGTCGATCCGCTCGACGACACCCCGTCATGTGTCGGAATTCTCGACCCACAGCGCCCGCAGACCCTCGATCGCTGCCCCGACAAAAACAACCTCATGTTCCCCACGCTCTGGGGCGACACGATCATCGCGACCGACTCGCAGCGCATCGTGCTCCGCGGCTCCCCGGCGTACAAAGCCTTCGTCGGCGCCGTGGGCGACGCCGGGACGTCCGTAGGCGACGCCGGGACCCCGCCGGGCGCGCTCCCGCCGGCCGACCCTGGCCTGCCCGCGCTGCCTTCGCGCGCGCCCGTGCTCCGCCTCACCCGCTCGGGGCGCGCGCTCACGCCGACCGAGCGCTTCGTGTTCGGCGGGCTCTGCGGCCAGACCCCGCTCGACGCCGGGCGCTTCGCGGCGCACCTCGGCCGCGTGGCCGCCCGCGCGGAGCTCGCCCGCATGGCCCACGACCCCGATCTGCCCGGCGTCCTCCGCATGCGCGCAGGCCGCATGCTCGCGCGGAGCCAGTAGCGAGGGCCTACTCCAGGCGCTCCTTCGCGACGTCGACGCCGCGGAGCGCCTCCTCGGCGACCGCCAGGAAATCGCTCGCGGTGATCATCCCCACGAGGGCCCCGTCCTCCGAGACCACGGGCAGCGAGTGGATGCCCGTGTCGAGCATCACGCGGGCCGCCGTGTGGGCGTGGGTGGTCGCGTGCACGGTCTTGACGGGCGTCCGCATCACCGCGCCCACCGGATCTGTGCGGTTCTTGTCGCCCGCGAGCGCGTTCAGCAGATCCCGGTCCGAGACCAGCCCGACCAGGTGGTAGCGGCCGTCGACCACCGGGAGGTGGTGCACCCGCGCGGTCGCCATGAGCATCATGGCCTTGGCGATGGGCTCGCCCTCGCGGATGGAGAGGACATCGGTGATCATCAGCTCGTCGACCTGCCGGTGGTGACGGTGCATGGGTTGCTCCTCGTGTCGGGTCGTGTCGTCACGTCGCGCACGTGTCGCGCGGCGCGCCACAAGGAGAGCACAGGCGCTCGAGTCGCTCAATCGGCGTGGAACGGGGTGCGCTCTTCCGCGTGCTCTCGGAGCAGGGTGGCGGGCTTGAAGCGCTCGCCGAAGCGCGCCTCGTATCCGCGGAGGCGCCGCAGCAGCTCGACCGCGCCCAGCGTGTCCGCGTAGCGGAAGGGGCCGCCGCGCAGCGCGGGGAAGCCGAGGCCCAAGACCGCGCCCACGTCCCCGTCGCGGGTCGAGCGGAGCACGCCCTCCTCGAGGCAGCGGACCGCCTCGTTCACGAGGGGCAGGGCGCAGCGCATCTGCAGCTCCTCCGCCGCGAGCCGCTTGCTCGGCTCGACCCCGATGATCTCGTAAATCGTCGGATCGACGTGCTTTCCTGGCGTGCGGCCCGTGTACGAGTAGAAGCCGAGGCCGCTCTTGCGCCCGAGCCTCCCGCGCGCGACCAGGCGCTCGATGCCCGCGGGCGCGCGCATGCGATCGCCGTACGCGGCGGCGGTGCGGGTCGCCACGCGGGCGCACACGTCGAGGCCGATCTCGTCGAGCAGGCGGAGGGGCCCCACCGGGAAGCCCCACGCCACGAGGGCCGCGTCGATGTCGTCGATCGCGACGCCCTCCGCCAGCAGGTAGGCCGCCTCGTTGAGGTACGGCGTGAGCGCGCGGGTGGTGAAGAAGCCGGTGCCGTCCTTCACCACGATGACCGTCTTGCCCTGGCGCTTGCCGAGGGCCACCGCGGCCGCGATCGCCGCGTCGCCCGTGCGCTCGCCGCGGACGACCTCGAGCAGCGGCATGCGGTGCACCGGGTGGGCGTAGTGCATGCCCACCACGCGCTCGGGGCGGGCCGCGCCCTCCGCGATGCGGGTGATCGGCACCGACGAGGTGCACGCGCCGATGACGCAGCCGGGGCTCGCGGCCTCGATCTCGCGGACGACGCGCCGCTTCAGCTCGAGGTCCTCGAAGACCGCCTCGACCACGAGCCCTGCGCGCCCGAGGCCCTCGTAGCCGACGCCGCCCGTCACCCGCGCGAGGATCCGCCCGGGCTCGGTCGGCGCGATCCGCCCGCGCGCGGCCCACGTGTCGAGCAGCGCCCGGATATGGCGCCGCGCCCCGGCGAGCGCCGCGCTGTCGAGGTCGCTCAGCCTCACCGGGAGGCCCGCGAGCGCGCTGACGTACGCGATGCCCGCGCCCATGACGCCCGCGCCGACCACCGCGACCTCGCCGAGCGCCTCGGGCGCCGCGCTGGCGCTCGCGTTCGCGTCGAGCCCGGTGTCCTTCTTCAGCGCCGTGGTGGCGAAGAAGAGCGTCATGAGCTGCTTGGCCACGTCGCCCACGACGAGCTCGCCGAAGGCCTGCGCCTCGAGCGCGGCGGACGCCTCGAGCCCCTTGCGCGCGTGTCGCTCGAGCACGTCGAGGATGCGCTCGGGCGCAGGGTAGAGCCCGCGCGTCTTCGCGTGGAGGTCGGCGCGCGCCTTCGCAAAGAGCACGCGGGTGCCGAGGGCGTTTCGCTCGAGCAGCAGGGTCCGCAGGGCCTCCTTGGGGGCGGCGCGAGGGAGCCACCGGCGGGGCGCGCGCTTCTCGCGGGCCACGACCAGCGCGCGGGCGACGGCGGCCTCGAGGAGATCCGCCTCGTCGCACACCTCGTCGATGAGCCCGAGCCGGAGGGCCTCCTCCGCGCTCACGCTGCGCCCCGTGAGGCCGAGCTCGAGGGCGCGCGCGAGCCCGGCGCGGTCGGCGAGGCGCTGCAGGCCGTTCGAGAACGGCAAGAGCCCGAGCTTGACCTCGGGCAGGCCGAAGCACGTGCGCGGATCGCTCGTCGCCACCACCGCGCGCGCCGCGAGGGCGAGCTCGAAGCCGCCGCCGAGCGCCGCCCCGTGGACCGCGACGACCACCGGGTGGCCCGTGGTGAGCTCGGCGAGCCGCCGTGCGAGCTCCGTCGCGAGGTCGCGCGCCTCGGCCGCGACCCGCACGGCGCGCAGGTGCGCGATGTCGGCCCCGGCCACGAAGGAGCCCGGCTTGCCGCTGCGCACGACGATCGCGAGCACGCTCGAGTCGACGCGCAGCGCCCGCAGCGCGGTCGCGAGGTCGTCGCCGAGCTCGGGCCCGAGCACGTTCAGCGGGCGCTCCGGGTCGTCGATGGTGACGACCGCCACGTGGTCGTCGCGCACCGCCACGGACACCTTGGGCGTGCGCGGCGGGCCCGCGCGCCCCGCCGGGGTCGCCCCAGGGCTCACCGGGGGCGCCCCGCGGGGCAGGAGGGGAGGGCGACCATCCCGAGACTATCGGGCACCCTGGCGCGTCGCGTCAACCTGGATGGCGACACCTCACCTTCGGCTCGGGCTCGCCATCGACCTTGGTTCGCCCCTTCGGGGCTCACCTCCCGGTTCGCGACCAGGTACCGAAAATCACGAAAGATTTCGACAATGCGGGCCCACCGCCCGGACTCTCGTGCGCAATTGGCCAAAGTGTGTTAGGGGGGCCAACAGGGTGTGCGGCGAAGCGCGCCTTCCGGGAGCCCAACGGCGGGCCCCGGTCGCCCTCCTCGACAGGTGCACGATGCCCACGCTCTCGGAAGTACTCACGAACGAAGCCAAGAAGAGCCAAGTGATCAAAGACTGCTGCGAGCTCATCGACGCAGAAGTGAAGGACAAGAGCGGGATCTCGGGGCTCGCGATCAAGGCGGGCTTCAGCGCCGTGAAGGGCATCAAGCCGGGCTTCGTGGAGCACGCCGTCGAGGACCTCCTCCCCGAGTTCGCGCGCGTCCTCGACCCGCTCTTCCAAGACGCGAAGGGCGCGAGCCGCACGGCCCACGAGCACTTCTCGGCGCACTCCGCCAAGGTCGCCGACGCCCTCCTGCAGATCACCGACGCGAAGGCCACCCGCGCCAAGAACACGATCGCCAAGGGCGCCTACGAGAAGCTCCGCGGCACCGCCAAGAAGAACGTCGAGGCCGCGGCGCCCCGCCTCGGCAAGATGATCGACAAGTACACCTGAGCGCCGCCTGCGTGCTCGACGCCTCGCCGCGCTCCGGCTGAGGTTGACGAAGGGAGCCACAGCCCGATGATGATCGGGGTGGCTCCCTTGGTTTTTCTTGGCGCGCGGCTCCGGGCGCTCGCGCCGATCGCCGCGCTCGCCTCGTGCGGGGCGCCGGG
>DAORJJ010000225.1:0-9857 GCA_035439005.1 Polyangiaceae bacterium | reverse complement strand
CTTCCCCGAGCTGTACGGCCGCGCCCTGCCGGACGACGCGCTGAGCGCGTGGGCGCCCTCCCGCCTCGTGCCGGACGCCATCTTCGTGATGGTGGGCGCGAACGACTTCCTCCAGGAGCGCGCGCAGGTGTTCGACCCGCCGGATCTCGCGGCGTTCGAGGCGGCGTACGAGGCGCTCCTCGCTCGCGCGCGCGCGAACGCACCGCAGGCGCACATCTTCGCGCTCGTGGGGCCCACGCAGACCGACGCGACGCCCGCCCGCTACGGCGCCCGCACCGACCAGACCTCGGCGGTCACGACGGCGGTGGAGGCCCGCCAGCGCGCCGGTGACGCGAGGGTGCACTACGTCGCGCTCGAGCCGGAGCCCGCGACCGAGCTCGCCGGGTGCGACTACCACCCCAGCCAGGCCGTGCACGACCGCGCGGCGGCCGAGCTCATCCCGGCCGTCCGGGCGCTCGCGGGCTACTGAAGCGCCCCCGCGGCTAGCGCCCGCGGTACGGGCCCGCGTCACGGCGCGCGAGCGCCATGGCGACCGTGTGCGCGAGGATGTCGACCGCGCTCGCCGACGACGCCGTGGTGGCGCCGGGTCCGCTCACGCCCGTGCCCGCGAGCGACGCCTTCTCGCGCACACCCACGCGCAGGGCCACGAGCCGCGCGTCGTACGCGGCGTCGGGCGCGCGCTCGCGGAGCAGCGCGATGACGCGCTCGAAGTTCTCGGCCTGCGTCGGCCTCACGTCCACGCCGAGGCCGGCGTAGCGCGCCCGCGTGGCCCCGAAGAGCACGGGCTTGCCCACGCGCCGAAAGAGGTACAGCACCGCCTCGCGCTCGTCGGTGCTCTTCTTGGTCTCCTTCGTGACGGTCTTCGTGAGCATGAGCCCGCCGGAGAGGGCGAGCCGGCCGAGGCTGACCGAGGTCTGCTTCGTGGTGGAGGTGGACTCGGTGCGGGTCTGGTGGACGGCGCGCACGAGCGCGACGAGGTCGGGGAACTCGACCCGCTCGTCGGGCCGGCCGTGGCACGCGCACACGAGCGCGCCCGGCTCGATCGTGAACGAGCGCACGGTGGGCATGACGTCGCTCGCGACCACCGCGGCCGCGTCGAACGCGACGGCGTCGTGGCCGCGCTCGCGGAGGCGGCCGAGCAGCCACACCGCGCGCTCGCGCTCGGCGGTGCGGAGGAGGATCGAGGGCGTGCCGCTCCGGAGGAGCTGCCCCGCGTCGTACGCCGCGACGCCGAGATCCGCGGCGAGGGCCGCGACCTCTCCCTCGACCGTGCGCGCGAGCGTGAGGAGCGCGACGACGAACATCCCGCGAGCGTAGCAAACCCGCGACGCGGCGACGACGCGCTCCCCCGTGGGCTACGCGAGCGGCAGGTGCTTGGGGCCGGCCATGTCCGCGAAGAAGTCGTTGCCCTTGTCGTCGACGACGATGAACGCGGGGAAGTCGACGACGTCGATCTTCCACACGGCCTCCATGCCGAGCTCCGGGTACTCGAGCACGCTCACCTTCTTGATGCAGTCCTGCGCGAGGCGCGCCGCCGGGCCGCCGATGGAGCCGAGGTAGAAGCCTCCGTGCACTCTACACGCGTCGGTGACGGCGCGCGAGCGGTTGCCCTTCGCCAGCATCACGAGGCTCCCGCCGTGCTTCTGGAAGAGCTCGACGTACGAGTCCATGCGGCCCGCCGTGGTGGGGCCGAAGGCGCCCGACGCGTACCCGGCCGGGGTCTTCGCTGGGCCGGCGTAGTACACGGCGTGGTCGCGAAGGTAGTCCGGCATGCCGAGGCCGGCGTCGAGGCGCTCCTTGATCTTCGCGTGCGCGATGTCGCGCGCGACGATGAGCGAGCCCGAGAGCGAGAGGCGCGTGCGGATGGGGTAGCGCGAGAGCTCGGCCCGCACCTCGGACATCGGGCGGTTCAGGTCGATGTTCACGCACTCGCCGCCGAGGGCCTCCTCGCTGGGCTCGGGCAGGTACTTCGCGGGATCGGCCTCGAGCGCCTCGAGGAACACGCCGTCGCGCGTGATCTTGCCGAGCGCCTGCCGGTCGGCCGAGCACGACACCGCGATCGCCACGGGGCACGAGGCGCCGTGACGGGGCAGCCGCACCACGCGCACGTCGTGGCAGAAGTACTTCCCGCCGAACTGCGCGCCGATGCCGGTGCGACGGGTCATCTCGAGCACCGCCGCCTCGAGCTCGAGGTCGCGGAAGCCGTGCCCGGTCATGCTGCCCTGCGTGGGCAGCGCGTCCAAGTAGCGCGCCGACGCGAGCTTCGCGACCTTGAGCGCGTGCTCCGCGCTGGTGCCGCCCACGACCACCGCGAGGTGGTACGGCGGGCACGCGGCGGTGCCGAGCGAGCGCACCTTCTGCTCGAGGAACGCGAGCAGGCCCTTGGGGTTGAGGAGCGCCTTGGTCTCCTGGAACAGATAAGATTTATTTGCCGAGCCCCCGCCCTTGGCCATGAAGAGGAACTTGTAGGCGTCGCCGTCGGTCGCGAAGATCTCGATCTGCGCGGGGAGGTTCGTGCCGGTGTTCTTCTCCGTGTACATGTCGAGCGGCGCGAGCTGCGAGTAGCGGAGGTTGGACGTGGCGTACGTCTCGTAGATGCCGCGCGCGATGGCCTCCTCGTCGCCGCCGCCCGTGAACACGCGCTGGCCCTTCTTGCCCATCACGATGGCGGTGCCGGTGTCTTGGCACATGGGCAGCACGCCGCCGGCGGCGATGTTCGCGTTCTTCAGGAGATCGAGGGCGACGAAGCGGTCGTTGGGCGACGCCTCGGGGTCCTCGAGGATGCGCGCGAGCTGCGCGAGGTGCGAGGAGCGCAGCAGGTGCGCGACGTCGCGCATGGCCTCCCGCGTGAGCCGGGTGAGCGCCTCGGGCTCGACGCGGAGGAACGTGGTCCCCGCCGCCTCGAAGGTGGACACGTGGTCGCCGGTGAGCTTGCGGTAACAGGTGGTGTCCTCGCCGAGGGGCAAGAGCTCAGTAAACGCAAAGTCCGCCATGGCATCTCCTGGTTCGCGTGGGGCCGAGTCCGGCGGTGAGCGCGGCCGCCGCGGCCTGCCGCGCGCTGCCGTGTCTGCCGCTCTTCGCGTTACAGCACGGCCCGACGCTTGCGTCATCGACCCTCGCCGCGGCGCCCCAACTTTCGGCGCGCCGTGCCCGCTGCGCGCGGGTCCTGCGCGCGGCTCGGCAGCACGTCGCCCCCCTCCGGGGCCCGCGACTGTGCTCTTCTCCGCGCATGCTGCGAGGCCTCCTGCTCGTGTCTCTGTTCACCGCGCTCGGCGAGGCCCTCGAGCGCCTCGCGCACCTGCCCCTGCCCGGCCCCGTGCTCGGCCTCGTGGCGCTGCTCGTCGCGCTCCGCAGCGGGCTCGTGCCGCGCGCCGCGGTCGCCGAAGCCTGCGCCGCGCTCACGGGGCGCATGGCGCTCTTCCTCGTGCCGGCGGCGGTCGCCATCTTCGGCCCCCCTGCGAGCGTGGCGCTCCTCTCGACCGCGCTCGTGCCCATCGTCGTCGCCTCGGTGGTGAGCACGGTCGTGGTGTTCGCCGTCGTCGGGCTCACCGCCCAGCGCCTGGCGCCGCGATGATCGGAGACGTCGCCCTCGCTGTGGCGCTCTTCACAGCGACGCTCGCGCTCTACGAGGGCTTCCGCGCGCTCCAGGCGCGGGCGCGGCGCGCGTGGCTGAACCCGCTGCTGCTCACGTTCGTCACCGTGGGCCTCGCCCTGCGCGCGCTCCACGTGCCGCTCGCGGTCTACCGCGAGGCCACGAGGCCGCTGTCGTGGCTCGTGGGGCCCTCGGTGGTGGCGCTCGCGTACGTCCTCGACGCGCGGCTCGACGAGCTCCGCGCGAGGGCCCGCGCGGTGGCCGCGTCGCTCTCGCTCGGCGCCGTGAGCGGCGCCTTCACCGCGGTGCTCGTCGCGCGCGGGCTCGGCGCCTCGCGCGTGGTGATCGCGTCGCTCGCCCCGAAGTCCGCGACGACGGCCATCGCCGCGCCGGTGGCGGCGCGCCTCGGCGGGGATCCCTCGCTCGCGGCGGTGGTGGTGGTGCTCGTGGGGGTGCTCGGCGCGCTCATCGGCCCGGCCCTCCTCCGCGCGCTCGGGGTGCGTGACCGCCACGCGTTCGGGCTCGCGATGGGGGCCGCGGCGCACATCGTCGGCACGGCGCGCGCCCGCGACGAGGGCGACACGGAGGAGGGCGCGAGCGCCGCCGCCATGGTCGTCCACGGCGTGCTCACGGCGCTGCTGGCGTGGGTCGCGGTGCGGGTGGCGGGCCCGTAGCGCGTGGTGGCGGCCGCACCGCGGCCACCCGAGGAGGAGGCTCGCGTGGTCGACGCGCGCTCGCGCTCGAGCGTGAGCCGCGTCAGTTTGCCTTCAGGGTCGCGTACGCCTCTCCAACAACGACCCTGCCCCCTCTCACGAGGGCCGCCGCGGCCGCGTCGGTGCTGGCACCGAAGGTGAGGAAGGTGTTGCCGTCACCGACCAGGGTCGGCGACGTGACCTCTCCCGACGACGCGCCGTCGATCGTGAGGGTGGCCCTGTGCTTGCCCGCGAACGGAACGACCTCGACGACCCAGTGATGCGGCTCCGTGATCGACGGGGGTAGAAAGGAGGCAATCTGGGCCCCTCCGAACCTCGCGCCGGCTCCAAAGTCGATACGGATCGTCTCGCTCCCGCCGAGGCCGATCTGGAGGACCACGACCTCGCCGCCGGCGTCGGCCGCGGGCACGGTCACCCGTGCCCACATCTCGAAGCAGAAGCGCGCGGCAAGGGGCACGGTGGCGTTGGCCATTCCCTTGAGACCGGCGAAGCCTCTCACGGCGGGATCGATCTGGGCGACCATCGGATACCCAACGAAGCCCGAGGTCGACGCGAAGACGGGGCTGCCGGCGACGGTCAGGTTCGAGAGAGCAGGCAGTTGCAGCGCGGACGTGAACGCGGCGAGGGGCGTGCCGCTGCACGCGCGAGACCGAGTGGTCGCGTCGGGCAGCGCGGCGTCGGGTTGGCTCGCGTCGACGAGGGCGGCGTCCGGGGCGCTCGCCTCGGTGAGACCGGTCGCCGTGGGTGTGGGAGTGGCGGCGTCAGGCGCGGGCACGGCGCTGACCCCAAACGAGGTGCACGCCGCCGCGGCGCTGGAGCCCGCGACGACGAGCCCGAGGCGAACGACGGAGGACCGGAAGCGAAGCATGTGGAAAGGATACCATCGCGCCGGCGTCCGAACAGGATCACTCGGGCGCGCCGAGCACGCGCTTCATCAGGGCGCCCGCTTGCGGGGGGATCCCCTCGAGCGCGAGCTCCACGCCCGAGGCCCGCAGGTCGTCGACGAGCGCGCCGAGCTCGTCGGCGGACATCATGTCGATCCGCCCGACGCCGCGCAGGTCGAGCACGACGCGCTCGACCTTCGGGTGCTCCGCGACGACCTCGAGCACGCGCTCCACGACGCGGTGGATCGATCCGAACCACAGCACGCCCTTCAGCTCGATCACCAGCGAGGCGTCCCGCGGCGCGACCACGACCACCACCTTCAGCTCGCGCCACAGGTGGATCGCGAGCGCCACGCCGACGCCGAGGATGATCGCGCGGTCCACGCGCGGCTCGAGCGCGAGGGTCGCGAGGAGGGTGAGCGCGGCGGCCACCGCCTGCACACGGCTCCACTTCGCGATCTGTCGGAGCCGACGGACGCGCACGAGGCTCACGACGGCGCTCATGACGACCGCCGCGAGAGCGGGCCGCGGCACCGACGCCACGACGCCGGCGAAGGGCACGAAGGCGAGCACGGTGAGCCCCGTGATGGCGCCTGCCCACGGGGTCTTCGCGCCCGCCGCGTGGTTGAGCGAGCTCCGCCCGAAGGACCCGCCGACCGGAAAGGCGCCCGTGAGCGCGGCGGCGACGTTGGCCGCGCCTTGCGAGAGGAGCTCGCGATCGACGCTCCATCGCTGACGCTCCGCGGCCGCGTACGTGCGCGCGATCGACGACGGCTCCGCGAAGCCGATGGTGGCGATGACCAGCGCGGGCGCGACGAGCTCGACGGAGCGTGACCACGGCAGGTCCAGGCTCAGGCGCAGGAGATCGCCCGGCACCGCGCCGACCGTGGCGACGCGCAGGTCGAGGCCGCGCGCGAGCGCCCACGACGCGCCGACGCCGACGAGCACGCTCGGGACGAGCTTGTGCACGCGCCGGAGACCGACGACGAGCGCGAACGTGAAGGCGCCCAGGGCGACGCTCACCAGGCTCCAGCGCGCGGGGTCCGCCAGGGCGCGTCCCGCCCGGAGCAGCACGCGGCCGCCGGACACGTTCACGCCGAGCAGCGTAGGCACCTGGGAGCCCACGATGAGGAGCGCCGCGCCCGTGGTGAAGCCGGTGAGCACGGGGCCGCTCACGAGGTAGGCGGCCGAGCCGAGGCGCAGCAGCCCGAAGAGAATGCGCGCGAGGCCCACGCCGAGGGCGAGGAGCGCGCCGAGGCGCACGTACTCCGGGGAGCCCGGCGTCGCGAGCGGACCGAGGGAGCCGGCCACGAGGAGGGCGGTGAGCGCCGTCGGCCCCGTCTGCAGGTAGGGCGACGACGCGAACAGCGCGGCCACGATCGCCGGCGCGATCCCGGCCACGATGCCGAGGTGGCTGGGCATGCCCGCGAGGTCGGCGTAGGCGAGGCCCTGCGGCACGAGGATGATGGCGACGCTGACGCCCGCGACGAGATCCCCCAGGCGCGGGCGTTGGACGCCGCCGAGCGCTCGACGGGCGCGCGTCGCCCACGTGACCTGGCCTCGCGGTTCCATGCGACCTCCTTGCACCCGGGACGCGAGCGTCGCACGCACGCGCGCGGGCGTCGAGGTGGCGCGGCGGACTGGCCGTCAGCGAAGGGGAGGTGCGGCGGGCGCGAAATATGCGCGAGTTGCGCGCCCCCACTTTCATGTTATTCAAACTATCTCCAATTTGTCGGCGCACTTCACCGGGCTCACCGGCGACCTGGCCCGGCTCACACGAACGACAGAGGACGCGAATGAACAACGACCGAACGACCTGGATCCCTCTCGCGGTCACACTGCTCTTGGGCTGCGCCGGCAGCGGCTCGCCGAAGGGCGACGCGGCCGACGCGACCGACGCGACCTCGGCCGACGCGGCCGGCGCCGACGCGGCACCCGAGCCCCCCTCAGGCGACGCCGGGCTCGCCCCGTGCGCGGCCGCCGACCTCGCGAAATGCGGCTACCCCGAGCGCAACCTGAAGGCGACCGAGCGCGAGGGACTCACCGTCTCGGAGCCCACGACCGGGCGCGTGCTCCCGATTCTCGCGCGAATCCCTGAGGGGCGGGGCCCCCTGCCGGTCGTCCTCTGGTCCCACGGCGGCGAGTTCAACCCCACGGGCCATCGGCTCTCGGCCGAGTGGGGGAGCGCCATCGCCAGCCAAGGGTACGTCGTCGCGCACACCGCGCACGTCCCCCTCACGACCGAGGAAGCGAAGGCGGTCTGCGCGCTGGCCTCCGTGCCGCTGGCGGAGTGCACCACGGGGCTCGAACCCGACGACTCCCCGCTGGCGGCGATGGTCAGGGCGCTCGACCTCATCGCGGTGCTCGACAAGCTCAAGGCGTTCTCCGACGAGAGCGTCGGCCGCGGGGGTCCCGCGCTCGACCTCGCGCGCGTCGCGGTGGCCGGCTGGTCCGGCGGGTCGCGCGGCCAGGTCCTGCTCCTCGGCGGGAAGGTGCGTCCGAGCGCGAGCGCGCCGCCGTTCGCTCGGCCTGATCCGCGCGTGGTGGCGGCCGTGAACCTCAGCCCCGCGGGCCCTGGCTTCGGCGGATTCTTCGACGACGGCGCCGCGACCTCGTGGACGGCGATGCGCGGCCCGGTGTTCATGGCGACCGGTACCAACGACATCAAGCCCAACAAGCCCACGCTCGACGGCCCGAACCGGCGCTTCTCGTTCACCGCTCAGCCGGGCGATGGAACACGCCGCCTCTTGTACTCGAACTTGCCTGTCGGCGTCGGCGAGCACGGCACCTACGCCCTCGGCGACGCCACCTCGAACGACGAGCGACTCGCGCGCTTCTCACGCGCCCTGCGCTCCTCCGTGCTCGCCTTCCTCGACGCCAACGTGAAGGGCGACGCGACCGCCAAGGCGTGGCTCGCCACGGACAACGCCCACGTGCTCGCGGGCGACGCGGAGTGGCTGCAGCGCTGAGGGACGAGGGGCCCGCGTGGCGAGCGGCAGCCTCCTTGCGCCGCCGATCTTTCATGTTAGCCTTCGTCCTATCAATATGGCGCGCACCTACCGAATGACAGCGCGCGCCGCCGGGGCCGCGCGCACCGCCGAGCAGCTCATCGGCGCGATGCAGGCGCTCTTCGTCGAGCTCCCGTTCCACGAGATCACGCTCGAGCGGGTCGCCGAGCGCGCGGGAGTCACTCTCCAGACGCTCCTCCGACGCTTCGGCTCGAAGAACGGGCTGGTCGCCGCGGCCTCCGCGGAGGGGCTCGCCCGCGTGGAGGCGCAGCGCCGCGAGGCCGCGCCCGGCGACGCGCGAGGCGCCGCGAAGAACCTGCTCGACCACTACGAGAGCTGGGGCAGTGTGTCGCTCCGCCTGCTCGCCCAAGAGGACGGCTTCCCCGAGATCGCGGCCGTCGCCCGCAGCGGCCGTGCCACGCACGTCGCCTGGGTCGAGCGCGTGTTCGCGGACGACCTCAAGCGCCGGCGCGGGCGCGCGCGCGCGATCCTCCGCGCCCAGCTCATCGCCGTGTGTGACGTCTACGTGTGGAAGATCCTGCGCCGCGATCTCGGCATGTCACGCGCCGACGCGGAGCGCGCCCTGCTCGGGATGATCGAGGGCGTGCGCCAGCAGGCCGCGGGAGATCGCTAGTGGCCAGGGTGCTCTGTTATACGTCTCCCGCGCGGGGACACCTCTTCCCGGTCATGCCCACGCTCCTCGAGCTCGCGCGGCGCGGACACGAGGTCAGCCTCGCCACGCTTCGCGACGAGGTGCCCCGCGTCACGAGCGCGGGGCTCCGCGCCCGACCGATCGCGCCCGCGATCGAGGACATCGCCCACGACGACCACCACGCGACCTCGGCGAAGGACGGCCTCGCTCGCGCGGCCCGGGTGTTCGTCGCGCGGGCGGAGCACGAGATCCAAGACCTCGAGCTCGCCATTCGCGACGAGCGCCCCGAGTGCCTCCTCGTGGACTTCAACTGCTGGGGAGCGAGCGCGGTCGCGGAGCGCTCGGGGCTGTCGTGGGCGCTCTTCATGCCCTATTTCCTCCCTTGGCGGCTTCCCGGGCTGCCGCCCTTCGGCCCGGGCCTCGCGCCGCGCGGCGACGCCCTCGGGCGAGCGCGCGACTTCGTCGTCGGGCAGGTCGTTCACCGCCTCCTGAACCGCAGCCTCGAGCCGATGAACCGCATTCGCGCGCGGGTCGGGCTCCCCGGCCTCGCGCACATGCTCGACCAAGGGCGCGCGGCGCCGCGCATTCTGTACTTCACCGCCGAGCCGTTCGAGTATGCCTGCGCCGCGCGGCCACCCAACGTGGTGATGATAGGCCCTGGCTCGTACGAGCCGCCCGCCGCGACGCCGGAGTGGCTCGCGAGCGTCGATCGCCCGCTCATCCTCGTCTCGTGCTCCAGCGAATACCAAGGCGACGGCGCCCTCGTGGACGCCGCGCTCGACGCCTTCTCGCGCGAGGACACCTTCGTCGTGGCGACGACGGGAGGCGTTGACCCCGCGGAGTTCCGGGCGCGCGCGACCCCTGGCAGGGCTCGGGTCGAGCGCTTCGTCGCGCATGGTCCCCTGCTCGAGCGCGCCGCGTGCGTGGTCTGCCACGGCGGGATGGGCGTCACCCAGAAGGCGCTCGCCGCAGGCGTCCCCGTCTGCGTGATCCCGTTCGGGCGCGACC
>DAORJJ010000224.1:0-9869 GCA_035439005.1 Polyangiaceae bacterium | reverse complement strand
CGCGGGAGCTCGGGGCCGCGCGACGCGCGCCGGCTCTCTCGGGGCCTCGCGGCTCCACTCCGCGCTCGCGGCGCGCCTCGCCGGACGCGCCCGGGCCGCGACGCGCCATGAAGGGGGCGTCCTCACGGAAGCCCCCTCGCGCGTCCTCCGTGGGCCGACGAGGGCGGGTGCCCGCGTCCGCTGCGGCGTTCTCAGGCCGCGGGACTGGGCGGCTCCGGAGGGCGCGGCGGGGCGCCTCCGCCTCTTCGCGTGCGCGCGCGAGGTCAAAGGTCGTCGGCATCTTCTTGGGGACGCCGTAGCTCTTCTTCAGCGCACCAAGCTCGTCCCGGGTGAGCGGCCTCACGCCGCCGGGGGGCAGCCCCTCGGTGGTGACGCCGGCGAAGGCGACGCGGGAGAGGCGCATCACCAAGAACCCGCTGGCCTCCCCCATGCGGCGAATCTGCTGATTGCGCCCCTCCTTGATGGTGAGCTCGAACCAGGTCTTGTCGCCCTCGTGACGGAGAAAGTTGACCTCGGCGGGCTGGGTGGGGCCGTCGTCGAGCTCGAGCCCGTGGCGCCACCGGTCGAGGTGCTCTTTCTCCATGATTCCATTCACTTTTACCACGTAGGTCTTGGGCACCGCGCGCTTCGGGTGGAGGAGCCCGTCGGCGAACGCGCCGTCGTTGGTCGCCAAGAGCGCGCCGCTGGTCGCGAAGTCGAGGCGACCGACGGGGAAAAGCCGCGCGTCGAAGGACGAGAGCATCGCCGCCATGGTCGGTCGGCCCTCCGGATCGCTCATGGTCGAGACCACTCCGCGCGGCTTGTGGCAGAGCACGTACACGGCGTCCTCGGCGACGACCCGCTTGCCGTCGAGCTCCACCTTGTCGTCGCGCGTGTCGGCCTTCGTGCCGAGCTCGGTCACGACGCGCCCGTTCACGCGCACCCTGCCGGCGCGGATCAGGTCTTCGGTCGCCCTGCGCGAGGCGACGCCGCCGCGCGCGAGAATCTTCTGGAGTCGCTCGAGTGCCATGGGGAGCGTGTAGCACGCGCCCGACGCTCCCGGGGGCCTCGCGCGACCCGAACGCGACGACGCCCGTGCCCCGCGACGCGCGGCACGGGCGACGATCGAGAGACGCTGCGTGTCGCGTTAGGGCGCGCCTGCGTCGGCCGCCTTCGCCGCGGGGCCCGCGTCGGCCGCGTTGGGGGCCGCCCCGCCGTCCTTCGCGGCCTCCATCGCCTCGAGGGCCTTGGCCTCGACCGCCTCTTGCTCGGCCTTGAGCTGCTCGTCGCGGTCCCAGCGGTCGACGTGGCCGTCGAAGGTCTCGTCGATGCCCATGCGCTCGAGCTTGCCGTTGCGGTACATTTCCCACACGTCGGGCTTGCCGTCGAAGTTCCGATCGCGCCGAATTCGCTGGAGATTTCCCTCAACGTAGAACTTCCAGACGTCGGGCTTGCCGTCGAGGTTCGTGTCGACCTGCTCCTGCGCGAGGCGCCCCTCGACGAAGTTGATCCACACGTCGACGCGGCCGTCGTAGTTGCGATCGCTCTCCTCGTGGACGGCCTCGCCCTTCGCGTTGAACGTGCGCACGACGTCTTTGATGCCGTCGAGGTTCGTGTCGGCCTCGCGACAGACGAGGGCCTTGCGCGAGGCCTCGCCGGCGGCGCCGAACACGCGGTACACGCGGCGCACGTTCGGGCGCAGCGCGCCGGGGCCGGCCGTCTCGTTCACCTCGAGATCGGGCTTGCCCTTGTAGTTGCACATCGAGCGGTCGTCCGCAGGCCAGGCCGCCTGGTTGGTGGCCCCGCCCGCCGCGACCTCCGCGCGGGTCTCCGAGCCGCCGCAGCCGCCAACGCCGAGCGCAAGCGCCCCGCAAACCAAGGTCGCGGCGCTCAGGCCGAGCGCTACTCGCGCGTTCGAGATCATTTTGCTCCTCCGTCGGCGTCGGTCGCGGGCGCCGCCGCCTTCTGGGCGGGGGCTCCGGGGGTCGCGGGCTGTCCGTTGGGGCCGATGAGCAGGCTCGCCTCGGGGTCGGGCTTGCCGTCGCCGTCGCGGTCGATCGCCACGTCTACCGTGTCACCCTTCCACACCCACCACTGGTCCACCCGGCCGTCGAGGGAGCTGTCGCGCTCGCGCTTGGCGATCTTCCCGGTGACGCTGTCGAACGTGTCCCACGTGTCGATGCGGCCCTGGTTGGTCGTGTCCATCTCGCGCCGCGTGAGGCGCCCGCCTTCGTAAATCTCGATCTCGTTGACGACGCCGTTGTCGTCGTAGTCGTACTCGCGGCGGCGCACGGTCGTGCCGTCCTGGGCGAAGTACTCGTACATGTTGGGGCGGCCATCGCCGTTCAGGTCGGAGATGCGGCACACCTCGACCCCACCGCGATAGACGCGCTGGATCTCGGGTTTTCCGTCGAGGTTGGCGTCCATCGCCTGCACCTGCCCGGACTTGGTGTCGCAGGGCTCGTGGACGATCGCGGTGTTGCGCACGAGGGACGGATCGCGCTTGCCCGAGACCATCGCCTCCGAGGCCTCGCAACCGCCCAGCGACCACACGCTCGCGCAGAGCGTGACGAAGAGTGCTCCCGCTCGGACCCCGTACCATGCCCGCTTCGGGCTTCGGTCGTTCACTCGCATCCTCCTCGACTCCAAGCTACCCGCGCTCCACACCCCTCGTGTCGGCCAGCCGAGCGTCGACACTCTACTCGCGCTCGCGCTCAAGGAGCAAGCTTCCCCGACCGACAAATCTGTTTGCAGGCGACCTCAGCGGACACACGAGACTCATTTCATGAGCAATGTCTTTAGATTGGGACCTAATGTTGCACGCAAAAGGTCGCAGAAACGCGCTTGACGGTCACGTATGCTCACGTAGTGTATGTTCGTTCGCCACGCGCGGATCTCGGACGCCCCGACCCGCCGACACGTCCCCTGCTCTGCCTGCCTTTGCACGGTCCCGCCATGCGCAAGAAGATCAGCACGACCATCTACGTCACGCCGGAGCAGAGCGATCAGCTCAAGCTCCTCCACGAGCGAACGAAGGTGCCCGTCGCCGTCTACATTCGCGAGGGGATCGACCTCGTGCTGCGGCGCTACCAGCACCTGCTGCCAGGGCAGCTCCCCCTTGGCGAGACGCTCGACGCCCAGCTCCCGCTCGGGGACGACCGGCGGCCGCGGGCGCGGGAGGCCGAGCCCGTCGAGGTCGGCGGCGCTCCTCCGGGCGAAGAGCCGCCCCGCTGAGCGGCGGCGAGAATGAGCCGCGCGGATGAGCGGCGCGGGCGGCGCGCTTCGGCTATAAGCCACCGCGCCCATGCCCACGCCTCAGTCCAAGATCCGTAACTTCTCGATCATCGCGCACATCGACCACGGGAAGAGCACCCTCGCCGACCGCATCCTCGACGTCACCGGCGCCCTCACGCAGCGCGAGTCGCGCGAACAGTTCCTCGACAAGATGGACATCGAGCGGGAGCGCGGCATCACCATCAAAGCGCAGAACGTTCGCCTCAAGTACAAGGCCGACGACGGCGAGGTCTACCAGTTCAACCTCATCGACACGCCCGGCCACGTCGACTTCAACTACGAGGTCTCGCGCAGCCTCTCCGCCTGCGAGGGCGCCATCCTGGTCGTCGACTCGACCCAGGGGGTCGAGGCCCAGACCCTGGCCAACGTGTACCTGGCGATCGACCAGGGGCTCGAGATCCTGCCGGTGCTCAACAAGGTCGACCTCCCCTCCTCCGACGTGGAGGGCACGAAGGAGCAGATCGAGTCGGTCATCGGCCTCGACTGCTCGGAGGCCGTGCGCTGCAGCGGCAAGACCGGCGTCGGCGTGCCCGACATCCTCGCGCAGATCGTGAAGAAGATGCCGCCGCCGCGCGGCAACCCCGACGGCAAGCTCCGCGCGCTCATCTTCGACTCTTGGTACGACTCCTACCGCGGGGCGATGGTCATGGTGAGGGTCGTCGACGGCACCCTCCGCAAGGGCGAGAAGATCCGCTTCATGGCCACCAAGACCGAATACGAGGTCACCGAGCTCGGGAGCTTCCAGCCCTTCGCCGTGGCCCTCGAGGAGATCGGCCCCGGCGAGGTCGGCTTCGTCGCGGCGAACATCAAGAGCGTCCACGACGCGAAGGTCGGCGACACGATCACCCACGCGCTCGAGCGGCTCCGCGCGGCGGACGCCCTCCCCGGCTTCAAGGACGTGAAGGCCATGGTGTTCGCGGGGATCTTCCCCACGGACTCGTCGGACTACCCGTCCCTACGGGACGCCCTCGACAAGCTCCAGATGAACGACGCGGCGTTCTCGTTCGAGCCCGACTCGTCCGAGGCCCTCGGCTTCGGGTACCGCTGCGGGTTCCTCGGCCTGCTCCACATGGAGATCATCCAGGAGCGGCTCGAGCGCGAGTTCAACCTCGACCTCATCACCACGGCGCCGTCGGTGGTCTACAACGTCTACAAGAACAACGGCGACTACGTCCGCGTCGACAACCCCGCCAAGCTGCCGCCGCCCCAGGACATCGAGCGCATCGAGGAGCCCTTCGTCAAGATGAGCATCCACGTGCCGCAAGAGTACGTGGGGGCCGTGCTGACCCTCTGCCAGGAGAAGCGCGGCACGCAGATGGGCATGACGGCGGCGAACGACCGCTTCATCATCGTCTACGAGCTGCCGTTCGGCGAGGTGCTCTTCGACTTCCACGACAAGCTGAAGAGCGTCTCGCGGGGCTACGCCTCGATGGACTACGAGATCATCGACTACCGCCCCGGCAACCTGGTGAAGGTGGACGTGCTCGTCAACGGCGATCCGCTCGACGCCCTCTCGATCATCGTGCACCGCGAGCGCGCCCAGAACCGCGGCCGCTCCCTCGCCGAAAAGCTGAAGGAGTTCGTGCCTCAGCAGCAATACGAGGTGGCCATCCAGGCCGCGATCGGCGGCAAGATCATCGCGCGCGAGACCGTGCGCGCCCTCCGGAAAGACGTGACCGCGAAGTGCTACGGCGGCGACATCAGCCGCAAGCGCAAGCTCCTCGAGAAGCAGAAAGAGGGCAAGAAGCGGATGAAGCAGGTCGGGAACATCGAGATCCCCCAGAAGGCCTTCCTCGCGATCCTGAAGGTCGACGGCTAGGCGGCTGGCGCGGCGCGCGCGCGCCCCATCGGTCGCCGCGGGCGCACCACCGGGCGCGGGCGCACGACACCCGGTCTTTTTCCCTCGGGGCGCCCTCGAGCGCGCGTTTCTCGCAGGACGGCCGCGAAGTTTGGTAGTCTGACGCCGCCGCGTGCGAAAGCCCCTCGCCCCACGGAAGAAGCCTGCGGTAAGGCGCCCGAAGCCCCGGGCGACGATCGATCCGAGCCGCCTTGCGCTCGCGGCGATCGAGCGCATCCGCGTCGTGCTCGAGCAGTCGGGGCGCGGCGCGCGCTACCTCCCTCCGGTCCCCGAGGCCGAGCTCGAGGCCCGCGCCGAGCGCTTCGGCGGCCCGCTCCCAGAGCCCTACGTCGCCGTGGCGGCCGTGACCGCGGGCTTCGGCGGCCCCGGAGAGCTGCTCGACGCGGAGGGGATCACGCGCGCCCAGGCGCAGATCCGCGCGCGGCTCGGCGCCGAGGGCGAGAAGCGCTACTTCCCCATCGCCACGGTCGAGGACGCGCTCGTCGCGCTCGATCGCGGGCACGGGCCTCGTCGGTTCGGTGGCGCGCCCCGCGCGGCCGCCGCGCCCGGGCAGCTGCCCGTCGTCGAGCTCGTGGGCACCACCCCTCGGGCGCGCGCGCACGACTTCGCCCACTGGCTCGACGACCTCGCCGACGAGCGCGAGGAGTCGATGGAGGCCGCCGCGCGCATCCCCCCGCGCCTGCGCGAGCTGCTCGCCAACCTCGGGTTTCACTTCGAGTCGCCGCTGCTCGGCACCCTCGAGACCTCCGACCTGCCGGCCATGACCGAGCTGCTCGGGCCGGAGCGCGCGCGCGCGACGCGTGGCGACGTGAACCGCCTCTTCGACTCCACCGGGGCGACCGTCCTCACGATCAACGTCGACGACTTCTCCATGACGGGTCGCTTTCGTACGGGCGACGTCGCGTTCGAGGCCGAGGACGTGTTCCGCTGGCTGCGCACCTTCCGCAACGAGAACTTCTACGCGGAGTCGACCGGCAAGCACGTCGAAGACCTGTCCCGCGATCTGCGCGAGGCGGCGCCAGAGCCGCCGCTCGTCGTGCGTGGCGCCCGGATCCTCGATCCCCTCCCCGCGACCCGGTACACCTTCCGGGCGGCGGCGGGGCGCTCTCCTTCCGACTTCTTCGTGCTCGGACGAGCGACAGGCGCGCGCGCGCCCGCCCCGAGCCTGCTGCTCCACTTCGTCAACGGGGAGGTCGAGAGCGAGGAGGGCCGCGAGGAGCACCTCACCGACCTCCACGTGGAGCGGGACGGCACGCTGTGGGGCCTCACGAGCACCCACGCCGTGCGCTTCGAGCGTGACGGCAGCACCCGCCCCATCCCGCTGGCGCGCCGCACGCCGGGGCGCACGTTCTGGTACGGCATGGGCTCGGCCGTGGGGCGCGTGATCGTGTGGGGCGCGGGCGCCCTGCTGGAGCTCTCGGGCAATCGGTTCGTCCCGTTCTCGCCCGACGCGGGCCTCGACGGGAGCGAGGCGGTCCTCTCGGTGCACGCGCACAAGCGAGGCCTCAGCATGCTCGTGAGCGGCGCGCAGATGGGCGCCGTCGCGGGGTTCGACGGCAAGCGCTGGAGCGACATCCGCCAGGATCAGGTCATCGGGGTCGACGTGGCCGACCTCGACGTCTTCCGTGGCGCCGCCTTCGTGCTCGACCGGGAGGGCACCGTGTGGCGCGAGGAGCGGGCCGCGAGGCCGCGGCCAGTGCCGCTCGAGCAAGAGCACCCCGCCTTCTCCGACGATCGCGGCGCGCCGCGCCCGGCCCACTCGCTCCGCCTGTTCGAGGGCGGCATGCTCATCGCGAGCGACGGCGGCGTGCTCAGCACGAGCGGCGAGGAGCCGCTCTTTTACCGCGCGCGCGACTGCGACGAGCCCGCACGCCTCGTGCGGCTCGGCAGCGAGGACCGCGAGTCGCTGAGCGGCGCCCCCGAGACCGCCATCCTGGCGCTGTGCGGTCCGCACGTGTGGCTCTGGAACGGCGAATCCTTCCAGGTGCTCGACCTGACGGAGTGGTAAACGAGCCGGATGGACAAGCGCATCCTGGCCACGATCTCCGCGCTGAACGCGCGCGCGCCCTCCCCAGCCCACCGCTGGACCTACGAGGGTGACGTGCCCTTCGGCGCCGATCCTCTGCGCGCCTTCACGCTCGGCAACGGCCTGCGGCTGCTGCTGCTGGTCGACCGGCAGGCCCCGACGGTGAGCTATTTTACCTGGTTTCGCGTGGGCTCGCGCCACGAGCGGCCGGGCAAGACCGGCCTCGCGCACCTCTTCGAGCACCTGATGTTCAACGAGACCGAGCACCTGCGCGCCGGCCAGTTCGATCGCCGCCTCGAGGAGAGCGGCGCCGAGTCGAACGCCGCCACCTGGCTCGACTGGACCTACTACTACGAGTCGCTCCCGAAGGACCGCTTCGGGCTGGCGGTGTCGCTCGAGTCGGAGCGCATGGCGCACCTCGTGCTGCGCGAGCCGCAGGTGGCGAGCGAGAAGGACGTCGTGGCGAACGAGCGCCGCTACCGCGTCGAGGACGACGTCGAGGGCGCGGCGAACGAGCTGCTCTACAAGACCGCGTTCGATCGGCACCCGTACCACTGGCCCACGATCGGCTGGATGGACGACATCATGGGCTTCACCCCCGCCGACTGCGAGGCGTTCTACGCCAGCTACTACGCGCCGAACAACGCCACGCTGGTCGTGGTCGGTGACGTCAGCGAGCGCGCCGTGCTGGAGAAGATCGGGCGCGCGTACGGCGGCATCCCCCGGGGCGTGGTGCCGGAGGAAGACACCCTCCCCGATCCACCCCAGACCGAGGCGCGCGAGGTCGTGCTGCGCCGGCCGACCGCGACCACGAAGGTGCTCGTGGGCTATCGCGGCCCCGCGCTCGGGGACAGCGAGCACACGGTCCTCTGCGTGCTGAACGAGGTCCTCTTCGGCGGCCGCGCGTCGCGCCTCTACGAGCGCATGGTCGTCGAGACCGAGGTCGCGACCGAGCTGCGCGGCTGGGTCTCGACCTTCCGCGATCCGGGCCTCTACGAGGTGTTCCTCACGGCGCGAGCGCCGCACGGCTCGGGCGAGCTGCTCCGCGATCTCGACGCGGAGATCGCCCACCTGAAGGAGGAGCTGGTCACGGAGGACGAGCTCGAGCGGGCGAAGGCGCGGCTCGAGCTGGGGCTCCTCCAGTCGCTCGACACGGCCGCCGGCAAGGCCGAGCAAATTGGCTTCTACGACACGGTCTTGGGCGATCCGCGGGGCGCGTTCGCGAAGCTCGAGGCGTACCGCCGCGTCACCCGCGGGCAGGTCCGCACGGCCGCGCGACGGTGGCTCGGCGCCGCGTCGCGCACGATCGTGACGGTGCTCCCGCAGGCGACCGAGTCGGCGGCGGTGACCGCGTGACGCGGGTCCTCCACGAGCCCTCGCGGGCGCTGCCCCTCGTGAACCTCGTCGTCGCCTTCGGCACCGGGGCGTTCTTCGACCCGCCGGGCCAGGAGGGGCTCTCGCGCTTCACCGGCCGCATGCTCCGTCGCGGCACCCGCGCGCGGTCGGCCCGTGAGCTCGAGGCGGCCCTCGATCGCCTCGGCGGCGAGCTGTCGGTCGAGGTGAGCGCGACCACCACCACGCTGCATGCCCAGGTCATTCGCCGAAACCTCGGCCCGTTCGTCGACCTCGTGGCCGAGGTCCTCGGGAGCCCCGCGTTCGCGCCGGACGAGGTCGAGCGCCTGCGCAAGAAGGTGCTCGCGGAGCTCGTCGAGGCGCGCGACAACGATCGGCACCTCGCGCAGGTCGCCTTCCGCGCCGCGATGTTCGAGGGCCACCCGTTCGGCCGCACGGCGCAGGGGCGCGCGCGGACGCTCGCCTCGCTGACGCCGGAGTCGCTCGAGGCCCACTACGCCCGCCACTACCTGCGGGAGACCGCGACGTTCGGCTTCGCCGGCGACCTCAGCGGGCAAGAGGCAGCGGCGATCGCCGAGCGCCTCTCCGCGGCCCTCCCCAGCGGCGCTCCGCCGTCGTTCGACGCGCTCCAGGATCCGCCCGGGCCTCGCGGCCGGCGGCTGGTCATCGTCGACAAGCCCGAGCGGACGCAGACGCAGATCCTCATCGGCGCCTTGGGCACCTCGGGCCACGATCCCGACCACGTGCCGCTGCTCGTGGCGACCGCCATCTTCGGCGGCACGTTCACCTCGCGGCTCATGCGCGAGGTCCGCTCCAAGCGTGGCTGGTCGTACGGGGCGAGCGCGCGCCTCTCGGTCGAGCGTGTGCGCCACGCGCTCGCCGTGTGGACCTTCCCCGCGGCGACCGACGCCGCCAAGTGCGTGGCCTTGGAGCTCGACCTCTTCGAGCGCTTCGTGGAGCTCGGGGTCACGCCCCGCGAGACCTCGTTCGTCCGCAACTACCTGGTCCGCTCGCACGCCTTCGAGATCGACACGCCCACGAAGCGGCTCCACCAGGCGCTCGACACCCACACGCTCGCCCTGCCCGCCGACTACCACACGTCGTACCTCGAGCGCGTCCGCGCCACGACCGCCGAGGCGGCGTCGGCGGCGGCGCGTGCGCGCCTCTCCACGCGCGATCTCGCGATCGTCGTGGTGGGGACGGCGAGCGCGATCGAGGGCGAGCTGCGGGCGGCGCTGCCCGGGCTCGACGAGGTGCGCGTGGTCCCGTTCGACGCCGACGCCGACGCCGACCAGCATGGCTGACGTCCTCGTCGCGGGGCCCCTTGCCCCGGAGGCGCTCGCGAGGCTGGGCGCGCCC
>DAORJJ010000223.1:0-9992 GCA_035439005.1 Polyangiaceae bacterium | reverse complement strand
CCACCGCGCCGCCGCACGACGCGACGGCGGCCCCGGCCGCGATCGCGATCGCGGGCCCGATCACGCACGCGGCGAGCGCGACCCCAGACCGAGCGTGCCTCATGCGGCCCAGTATGCCACGCTCGCGCCGCGCCGCCGCGCCGCCGGAAAAGCAAAGGGCCCGGCGCCGTGGTGGCCCGAGCCCTCTGCTTGGTTCGGTCGCCCGAACCGCCTCACTTTGTGACCCCAACGGGAATTGAACCCGTGTTACCGGCGTGAGAGGCCGATGTCCTAACCGCTAGACGATGGGGCCGGTTGCGCTGCCTGTCGGACGTTCTGATCGGCCGACTTTGTTGGGGAACTAGGATTCGAACCTAGATAAACGGAATCAGAATCCGTTGTCCTGCCATTAGACGATTCCCCAGGAGAAGCGGGAAGCGCGCCGCGGGGTTTCCCCCGTCGACGCCGCGCAACTTACTCGCCTCGGAGGGCAAGTCAACACGTTTCCGCCAGGACCCCTCCACCCCGCTCGCGGGGGCCCGGCGAGCGCCCGAAAAAGTGCAGCGAGGGTTGACGCCTGCCAGGCCCGGATTACCTTCCCGGCCGCTAGCACTCGTCTCAGTCGAGTGCTAGCAAGGCACCCGAGCCCCGCCCGCGCGCGCCGGGCCGCGGGCCGCCCACGGGCGGTCCTGCGCACCACCGTAACCACTGAACTTTACAGGTATATTCATGAAGATTCGCCCGCTCCTCGACCGCATCGTGGTCAAGCGCACCGCCGAAGAGCAGAAGACCAAGGGGGGCATCATCATCCCCGACTCCGCGAAGGAGAAGCCGCTCGAGGGCATGGTCATCGCCGTCGGGAACGGCAAGGTGCTGAACAACGGCAAGGTCATCGCGCTCGACGTGAAGGCCGGCGACAAGATCCTCTTCGGCAAGTACTCGGGCACCGAGGTCAAGCTGGACGGGGAAGAGCACGTGATTCTCCGCGAAGAGGACATCCTCGCGGTCTTCGACAAGTGATCCGGACGACGAACGCGACGAAAGACACGAAAAGAGACACACCATGAGCGCCAAGCAAATCTTCTACGGCCGCACCGCGCGTACGCGCATCCTCCACGGCGTCAACCTCCTCGCCGACGCGGTGAAGGTCACCCTCGGGCCCCGGGGCCGCAACGTCGTCATCGAGAAGAGCTTCGGCTCGCCCGTCATCACGAAGGACGGCGTGACCGTCGCGAAAGAGATCGAGCTCCACGACAAGTTCGAGAACATGGGCGCGCAGATGGTGCGCGAGGTCGCGTCGAAGACCAACGACAAGGCCGGCGACGGCACCACCACGGCCACCGTGCTCGCGCAGGCGATCTACACGAACGGCCTGAAGCTGGTCGAGGCGGGTCACAACCCGATGGACATCAAGCACGGCATCGACGCGGCCGTGGAGCTCGTGGTCAGCGAGATCAAGCGGCTCGCGACCCCCACGCAGGATCGCGCGCACATCGCCCAGGTCGGCACCATCAGCGCCAACGGCGACAAGTCGGTCGGCGACATGCTCGCCGAGGCGATGGAGAAGGTCGGCAAGGAGGGCGTCATCACCGTCGAAGAGGCGAAGGGCATGGACTCGTCCCTCGAGGTCGTCGAGGGCATGCAGTTCGACCGCGGCTACCTCTCGCCGTACTTCGTGACGAACACCGAGAAGATGACCGTCGAGCTCGACAACCCGGCCATCCTGGTGACCGAGAAGAAGATCAGCTCGATGCAGGACATCATCCCGCTGCTCGAGCAGGTCGCTCGCGAGGGTCGCCCGCTCGTCATGATCGCGGAGGACGTCGAGGCCGAGGCGCTCGCCACGCTCGTCGTGAACCGCCTCCGCGGCCTGCTCAAGGTCTGCGCGATCAAGGCCCCCGGCTTCGGCGATCGCCGCAAGGAAATGCTGAAGGACATCGCGATCTTGACCGGTGGCCAGGTCATCTCCGACGACCTCGGCCTGAAGCTCGACCAGGTCACCCTGGCCGACCTCGGCTCCGCCAAGCGCGTCACCGTCGACAAGGACAACACCGTCATCGTCGACGGCGCGGGCGACGCCAAGGAGATCAAGGCGCGCGTCGAGTCGATCCGCAAGCAGGTCGAGCTCACCTCGTCCGACTACGACCGCGAGAAGCTCCAGGAGCGCCTCGCGAAGCTCGCGGGCGGCGTGGCCGTCGTCAAGGTCGGCGCCCACACCGAGACCGAAATGAAGGAGAAGAAGGCCCGCGTCGAGGACGCGCTCCACGCGACCCGCGCGGCCGTGGAAGAGGGCATCGTCCCCGGCGGCGGCGTCGCGCTCATCTGCGCGAGCAAGGCGCTCGAGACCCTGAAGCTCGACGGCGAGCGTCAGTTCGGCGTGCAGCTCGTCCTCCGCGCGGTGGAGGAGCCTCTCCGCCAAATCGCGAAGAACGCCGGCGCCGAAGGCTCCGTCGTGATCGACAAGGTCAAGAACGGCACCGGCGCGTTCGGCTTCAACGCCGCGACCGAGGTCTTCGAGGACCTCGTGGCGGCCGGCGTCATCGATCCCGCGAAGGTCGTGCGCTCCGCGCTCGAGTACGCGGCGAGCGTCGCGGGCCTCATGCTCACCACCGAGGCCGTGATCGCCGACAAGCCGGAGAAGAAGAAGGCCGGCGGCGGCGGCGGCGGCGGCATGGGCGGCATGGGCGGCATGGGCGGCATGGGCGGCATGGGCGGCATGGGCGGCGACTTCGACATGGACTGAGTCCGGCCCGTCAGGCCCACGCCTTGGAGAGCCCCGCGGAGCGCGAGCCCCGCGGGGCTTCTCGCTGTGCAAATTATTCGTCCGGTCGACGCGGGCAATTTTGACTTCCGCGAAAGACGGAGGCTAACCTCGCGATCTCGATGCGCTCTCCTACTCCGCACCGCGGTGGTCGTTCACGATGGGAGCGCCGCTGATGCGCCTCTTCGTGGCCGGGTGCCATGGCGGTGAGACGCCGAAGCACCGCACCAGCGCGTTCGTGCTCGACGGCACGCTGGCGATGGACGCCGGGGCGCTCACGAGCGGCCTCGACGTCAAGGCCCAGTGCAAGCTGAAGGCGGTCTTGGTCAGCCACGCGCACCTCGACCACATCCGCGATCTCGCCACCATCGCCGACAACCGCGCGCAGTGCGGCATGCCGCCGCTCCTCGTGTGCGGCACCGAGTTCACGATCGGCGTGCTGAAGCGGCACTTCTTCAACGATCTCATCTGGCCGAATTTCGCCGTCATCCCCAGCGCGAAGTCCCCGGCCATCGAGTACGTCACGCTCGAGCCCGAGGTGGGCGTCGAGCTCGCCGGGTTCACCGTGCGCGCCGTGTGCGTCACGCACACCATCGAGACCTGCGCGTTCATCGTCGAGCGCAAGGGCAAGTCGCTCGTGTACAGCGGCGACACCGGCCCCACGACGCGCCTGTGGGAGCTCGTCGCCGAGCTGCCGCGCCTCGACCTCCTGCTCATGGAGGTGAGCTTCCCGAACGAGCAGCACGTGCTCGCGCGGGTGAGCGGGCACCACACCCCGGAGACCCTCGAGGCCGAGCTGCGCAGGCTCCGCTCACCGAAGGACGTCCCGACGCTGCTCTACCACATCAAGCCCATCTTCGAGGCCCGCGTGGAGCGAGAGTGCGCCAAGATCCGTGGCGCCAACCTGGCCGTCCCGCGGCTCGGCGACGAGCTGCTGCTCTAGCGGAGCCCGCGGCCCGCGAACGAACCGCGCACGCGCGGACGGGGGCCTCGCTCGGTGCCGAGGTGGTGATGCGCGAATAATATGTAAACTCAAGGGGTTCGCCCGGTCGCGTCGGCGAGGGGGCGGGCGAGGGGCGCCCGCGCGGGGCGCTCCTGGCGCGCTCCTGGCATTCCGCCCTTGCGCAGAGGGGGCCGAGTCGGGAATAACGCTTCCCCTCCATGCGCCATCCAGAGCCCTCGATCCCTGGCCTCGAAGATGATCCCGAAGGCGCCCGCATCGTCGCGGAGGAGCTGAAGCTCCTCTCGACCGTGAGCGGCCTCCTGGCGGACGCGGACGCTCTCCGCGCCGCGACCGCGCCCGCCGAGGACGACGCGCTGCTCCTCGACCTGCGCGAGCAGATCGCGTGCGCCAAGCCGGAAGACCTGCCCGCGCTGCTCGAGCAGATGCACAACCTCGGGGCGCTGCGGGCCCAGCGCGGCAAGGGCACCTCCGGCGCCATCGACCGCAAGAGCCCGTACTTCGGCCACCTCCGGCTCGAGGAGTCGTTCGAGGGCGACAAGAAGCCGCGCCGCCGCGACGTGCTGGTCGGCGCCAAGTCGTACCTCGACGCGCGGGCCGGCCTCCGCATCGTCGACTGGCGCAACGCCCCCGTGAGCCGCATCTTCTACCGGTACGGCGAAGAGGAAGACTACGAGGAGACCCTCGGCGATCGCGCGGTCGAGGGCCGCGTGCTCGCCCGGCGGAGCGTCGCGATCGCGGACGGCTCGCTGAAGCGCGTGGCCTCGCCGCAGGGCACCTTCATCCTCGGCAAGGAGGGGCGCTGGCGCCGCCTCGACCCCCGCGCGTCGCGCCTCGCGACCGAGCGCGCGTGGAGCGGCGGGAGCGGCGGGAGCGGCCCCAAGCGCCTCGGCGTGGGCCACGACGGCGAGCTGCGCACCGACAAGGAGCTCCCCGCCATCGCCGCGCTGCTCGACAAAGACCAGTTCGAGCTCATCACGCGCCCGGGCGCGTCGCTCGTGGCCATCCAGGGCGGCGCAGGCAGCGGCAAGACCACCGTCGGCCTCCACCGCGTGGCGTACCTCGCGGAGACCGATCCGTCGCGCTTCCGCCCCGAGCGCATGCTGGTCATCGTGCCGAACGAGGCGCTCGTCCACTACACCGGCCGGGTCCTCCCGTCGCTCGGCGTGAACGGCGTGCCGGTCACCACCTTCCCGAAGTGGGCCTCGCGCACGGTCCTCGAGCTCTACCCCAAGCTCCCGTCGAAGGTGGCCGAGGACACGCCGCCGGTGGTCTCCCGTGCCAAGGCGAGCGCCCGGATGCTGCGCGCCCTCGACCTGCTCGCGCGCGATCTCGACGCGCGCCTCGACCGCAAGGTCGCGGCCGCCATGGCCAAATGGCCCGACGGGGACCGGGTGATCCGCGCGTTCGCGGCGTGCAAGGGCGCCCCCGACGCGCGCACGACCGCGCTCGGCCTCTGGCTCATCGGCAAGCGGACCTTCTCGAAGGACATCGGCGCCGCCGAGACCCTCCCGGAGATCACCCGGGGCGCGGTCGAGAAGCTCGGCGTCGACCTCCGCCGGGAGACCCGCAGCGTCCTCGCCACGTGGGACGAGCTCACCACCAACCGCGACCTGCTCGCGCGCGCCTTCGCCGGCGAGCCCACGTTCGGCCCCGGGCAGCTCGACCAGGTGCACGCCTGGTGCGTGCGCAAGGCCCGCATCCGCCACGAGGGCGAGCGGGACGGCGAGACCCCGTCGCTCGACGCCGAGGACCACGCGCTGCTGCTCCGCATCCACCAGGTCATCCGCGGGCCGCTCACCGACGGCGAGGGCAAGCCCCTTCGCGTGGCCCACCTGTTCGTCGACGAGGTCCAAGACGCGAGCCCGGTCGAGCTCCGGGTCCTCATCGAGCTCGCGGGCGGCACCGACGGCTCGGTCACGCTCTCCGGCGACACGGCGCAGCGCATGCTCGACGACGGCGACGACCGCGGCGAGTTCGACTGGAACCACATGCTCGAGGAGCTCGGGGTCGAAGCGCGGTCCCTGTCGCCGCTCCGCGTGAGCTACCGGTCGACGGCCGAGATCACCACCTTCGCGCGGAGCGTGCTCGGTCCGTTCGCGCACGAGGCGGAGCCCATCGCCACCCGCCACGGGCCCCCGGTGGAGCTCTTCACGTTCGCCTCGCCGGGCGAGGCGGTGCTCTTCCTGGCCGAGTCGCTGAAGGAGCTCGCGCGGGCCGAGCCGGCCGCGAACGTGGCCGTCGTGGCGCGGTTCCCGCAGCAAGCGCAGGTCTACTACGAAGGCCTCGTGCGGGCAGAGGTGCCGAACGTACGGCGCGTCGCCAAGCAGGACTTCGCCTGGGAGCCCGGCGTCGAGGTGACCGACGTGAGGCAGACCAAGGGCCTCGAGTTCGACGAGGTGGTGCTCCTCGAGACCACGGCCTCGAGCTACCCGGCGACCCCGCAGGCGCGCCACACGCTCTACGTGGGCGCGACCCGCGCCGCGCACCAGCTCTGGTGCGTGGCCAGCGAGCGCCCGTCGCCGCTCGTCGAGGAGGCGCTGGAGCCCGGGGG
The DNA here is from genome assembly GCA_035439005.1 of Polyangiaceae bacterium. Lineage (GTDB taxonomy): Bacteria > Myxococcota_A > Polyangia > Polyangiales > Polyangiaceae > JAAFHV01. The sequence goes on along the minus strand of DAORJJ010000223.1, from coordinate 3,737 downwards.
CGCGCAGGTGGAGTAGGCCGGCCTGGAGCCGCCGCGGCCCTCGCATTCCTTGGCAAAAAAACGCCTGTACATTCAGGTGTTTATGTATCGATCTCTCATGTTATGCATCGCGCCCCCATTTGCGCCGATTTATTGGGTTATTACAATACTTTGCAGCGCTTTGTCTCATGTGTTGCATGAGGTGAATGTCTGCAGGGGGTAGCGGCGGACTTGGGTGGCCAGCCCGTGCGCGAGGTCGGTCCGCGCGCGCGGGCTGATGGGCGCCGGAGCCAGGGCGTGGCGCCGCCCGCGACGGAGGCGAGGTCGGACGGGCTCGCGTCGGGCGCCGCGACCGACCGACGGAGGAGTCCCGGGGCCGCCAGGGCTGGGGGCGTCGTGGCGCCAGGAGCGGAGGACGGCGGTCGCGGTCCTGGCTGGTCCGTAGCCGCGCGCGGCCTCGGCCGGCGGGGACGAACGGGACGAACGAGGCTGGAAGCCGGCCGGCCGCGGGCCCGAGTCGGGAGCGGCGCCCCCCCCTCCGGACCTTCTACAAAATTCGCATAAGATGCATTATGTAAACTGAACGCATTGGAGGAAAGCTGAAGGGTTCTGAGGGCTTTCCATCCCGTGCCGCCCAGGCGCGAGCGCCCGAGACGCGGCAGGTCCCACTCGCGCACGCCTGGCGGGGTCGGTCCCTCGGGCGCAGTCGCGACGCGCGCGCGCGACACGCCGACCGACGCGCCCGGGCCGGTCGCGAGGCGCCCCCAACCAACCCCCCGACGGGCTCCCTCCGCGGCGCGGCCAGCGAGGCCCTCCCGGCGTCGGCTGGCTCGGCGCCACGCCTCCAGTCAGGGCTTGGGCATCTCCATCGGCGGCGCGATGTGGAGCCCCAGGAACCGCCCCGCGTTCGAGAACAGGTACGCCCGGGTGCCGTAAGCGGCGGGCGTGTGCGCGAAGCCGCCTCCCATCTCGAGGCCGTCGATGACCTTCCCGTTGATCGGCGAGATGAGGAACGCGCCATACCGGGTCGTGCCGACGAGGAGCGCCCCCGCGACGGCCACGGGCGCCGTGATGCCGCCCTCGGGGACGCGGTCTCGCCAGAGCATGCGCCCGCCCGCCGCCGGGTCGAGGCCCCAGAGCCCGGTGCTCGCGCTCGAGGCGATGAGGACGCGGCGCTCGGGGATGAGCGGCGCCCCCTCGGGCTCGCCCTTGCCACGGTGCGCCGGTTCGCGAAAGAGCAAGAGGTCGGTGACGCCGAGCGCCTTGTCGTTGGTCCACAAGCGCGAGCCGGTGTGGGCGTCGAGCGCGACCACGCCGCCCGCGTAGCTCGCGACGTACACCACGCGGCCCTGCGGGAGATCGTCGACCACCGGGGTCGTGTCGACGTCGAGGTAGCGCACGGCCTCGCCGCCCTGCTCGGCGTCCGCCGCCAGGTCGACCGGCGCCCACTTCTCGGTGCCGTCGCGGCCGTCGTACGCCATCACGTGGCCGTCGCTGTAGGCCATGTACACGAGCCCGCGATCGAACGTGGGGCCCGCGTAGCCCGCGACCTCCATGCCGAGCGCGGGCTGCCGGTGCGCCTGCCAGCGCGTCTTGCCGCTGCGCCGATCGATCGCGAAGAGCGTGTCGGCCGCGTTCGCGAAGTACAACATTTCCCCATCGCGCACGGGCTTCTTCGCCACCTCGGCGCCGCTGTCGTAGCGCCACACGAGCTCGCCCGTGGCCGCGCGCACGCAGTAGAGCGCGCCGTCATGGGCGCCGAAATAGACCGTGTCCATCTCGGGGTCGTAGAGCGGCTCCGACTGGACCGCGGCCGGCGTTTCGAAGCGCCAGATCACGCTGCCGTCGCCGGCGCGGAGCGCGTAGAGGCCGTGGTCGGAGGAGCCCAGGAACACGCGGTGCCGGCGCGGATCGATCTCGGGCTTGCCCCGCTCCCACGCCTCGCCTACCTTGCGAGATTCTGCAGTGATTCCATGGACATTGCCCCCGACCCAGGCGAGCGCGGCGCTGTCGAACTCGACGCTGATGGCGCCGATGGGCCGGTGAAACCAGAGCGGGACCTCGGGGTTGGCGCGGTCGTTCGCCGTCTCCGGGGTGAGGGTCGAGCACGCGGCGCTCCCCGCGAGCGCGAGCGCCGAGAGGGCCGCGAGGCTCCGCGCCTTCATTCGTCCTCGTCCCCGCCGCCCGCGCCGCCGCCGCCGCCGCCGCCTGCGCGGAGCTTCTGGAGCATCTCCTGGAGCTGCGCCTCGTTGTACTTGGGCTTCGGCGGGGCCGCCTTCGGGTCGATCAGTCGGAGTCGGTCGCTCGACATCTCCTCGAGGTAGGCGAACGGGTGGTCCTCGCCCGGCTTGGAGATGCGCTCGCGCAGGCTGAGGAGGAGCTCCTTCGCGCGCGTGAGATCGCCCTTGGCCTGGAGCACCCGCGACTGGTGGTACATCCCGAGCTCCTTGAAGCCCTTCGCGTCCACGCTGTTCTCGAGCGCCTTGAACTCGGCGAGCGCCGCGTCGAGGTGCTTGTCCTTCTGGGCGGGGTCGAGCTGGGCCTTGAGCTCGTAGGCGAAGCCGAGGCCCTCGGTGGCGCGCCCGCGCACCTCGAGGTCGGCCTGCGCCAGCGGCGTGGCCTTTGCGTCGGTGTAGGCGGCGATGGCGCCGTCGGCGTCGCGCTTGTCGAGCAGCACCGAGGCCTCGCCGAGCCTGGCGAGGTAGGCCGCGCCGGTGCCCGCGAAGCGCGACTGGACCTCTTTGTACTTCTTGAGCGCGCTCTCGCGGCGGTCCTCCGCGGTCTTGAAGTAGGGCCGCGGGTCCTTCAGCCGGGTCTCGTCCTCGTCGGACGGGGCCTCGCCGATGAGGCCGCGCTCGTCGGTGATGGCGCCCGCGAGCACGACGGACGCGTCGCTCTCGTGCTTCTGCTGGTAGTACAGGTACCCGCCCGTGCCGAAGAGGCCGAGGGCGACGAGCCCGCCGGCGACCTGCACTGTGCGTTGGTTGTTCTGGACCCACGCGCCGAGCTGGTTCGTGCGCGCGAGCAGCGGATCGGCGGCGTCGACGGCGACGGCCGCCTTTCGCTTGTCGCGGACCTCGGCGAGCTTCTTCGACGCGGCCTTCGCGAGGGCCGCCTTGCCGACGCCCTTCTTCTTGAGCTTCGAGCGGCGCTCGGCGAGGGCTCGCTCTTCGCGCGCGAGCTCGGGATCGTCGCTGAGCTCGAGGTCCTCCTCGAGCTTCTTCTTGGGCTTCGCTCCGGCGGGCTCGGCGGCGGCCGCCGCGGCGGCGGGCTCGTCGTCGCCTTCGTCGTCGCCCTCGCCTTCGTCGTCGCCCTCGCCTTCGTCGTCGCCTTCGGACTCGTCCGACGGGTCGTCGCCCTCGCCTTCGGTCCCCTCGCCTTCGGCCTCCGCGGTCGCGGCGTCCTCGGCGGCGTCCTCGGTCTTCACGTCGTCGTCTTTCGGGGTCTTCTTGGGGTCGCTCACGGCAGGCTCCTTGGGCGGCCGGACCTTACTCGCCCTTCGCGTCCCCGGAAAGTCCCGAGTCCGAGGAGTCGTCCGGCTCGACGGACTGCGCGTCCGCGCCGCCGGCGTCCCAGGCCTCGCGCGGTGGCGGCGGCAGCTCCTCGGCGACGGGCACCACCCAGGCCGCGCGCACGCCCTGCGGGTGCTCCGCCGTGAGCGTGAGCTCGGCGGCGGTCGCCAGGTGCTCCGCGACGAAGAGCGCCAGGCCGTCGGCGGCGCCGCGGGGCGCGAGCTCGAGCCGCTGGCCCCCGAGGGT
>DAORJJ010000222.1:0-10072 GCA_035439005.1 Polyangiaceae bacterium | reverse complement strand
CCGCCGATCGACAGCGCGAGCGCGGTGAGCCCCGCGGCGGCGAGCGAGAGGGCGAGGTGGGGGGCCAGGTGTCGTCGAGCTGTGGGCATTTCCTGAGCCTCGCACTCCTAGCCGAGCGCGCGCCCCCGGCGGAAGTTTTCGGCGCCCGTCTCCGTGGGCTAGAGTGGCCGGCATGGCGGAAGAGGCGGCGCGGCAGGGGATGGAGCGGCGCGGCCTCGCGAGCCCGCGCGTGAGGGGTGCGTTGGCGGCGCTCGCGCTCGTGGGGTGCGCAGGTGAGGCGCCGCGGCCGGTGTCGCCCACTTCTCCAGAGCCGAGCCCTTCGCCCGCGCCGACGCCCGCCGCTGCGCCGGCGGCCTCGGCGGACGCGACCACTCCCGCGTCGAGCGCTCCCGCGACGAGCGCGCCCGCGCAGGGCCTCCCCCCGGCGAAGCTCGGCGAGATGTGCGGCGGCTTCGCCGGCATCGCGTGCGCCTCGGGCCTCGTCTGCGCGAACGTCATGCCCGTGGCGGACGGCTCGGGCACGTGCCGCAAGGCGAACGGCGCGCAGTGAGCCGGTCCCGCTAGGGCACGCTAGAGCCGCACCGCGAAGGCCCCGTTGGGCACCGCGCACGCGTCGGTCGCGACCACGACGAGCCGCTCGCGGAACGCGCGGTCTTCGGCGATCTTCGTGGCGATCGGGGTCATCACCTCCTCCTCGAGGAGGCGCCGGAGCGGCCGCGCGCCGCGCGTCGGGTGGTAGCCGCGCTCGGCGAGCCGCGCCCGGGCGGCCGCCGTGATGGTGAGGCGGAGCCCGCGCCGCACGAAGCCAGGACGGAGCCGCGCCTGCTCGAGCTCGAGGTCCACGATGCGCTCCACGTCCGCGACGGAGAGCGCGCGAAAGGACAACACGTGGTCGATGCGGTTGAAGAACTCGGGCCGAAAGTGCGCGCGGACCTGCCGCGTGAGATCGCTCGCCGCGGCGCCCTCGTCGTCGCCGCCGAAGCCGACGGGGCGGGTCTCGGTGACCCCCACGTTCGAGGTCATGATGACGATGGCCGTCCGGAAGTCGACGAAGCGGCCGCTCGCGTCGGTCATGCGACCCTCGCCGAGCACCCCGAGCAGGAGATCGAAGACCTCGGGGTGCGCCTTCTCGATCTCGTCGAGCAGCACGAGGGAGAGCGGGCTCTGCCGCACGAGCGACGCGAGGCTGCGCACGCCTGGCCCGACCTCCAGCAGCCTGCGCGCCGATCCCGGGAGGCGGAACTCGCTCATGTCGAGGCGGATGAGCCGCTCCTCGCCGCCAAAGGTGGTGCGCGCCAGCTGCTTGGCGAGCTCGGTCTTGCCCACGCCCGTCGGGCCGACGAAGAGGAGGGTCCCGCACGGGCGCTCGGGGTCGACCAGGTTCGCCTTGAAGCGCGCGAGGAGCCGACCGCACGCGTCGCAGGCCGCGTCTTGCCCCACGACGCGCGCGCGGAGCCCCGCCGCGAGGTCGTCGGCGCTCGCGGAGACGTCGTCGGAGAGGAGCGCGACCGGGATGCCCGAGTACCGCGAGTAGGCCTCGGACATGTCGCGGGGGTAGAGCGTGCGCGGCGCGGCTGCGGTGGTCGTCGAGCCCCGCGACGCCGCCGAGGTCTGCTGGACGAGCCAGTCGAGGAAGCGGAAGCCCTTGCCGGGGAACGCGACGCTCCGCTCGAGCATCGCGAGGTGGCGCACGAGGCGGCGGAGCGCCGCCGCGTGGATCTCGAGGCCGGGCTTGCGCTTGGCATAGAACGACAAGAGCTCGATCGTGCGCTCGGCGCTCGGCTCGTCGACGCGCACGACCTCGAAGCGGGCGACGAAGCCCGGGCGCTGGCGCCGGGCGCGCTCGAGCTCCTCGGCGGTGCACTCCGCGAGCACGCGCACGTCGCCGCTGGCCATGGCGGGCTCGAGGAAGTCGGCGATCGCGGCCCCGTCCGGCTGCACGGTGAGCAGGCCCGCGAGCGAGTCGAGGTGCAGCACGTCGCCGTCCTCCTCGAGCTCCTTCACGAGCGCGATGCAGCGCTCCTGCCACATGCCGAGGTAGACCATCCCGGCGATGATCCGGTCCCGGGAGGTGCTGAAGATGCGGGGGAGCTTCTTGTCCTTCCCGCGCCGTTGCGACGCGTGGTGCATCGCGAGGCGGCGCACCAGCGTCGTCTTGCCGACGCCCGTGGCGCCGACGAAGAGCAGCGACGGCGGCCGCGTGCGGGCCGACCAGGCCTCGAGGTCGCGCTGGAGCTCGGAGTCGCCCACGACGGCGGGCAGCTTGCCGCGCGCCGCGCGGTCGGTGATGTCGTCCGCCACGCGCGCGAGCTCCGGCGGGACCGGCTCGCGCGCCTCGGGCGGCGCGGCGCGGGCCTTCGTGAGCAGCGCGGGGGCCCACTCCGAGACGTACTCCTCGCCGACGTGGCGCAGATCGTAGACCCACCGCGGGCTCTCGCCGAGGAGCCAGCCCGTCACCGCGTGCCGCAGCAGGTCCGGCGCGAGCGAGAGCTCCTCGACCACGAACCACGCGCCGAAGCGGGGCACCATCACGCGGAAGCCGCCGCCCTTGAGCGGGCAATGCGCGTACGTGAGCAGGAGGGGGATCTCCTTCTTGCCGATCACGGGGCGCTTCTTCACCGACGAGAGCGGGTGGATCGCCACGCGCACGGTCGCCGTGTCGAAGCGCTCCTCCCAGAGGTAGCGCTCGAGGCCGTCGCTCCCCTCGAGGCGCATCTGCTCGAGCTTCGTCTCGAGCTCGGCGAGCACGTCCTCGGTGGTCGCGCCGTAGGCGGAAGGCGCAGGCCGGTCGAAGAACGCGTCCCACGTGCGCATCAGCGTCCCGGTGCGGCGCCCGTCCTCGTACACGACGAAATACACCCGGAGCGAGGGCTTGCTCATGGCGTGGTGCCCTCCGGCCGGCGGCCCGGGGGCGCGCTCTCGCGTGAGACGCGCAGCAGCCAGAGCTGCCCGAGGACGTCGGCGACGTCGCGCGCGTAGGCCGCGTGGCTCGTGCCCATGATGTGGTCGTCGACCTCGAGCAGCGTCGCGGGGCGCCCGTCGAGCGGCGGGTCGAACGCGATGCGTCGCACGACGGGGAGCCACACCTCGTCGCCGTCGGGGGCCGCCGCGTGGGCCTCCAACAGCGCGCGCGGCGACCTGTCGGCGGGCGTGACGCTGACGCGCAAGAGCTCGGGCTCCCGCGCGTACGGCTGCCACACGTGTGTGCCGGTCTCGAGCTCGAGGTAGTCGCGCATGCAGAGCCCCACGAGCTTCAGCACGAGGCGCTCGGGGCCCTGCGTGAGCGCGGCGGCGAGCGCCTCCCTCCCGGTGCCCTCGAGCACGCCCTCCTTCGTGAGCGCGGCGAAGAGATCGAGCTCGCCGCGCCCGTGGGCGTATGCGCGCGCCATCCACCCGAAGAGCTGGCGCCGCGGCCCGAACGGGCAGAGCTCCACGAGGACCGCGTTGGGATCTCCGTCGTCCGGCAGCGCGGCCCGGTCGATCGCCCGCGCGAGGATGTGGGTCTCGGCGAGCGCCGAGAAGGCCTCCCAGCGCGCGCCGCGGCCCAGCGGGGAGTGCGGCGTGCCGCGCGTGCGGAGGCGGTGCCGCGCGACGCGCTGGTGGTCGCGGTCGAGCTCGGCCGTCGGCCGTGGGGCGTCCAGAGCGTCCTCGATCGCGTCGAGCGCGATGTCTCGCGACGCTGTGGTGAGTCGCTCGAGCCGCTCGCGGAGCTCGCCGAGGGTCACGCGCATCCACTCCAGGTTGTAGAGCGGCCCGCCGTGCTCGCGGCGACCGCGGTTGTGCTCGCTCAGGTGGTGACGCAGCCGCTCGCAGAGGGCGGAGAGATCGTCGCTCGCGTCGATTCGGTCGAGGGTGCGGAGGGCCTCCGGCAGGTGGGCGACGAGCTCGGCGAGGGGCTTGGTCCACAGCCCCGAGAGCGCGTAGCTGCTCGCGACGGGCTCGGCCTCGGTGAGCGCCGAGGCGCGCACGCGGAGCGCGCCGCCCTCTTCCGCGACGCGCACCACCTGGAGGGCCGAGGGGGCGCGGGCGATGTGCTCGACGAGGAGGCCGCCGATGCGATCTTCGATGAAGCGGGTGAGCGAGCGCGCGCCGTCCTCTGCGCGCAGCGCGTCCTTCGCGATCCGGGCCACGGCGGCGTCTTCCACCTCGACGAAGACGTTCCGCTCCACGAGCCCCGCGCGCGAGAACAGCTGCGAGAGCGCCTTTCGCGTCACCGAGACCGCCACGTCCGGCGTCAGCGGAGAGAAGGGCACGACGGCGTCGATCCGGTTGAAGAGCTCGGGCGGGAAGAACTCTCGCACGGCGCGCGCCACGTCGTGCAAGAGAGCCTGCGGGGCCTCGTCGAAGCCGACCGGCGCGCGCCGCCGCGCCCCGAGGTTCGAGGTCATCACGATGACCGAGTGGGTGAACGTAGCCGTGTTCCCCGCGGCGTCGGTGAGGCGCGCCTCGTCGAAGAGCTGCAGCAGCAGGTTCAGCACCGAAGGGTGCGCCTTCTCGATCTCGTCGAGGAGCACGACGCCGAAGGGCTGGGAGAGGCCCGCCTTCGTGAGCATGCCCTCGGGCTCCCACGCGTCGCCGATGAGCCGCGCGACGGCGTCCGGGCCGGACAGCTCGCTCATGTCGAAGCGCGAGAGGCGGGAGGAGGAGCCGTACAGGTACTCCGCGAGGGCCTTCGCGAGCTCGGTCTTACCGGTCCCCGTAGGCCCGGTGAAGAGGTAGACGCCCCACGGGCGCTTGGGGTCGGTGAGCCCCGCGCGGATGCGGACCACGAGATCGGCCGCCTCGCCGACGGCGACGTCCTGGCCCATCACCTTCGCCTCGAGCGCGGCGCGCACCTCGTCCACGCCGAGCGGCTTCTCCGGCGAGAGGAGCAGCCACGGCAGGCCGGTGTCGCGCGAGAGGTGCGAGACGATCTCGCTCGACCGGAGCACCCGCGTGGCGCCCGCCGACGGAGCCTCCGCGACGCGGGCCAGCAGATCGACGGCCTTCCCCGGCAGCGCCTGGGAGGGGTAGAGCGCCGACCCGAGCTCGAGGATGGTCTCGTAGGCGCTCGGCTCGATGGCGACCTTTCCATCGGCCTCGAGCTCGCGGGCCTTCGCGAGCATCATGCGGAAGGTCTCCGCGCGGCTCGCGGGGGCGACGTGGAAGCGCGCGAACGCGGCGGCGAACGTCGGGTCGTCCTCCTCCAGGCGCCGGAGCGCGTCCGGCGTGCACTCCGCCACGATCACGACCTCGCCGCGCGCGACCGGTCCGCGGAAGAAGTCCGAGAGCGCCCGCTCGCTGTCCCGCGCCTTGCCGATGCGGCCGAAGAGGTGGAGATCGGTGACGAGCAGCACGGCGCGCCGCCCGCGCACGTCGTCGCACAGGTCGACGCAGCGCTGCTCCCAGTCCCCCACGTGCGACATCCCGGCGATGATGGTCTTGCCCGACAGCCTGTAGAAGCGCGTGACCTTGTCGAGGTTGCGGTGCGCGGCGAAGCCCTCCGTCGCTAGGGTGTCGGCGATGAGGCGGCGAATCAGGGTGGACTTGCCGCAGCCGGGCGGGCCCACGAGCACGATCGAGCGGCGACGCGGGCCGCCGAACAAGGCCTCCAGCTCCTCGCGGAGGGGGCTCCGCGGGAGACCCAGGTCGAGCTCGCGCGCGCGCCCCGTGAGGCTCGAGGTGACGTCCACCGCGATGGTGGGCAGCACCTTGAGCTCGCCGCGCTTCTTCCGCTTGGCCTTCGAGGGATCGGTCTCGAGGTCGTCCCACACGCCCTTTTTTCGCTGCGGGAGCTCGTCGGTGACCATGCGCGGGCGCGCGTTGAACGCCACCACGCCGAGGGTGTCGCGGCCGTCGGTGAAGAGCGCCGCGATCTCGTCGTCGTCGAGCGCCGCCCACGCCCCCGCGAAGTAGGCCGCGGCGCGCTCCGTGAGCGGCTCGTGCGGCTGCGTCGGGAACCACTCCCCCTGGCGCGCGGGGTGATACGCAACGAGGAGGGTCCGCCCAGCGCCCGCGTGCCTAGGCTCGACGACGACGGGGCACAGGCCGGACACCTTGCGCCGCGCCGCGTCCTTCAGCGTGAGCTCGAGGCGCACCCGCTCGAGGCGTGTGCCGCGCCGGAGGTCGAACCGCTCGAGCGCGGCCGGCGCCGAGGCCTCCACGGCCTTGCGCAGATCCGACGTGAGCTGCTCCTCGGCCTTGCGCGGGCTCCCTCTCCGCGTCGTGGTGGCGTCGCCCACGCCGATGGAGGTGAGCGACACCGCGTTGGCGAGCTTGCGCCGGTAGACCGTGACGGTGAACGAGCGGCTCATTCCATCGCCTCCACGGCGTCCCGCGCCGCGGCCAGCGAGCTCCCCGTGAGCGCACGGTAGGCCTTGATCGCGCTGATCTTTTGTCCCTCCCGGAGGTAGCGGAGGACCTCCGCGAACGAGTCGTCGAGGCGCGGCCGCAGGGCGCTCTCGCGATCGCCGTCGAGCAGGCCTCGCTCGAACAAGACGAGGTGGGCGAGCGCGACCTCCTCGAAGCGCAGCCAGTACTCGCTCGGGGGGAGGTGGACCGTGGTCTGCTTGCACACGACCAGTCGCTCGGCGCGCCCGTCGTGGTCCCTCACCGGGGCCCGCTTCGAGAGCTCCGACGCGGCGGTCGGCGCCGGTGGATCGAGCAGCGGTGGGGACCACTCGCCGTCGGTCAGGGCGGTGCGCTGCGCGAGCAGGGCCACGTGGAGGTCGGCCGGGGCGCCGCTCCCCGAGTGGCCAAAGTGGGAGTAGCGGTGCAGGCCGGCCTCGAGCGCGAGCCACACGCCCGCGTGGTCGCCGTCGACCCGGAGCAGCACGCCGCGGAAGGGACGCTCGGAGAGCTGCAGGCGATCCAGCGCCCACTCGGGCGTGCGAGGCGGGCCCCAGCGGCGGTGCGCCGGCCAGCCGTCGTCCTTCTCGTCCCCATCCACGTGGACCGCGGCGGTCCAGCCTCGCCGCGTGAGGTCGCGCAGCAGCGGCGCGAGCCAGAGGTCCATGGCGCGGTTCGCGTCGAGCTCGAGCACGAGCAGCGTCGCCCCGTGTCGCCGCTTCTCCTGCGCGACGAGCGCCCGCACGAGGGCCGCGCAGAACCGGGTCCGAGCGGGCTCGACCTCGGCCCACAGGGAGCCGGCCTCCTCGCCCGAGAGATAGGCCGAGAGGGCGAGCTCTTCGAGCGAGCACACGTCCTCGAACGCGGACGACAGCTCCTCGCGCAGCGACGCGAGGCGGTGGTGCTCTCCCTGCATCGTGGCGAGGTCTTCGGCGCGCGCGCCGGCCTCGGGCCGGCTGAGCTGGGCGACGAGGTAGTCGACCTGATCGTCGAGCTGCTCGACGCGCTCGAGGCGGAGCTCGGAGCTCATTTGGCGCCGCAGCTCCATGATGCGCTGCAGCTCGTGAGCGGCGCGTGAGCTGCGCCGCGCAGGGACGCGCACGACCCCGAAGCGGAGGCCGCCGTCGGTGACGCCGGGCTCTTCGCGCGGGGCGGGGGGCGCGCTCTCGACGTCGACCACGACCCGCTCGCCCTCGACGCCGGCGCCCCACGCCGACACGAGGCGCGCGACCGGGGTGAGGAGCGCCCGCTCGACGTGGCGCCGCAGCGCGCGCGCGCCGTAGGCCTCGCTCATCCCGGCGCGCGCGAGGTGGTCGGCCGCGGCCTCCGAGACCGCCAGCTCGATCCCGCGCTCGGTCAGCCCGCGCCGCCGCGTCGCGCGCGCCGTGGTGAGCGAGGTGACGGCGCGGATCTCCTCCTCGTCGAGCGCGCGGAACGCGACGACGCGGTCGATGCGGTTCACGAGCTCGGGTCGGAAGGTCTCCCGAACCACGCGCAGGTAGTGGTCCTCGGCGTCGCTCGACCGCGCGCCGAAGCCCGCCACCGGCCGCCGCTGCGCCGCGCCCAGGTTGCTCGTGAGGATGATGAACGCGCTGTGAAAATAGGCCGTCTTGCCCCGGCCGTCGGTGAGGCGCCCCTCGCCGCACACCTGCAGGAGGAGGTCGAAGACGCCCGCGTGCGCCTTCTCGATCTCGTCGAGGAGCACGACCGAGAAGGGCTGCTCGCGCACCTTCCGGGTGAGGAGCCCTTCCCCGCCGTCGTTGCCGCGGAACAGCCGGTCCGCGGCGAGCGAGTCGGCGTATTCGCTCATGTCGAAGCGGAGCAGCCGGCCCTCGTCGCCGAACAGCAGCTCCGCGAGCGCGCGCGCGAGCTCGGTCTTCCCCACGCCGGTCGGCCCGACGAAGAGGAGGGTCGCCAGCGGCTTGCCGGCGGGCGCGAGGCCCGCCTTGACCACGCCGACGAGCTCGGCGACGCGGCGGACGGCCTCGTCTTGCCCGACGAGGCGCCGGCGCAGGCTCGCCACCGTGTCGGCGAAGCGGAGCTCCTCGTCGTCGCGGAGCAAGAACGTGGGCACCCCCGTCCGCGCGCTGAACCACGTGTAGACGTCGGCCGGCGCGATGGTCGCGCCCGGCTCGCTGGCCCGCGAGCCGAGGCGCGCCTCGGTGGCGGCCCGGAGCTCCTCTGCGAGGCGCACGGCCTTGCCCGGGAACGACTCGTAGGGCACGTACCGGCCCGCGAGCTCGACGACCGTCGCGATCGCCGCCGCGGAGAGCGCGGGGCGCGGGGGCGTGCGCTCGGCGTCGTGGCGCGAGAGCTCGGTCAGCACCAACGTCGCCTGAGTGGCCCCGAACGGCTCGAGCCGCACCCGCCCGAAGCAGGAGAAGAGCGCCGCGTGCCGGGCCTCGACACGCTCGAGGACGTCGTCGCGGATCTCGCCGACCACGCGCACCCGCCCGTCCTCGATCCACGGACGGAGGGCGCTCGGGATGTCCACCGAGCCGCCCGGGCGATCGGCGAAAAGATCTGCGAAATCATCGAAATAGAGGAGCGCGTCGAGCGTGCTCGCGGCCTCCATCACCCGCCGGACGCGCTCCTGCCACTGGCCGAAGCCGCTCATTCCCGCGACGAGCCTCGCGCCGGAGGTGCCGTACACGTAGCGCGCGCGCCCGCTCGCGTGCTCGCGCTCGAGCCACGCGCGGAAGAGCCCCGTCTTGCCCACGCGCTCGGGCCCGACGAGCAGCACGCTCGCCCGCTCGTCGCCGCCGAGCAGCCGCCCGAGCAGCTCACGCTCGGCGTCGCGCAGCGGGAAGGGGCGCTCCCCGTGGCCGAGCGCCGTGTGGAGCGGCTCCGCGATGGAGTCGAGCACCGCGATCGCCGCCTTGCGGGCCTCGGCCTCGGCCACGCGACGCTTGCCATCGGCGGCGCGCGACGCGGACGCCGCGACCCCGCGCTCGAAGTCGATGCGCAGCGGCACGAGCGTCTCTGCGCGGAGCGGGAGCAGCCCCAGGTACTGCGCGGGCGTGAGCTCCTGCGCGGCGCAGAGGCGGAGCAGCTCGTGCCTGACGGCCTCGTCGAGGTCGTCTCCGCTCGCGACGAAGAACGTGTGGTACGGGCGCAGCAGCACCACCCACGCGTCGCGGAGCCCCTTCGCGTTCGGGGGGGTCGGCAGCACGAGGCTCGTCACGCCGATCGGGGTGGTCACCGCCCATCGGCGAGGCAGGTCCTCGCGGGGCACGACGACGTCGGTCGTGTGGAGCCTCGTGCCTTCCGGGAGCCCGTAGCGGACCACCTCGCTGGGCGCGGCGTGGGCGAGCACCTCCGAGAGGTAGAGCCGCGCCGCGAGCGGGCCCTCCTCCTCCTCGCCAAAGCTCGCGAGCGACGGCGCCGCCGCGAGCGCGACGATCGCCTCGCCGTTCGCGAGGCGTCCGACCAGGGCGGGGGTCTCGAGCGCGAGCTTGGGCACGTCGCGAGTCTACGCCAGCGCCGCGACGTCGGGGGATCGTCACGACGAACGCGAGCGCGTGTCACAGACCTGGCGCTTCGGTCGAGGACTCGCTGAGCGTGCGCGGCGGGTCGGCGGTCGACCGAGCGCGTGCGCGAGCCGGCGCCGCGCCCCACGCGCGAGCGCCCCATTTGGAGGCGTCATGGCCAATCGGACACGCATGCGCGCGCTCTCGTGCGCGCTCGGGGCCGCGCTCTGCGCGGCGAGCCTCGTCGCGCTCGCGAGCACATCGAGGCTCGCGTT
>DAORJJ010000221.1:0-10122 GCA_035439005.1 Polyangiaceae bacterium | reverse complement strand
CTCGGCGCTCTGCAGGCCATGCGCGAGCGCTTCGTGGAGCCCGAGCGGCGTGCCGTCGCCCAGCTTGGCCCAGCGCTTGCGGGCGTCGTCGGTCAAGGCGCCCCCCGTGAACGCGCCGGCGAGCGCGATCGCGGCCTCCGGCGAGAGCGGCTCGACCGCGAGGGTCACCTCGGGCGCCCGGCGGGCGATGAAAGGAGCCGGAATGTCGGCGGCGGCCGCGACGCGCAGCACCACGGGGAGCCCGGCCCCGCTGACCATGGCGGCCGCGACGACCTGGAGCGACTCCGGATCCACGTGCTCCGCGTCGTCGATGAGCACGACGCCGGGGACGCCGCCGGGGCTGCGCGGGCCGAGCAGCGCCACGACCAGGTCCTCCGCCACGTCGGCCGCGAGCGGCTCGGCCGAGAGCAGCGACTCGAGCGCGGCGGCGTGGGGAGCGAGCGCGGGCGGGATGTCGTCGCGGATGGCGCGCGAGACCGCGCGCCGCAGCGCGCCCAGCGGCTCGAGCGAGGCGCCGGCCGGCGACAGGAGGAGCGCGCGGTCGCCGAACCTCGCCGCCATCGCGCCGAGGCGCCGGGTGCCTCCCGCGCCGCGCGGGGCGACGAGCACACCGTAGCTGCCCGGGCGCACGGCGAGGGCGCTGTCCCCCTCGGCGCCCACGAGCGGCGGATCCGCGAGGCGCTGGACGGAGGCCGCCGCGTCGCGCTTCCAAGGCTGCTGCACGTCGAGGGCGAGCCCGCGGAGGCGCAGACCGGCCTCCACCGCGAACCTCCCCCCGTTCAGCACGAGCTCGCCCGTGCGCACGGCCTTCACGCGGTCGGCGAAGTGCACCTGCCCGGCACGGCCGGCCATCGCGAGGGCCCCCGCGGCCACGAGCGCAGGGCCCCAGGCGAGGTTCGCCTGCAGGCCGTCGTTCGCGACTTGCTCGATCGAGCCCTGCGCCACGCCGAAGGCGAAGCGCTCCTCGCCCTCGAGGGTCTCCTCCCCCGGCTTGGTCACGAGCGCGATCACGTCGTCGATCGTCGTGGGCTCGAAGGCGAAGTAGATGCGCGCGGAGCCCCAGGCCACCAGCGTGCCCCCGCGCGCCTCCGCGCGCACGAGGAGCGACCTGGCGCGCTCGAGGTAGCCCCTCCCGCGCGCGGGCATGCCGGCGCCAGGGAATCGGCAGCAGAGAATAAGCTTGTCGCTCACGGGATCCCCCACCGTAGCGTGCGCCCGGGCCAGGCGTCGACGGGAACGTGAGGCCTCACGCCTGACGCGGCCGACGCGGCCGGCGCCACGGGCGCTCGGCGAACATCGCCCAGCAGGCCTGCGCCCCCTCCCCGCACGGTCAGATCCGGACCCGCTTCTTGAGGGCCGCGATCTCCGCGTCGAGGTCGGCGTCGCCGCCCGACTTGCCGTCCTTGCCGATCGAGTGCTCGAGGTCGCGGAACTTCGCCTCCAGGTCCTCGCGCTTGCCGGTGCCGAGGGCGTCCTCCACCTCGGCCATCGCCGAGCCCTGCGCCGCGCGGTCCTCGATGCGCTCTTCCATCTCGCGGAAGTTCGCGAAGGCGCTCGAGCCGCCTCGCGCGCCGAGGCCGTCCTCCGAGGTGCTCGCCGCGCGCGCCTGCTGCGCCTTGCTCACGATCGAGCCCTTGCGCAGCTTCAGCTCCTCGAGCTTCTGCTCCATTCGCTCGAGCTCGGCCTTCATCTTCAGCGCCGCGTCGCGCTGCTCGAGGCGCGCCTTGTCCACGGTCTCGACCTCGCCGGACACGCGCTTCTTCTGCTTGAGCGCCTCGCGCGCGAGCGCCTCGTCGTCGCTCTTCATCGCGAGCTCGGCGCGCTTGTCCCACTTCTCGACCTCGGCCACGAGGTCATCGTGCTTCTTGCGGAGCTGCTTCTCGGCGGCGACCGCGCTCACCACGTCCTGGCGACCGCGCTTCAGCTGCTCGGCCATCTCCTCGAGGTTCAGCTCGAGCAGCTTCTCGTCGTCCTCGGCCTTCTCGAGGAACGAGTTGACGTTGCTGGAGATCACCTTGCCCATGCGATCGAAGATGCCCATGCGAGATCCTTTCCGGCGACTCGCGATCGAGCTCGCGAGCGTCCGAGCGGTCGGCCGCGCGCAGCGCCGCGGTGCCCTTGGAGCTTAGGGCAACTCGGCCCCGAAGCGCGAGAGGAGTCGCGTGGAACATGCTAGACTTCGACGACCAGTCGATCCCGCTAGGCAGAAACCGGAGACGAATCGCATGGATGAATGGCGTAAGCGCCTCGCCAACAAGCTCCTCGGTGACAAGGGCACTCCGTCCTTGGCCCTCGACGCGCGCACCACCCTCGAGATCGCCTTTGGCCGCGCTCGAAGCGAGATCACGTACGTGCTCGAGCTCGGCCGCGCCCACGCGCTCCCGATGGCGGGCAGCGTCACGGGCGACGACGTGTGGCTGCGCCTCGGCGAGGCGGTCCTCCGCTTCCGCCTCGACCGCCAGGCCCTGGCGATCGTGGCCTTCGTCCCCGCGGAGCGCGACACCACGTTCTCGTTCGACCCCGACCTCCGCACGATCGTGCGGAACGGGCGCCAGCCCGTCGACTTCGAGCTGTTCGTGAAGGGCGCGGTCGAGGGGATCGTGCAAGGGTGGGAGCGCACGATGCGGGCGCCGAGCGAGACGCTCCCGGACGTGCCCAGCGTGCATCCGCCGCCCAACCTCCAGACGACCTCGCCCGAAACCCCCTCGTCGCTCGGCACGTCCGAAGAGGAGACCTAGCTCCGTGGCCGTGTGCAAGGCGTGCGGCGACGAGGTCGACGCGCTCGTCAGCGTCAAGGTCGACGGCAAGACGAAGAAGCTCTGCGAGGACTGCGCCGACCGCGCCCGCGAGGCCTCGGAGATCGCCGAGGCCAGCGAGTCGGTCGTGCAGGGAATGATGGGCTTCAAGGGCCGCCGCTGAGGGGCGACCCGCGGCGGGCTGGTGCGTAGACGAGCGCGACGCCGCGAGCCGGGGCGATCCCGGGTTCGCGGCGTCCGCGCTCCGCTCAGCGATTCAGCACGTGGATCGCGTGACCGAGGCCGTGCATGCTCGCCTCCATGAGGCCCTCGCCCAGCGTGGGGTGCGGGTGGATGGTGAGCCCGAGGTCTTCGAGGAACGCGTGCATCTCGAGGGCGAGCGCGCCCTCGCTGATGAGGTCGGTGGCCGAGGGGCCGACGATATGCACGCCGAGCACCTTGTGGCTCTCTTGCTCCGCGACCACCTTGAAGAAGCCCTCGGTCTCGTTCACGGCCATCGCCCGCCCGAGCGCGGCGAAGGGGAACTTGCCGATGCGCACGGGGATGCCCTGCTCCTTGGCCTGCGTCTCGGTCATGCCCACGGTGGCGATCTCGGGGTCGGTGAAGATGGCGCCGGGGATGCCGACCCAGTCCTTCGCCGCCTTGTGGCCCGCGATCACCTCGGCGACGACCTCACCCTCCTTGCTCGCCTTGTGGGCGAGCATCGGCACGCCGGAGACGTCACCGATGGAGTAGATGCTCGGCACGTTCGTGCGCCCGAATTTGTCGGAGGGGACGAAGCCCCGCTCGACCTTCACGCCGAGCTCCTCGAGGCCGAGGCCCGCGCCGTTCGGGCGCATCCCCACCGCGACGAGGACCACGTCGGCCTGCACGGTCTCGGGGGTGCCCCCCACGTCGACCTTCACGGAGAGCGAGCCGTCGGCGTTGCGCTCGTACCCCATGGCCTTGGCGCCCTTCATGATCTTCGCGCCGTGCTTGACGAGCTTCTTCTCGACCACCGCGGTCACGTCCGGATCGACGCCCGGGAGGAGGCCCGGCGTGGCCTCGACCACGGTGAGGGCCGAGCCGAACTTCTGGTAGACGCAGCCGAGCTCGAGGCCGATGACGCCGCCGCCGATCACGAGCAGGCGCTTCGGCACCTCTTGGAGGCTCACGGCCTCTTTGGCGCCGATGATCTGCGCGCCGTCGAACTTGAACGTGGGGATCTCGATGGTCGACGAGCCGGTCGCCACGACGATGGCCTTCGCCTCGAGCGTCTCGACGGTGCCGTCCTTCGCCGTGACCTCCACCGTGTTCGGCCCGGTCACGCGCGCGGTGCCCATGACGAGCTCGACGCCGTTGCCGCGGAAGAGGCCGCGGATGCCGCCGGTGAGCTTCTTCACGATGCCGCTCTTCCACGCCTGCATCTTCGCGACGTCGACCCGGACGTTGTCGATGATGAGGCCCATGTGCGCGCCGTCTTTGGCCTTCTCGAAGTTGTGGCTCGCGGAGATGAGCGCCTTCGAGGGCACGCAGCCCCAGTTCAAGCAGACGCCGCCGACCTCCTCCTTCTCGACGCAGACGACCTTCTGCTTTAGCTGGCCGAGGCGGATCGCGCACACGTAGCCGCCGGGGCCGCCGCCAATCACCACCGTATCGACTTCTCTCTTCGCCATGTTGGAGCCTCTCGCGCAGTCTTTAATGGGCTTTTGGGGTCTGTCCGGGCGCGCGGCCAGCGCTGGTCGTCGCTGGGAGCGCGCGTCGCGACCCCGTTCTTACAAGAGTTTCCGCCCCAACGATCGCGCAAAGTCGGGCGACCCGGCGCGAGCTCAGGCGCCGTGCGCCGGCGCCGGCGGCAGCGCCTCGAGCTCCGCGCGCTGCTCGCGGAGGTGCCAAGGCAGCTCCGCGTAGACGTCGTCGAAGAGCGAGGCGCGCGGGGGCGGCGGGAGCTCCTCCACGGCGCGGACGGCCGCGGCGATCTCCTCGGTGAGCTCCGCCTCGAGGCGCGCGTCGCTCGCCTCGTCGACGAGGCCGAGGTACGCGAGGTGCTCGCGGAGGCGCTTCAGCGGATCCTTCTTCCGCCACGCCTCGACCTCCTCCTCCGCGCGGTAGCGGGTGGGGTCGTCGCTCGTCGAGTGCGCGCCGATGCGGTACGTGAGCGCCTCGATGAACGTGGGGCCGCCGCCCGCGCGCGCCCTCTCTGCCGCGCGGGAGAGGACCGTGTAGACTGCAAGCAAATCGTTCCCGTCGACGCGCACCGAGGGCACCCCGTACGCGCGCCCCTTGATGGCGAGGGTCTTCGCGGCTGTCTGCTTGGCGGTGGGCACGCTGATGGACCAGTGGTTGTTCTGGCAGACGAGCAGCGCGGGCACCTTGAAGACGCCGGCGAAGTTCATCGCGTCGTGGAAGTCGGCCTCGCTGGTCGCGCCGTCGCCGAAGAAGCCCACCGCCACGGGCCGCGCGCCGCCGTCTTTGCCGGCGCGCTGGCGGAGCTTCATGCCCCACGCCGCGCCCACCGCCTGGGGGATCTGAGGCCCGATCACCGACGACCAGCTCACCTGGTTGACCGATCTGCCGGAGTGGTGGCTCGGCATCTGGCGGCCCTTCTGGACGTCGCCCGAGTTGCCGAACACCTGCGCGATGAACTGCGTGAGCGGGAAGCCGCGCACGAGCATCACGCTCTGCTCGCGCAGCGCGGGGAAGACCCAGTCGTGTTTCTGCAGCACGAGCCCTGTCGCGATGGGCACGGCCTCCTGGCCGGTGCACGCGCCGTAGAAGCCGACCCGGCCCTGGCGCTGCAGGAGGATCATCTTCGCGTCGATGAGCCGCAGCCGGGTCATCTCGCGGTAGCCGTGCAGGATGGCCTCCGTGGGCACGCGCTCGACGTCGTCACGGGCCGAGCCGTCGTCCTGCAGCACGCGAAAGAGGCCCAGGTCGGGCGCGAGTTCGGAGCTCATGCCCCGGTCGTAGCGCATCCCGAGGCGCGACGGTGGCGCAAAAGTCGCCGCGGTGACGGGGCGAAAATGCGAAGCGGGCACGCCCCGGAGGAGCGCGCCCGCGTCGTCACCGGTCGGAGCTGGTTCAGCCGCCGCCGCCCGCGTCGGTCGGCGCGCCTGCGCCGCCGCACAGGTACTTCGTGACCTTATTGTAGAGCCCCTCGAAGTCGGCCGCGTCGCACGCGCTCTCCCAGGTCTTGAAGCTGTCGTCGACTGCCTTGGTGCAGGCGGCGTCGTACACCGGCTTGCAAGCCTTGGTGGCCGCCTCCTCGGTGCACGCCTCATACCCGGCCTCGTCGCAGAGAAAACAAGCGGAGGACAAGCAGACGTCCTGGACGCTCAGCTTCAGCGCGCACTCGGGCTTGTTGATGACGTGCGCGGCGCACGCGTATTGGTTCGGGTACGGATAGGCGCCGTCAGCGTCCTCGCCGATGAAGATCAACGCGCCAACCGGGAGGGTCTTGGGATCGTCGCCGTCCAGCGGGGGCAAGATGCAGCGCGCGCAGACCGGGTTCGACTTCTCGAACGCCGCGCAGCCCGCCTCGGTCGACTTCGTGTCCAGGCACGCCGCGTAGTAGTCCGCGATCTCCTTGTCGGTGCACTTGCCTGCGCCCTTGACCGGCGCCGTACCCTCGAGGGTCGGCAAGATGTCCTTCTCCGAGTAGCAGGAGCCACCCCCGCCGCCCTCGCCGGACGCGTCCTTCGGGCGCGCGGCGTCTGGCGAAATCGGCGCGCCGGCCTCCGCGACGGCGGCGCCACCGTCGGCCGCGGTCACGGTCGAACTCGAGCAGCCTGCTCCAGCCACCATCGCCAATACGCCCGCGATCCCGACGAGCCCAACGACCTTCTTTAGCATTTGCAGCCTCCTCAAAGCGGGCGGCGGTTGCACGCCCGATACGTCAACGGCCCGTTCGAGGCCTGCCCAGTAGAGTGCACGACCTGTGCCTCCCCGCAAGCTGCCTCTACACCACATCGCGCGTTTGTTCCACCGCGCTCACTCAGTCGCCGGGCTCGACGACCGGCTCGACGACCGGCGCGCCGTCGGGGCGAGACGCCGGCCCAAGGGGGATGGCCAGGCGCCGCTTCGGGCCAACGAGGTGCCTACGCCCCAGCATGCTGCCCGTGGGCGCGGGGGTGGGCTCCGTCGGCAGCGGGCTTGACTCCTGCGCGCGCTCCCCGCACGACCCGCACCCGCAGAGCGCGACCAGCGCGACCGTGGCGCCGAGCCGGGCCAACGACGCGCCGACCGGTGAGCTCGCGGCGGCGATTTCCGTCCTGTACGCGCGCATGGCCTTCCCGCCGCTCAGTGAGACGTCGCGCCGCTGCCCGCTTCCACGCGGTCGCCGGCATCGAAGGATTTCACGAGTTCTACCATGGTGCGCCGCGTGGGGGTGGCCGTGAGCCCGATCGCCGGCGGAGACGGCTCGGTCGCCGCCTCAGGCGCGCTGGTCACCTCGTTGCCGCAGCCTCGACATCCGGCAAGCGCCGCCACCGCGAAGCCCGCGAGAACCGTCACCCAGCGCCCATAGGAACTCACCATGACCGGCCCTTCTGCTGGTGTCCCAGCGCCTTCGTTGAAAAGGAAAAGGACAGCATTGGCTGTCCTTTCCCGTCAAGACTCCGTCACACGTCGGGACGGATCAGCCGCCGCCGCCCGCGTCGCCCGAAGGCGCGCCGCCACAAGCGCCGTTCATGTAGGCGATGATGGTGACCTTGCCCGCCTCTTCGCAGATCTTGCCGGCCGCCTCGAAGCGCGGGTCCTTGCCGCACTTGGCGGCGAGGTCGGGCCCGAACTCGGTGGCGCACTGGCCTCCCTGCGCGTACGTGTCCGTCTCGCAGTTGTCGGCCTCGGCGCCCTCGGCGCACTTGCTGCAGGAAACCGACGAGCACTTGTCGAAGACGAACAGCGACTCCGCGCACGCCTTGCTCACGCCCTGCGCCTCGTAGCAGCCGGCGACGTTCGAGAACGCGCCGAGCCCGCTGGAGGTCTGGACGGTCACGAACGGGCCCCAGGTGGCGCCGGTGCTGGCCTTGAAGGTGCAGTCGCCGCAGCTGGGGCTGATGGTCTTGAGCTTGGCGATGACGTCCGCGTAGGTCGCCCCCGACGGGAGCGCCTTGAGGTAGGCCTCGAAGTCCGTGAGGTTCTGCGCGGTGCACTGGCCGGCCGGCGCGGGGGTCGACTTGTAGGTGCCGTAGCCGTTCGGCTCGGGTGCGTTCACCGCGGCGCGGACCTCGGAGGCCTTGCCCGTGATGTCCTGCTCGCAGGTCTTCACCGGAGGCTTGGCCGAGTCCGGGCGACCGCCGTCGGTCGGGGTCGGGGTGGTGGCGGTGGCGGTGGCGTCGGCCGTGGGGCCGCCGTCCGTGGGGTTGGCGGTGGTCGAGGTGACCGTACAGCCAATGCCCGTAACCATGAGAGAGACGCCCGCGAGCGCCGCGAGTCCGATGACCTTCTTGAACATTCTATGCCTCCTACTTAACTGCGTTCGCGGACCGGGTCCGCAAGCCAACTCGATGTTTCTGTGGAACGCCCAACCGGAAGAACCGGAGTATTCTGGAACATGACCCCGGGCCGAACGGTTGCTCCGCAGGCAGCGCCCTTGGTGTTCGACGTTGAGCTCGCGAATTGCTTCACGGTTCCTGTGCGGGGCGCGTATTAGCTCTGACCTTCCGTCTCGTCAACTAGGGAGCGGTCGGCTCGTCGGACCTCTCCCGCGCCGGGCCCATGGCGCCCAGCGCATGCACGACAATTTCCTAACGGCTGGGCCGTGCGCCTCGCGCACCGCGTTGGGCGGCGCGCCCGGCTCTCGAGAGCCTCCGGGACGCGTGACCGCTCCCCCTTCGTGTGCGCGCCAGCCTGCGGGGAGGGGGCTGGCGAGGGCAGGCGCCGTGATGGCCCGCCACGCGAATCGATAAAGCACGTCACGTGCCAAGCCGCGCTCAGCTCGGCGCGGGGGGCTCGCCCTCGCCCTCGCGCGTCGCGGGCGCACCGCCTCCGAGGCCTGCGGTCGGTGGCGCGACGAGGAGACCGAAGAAGGCGACGCCCAGCGCGAACTGCAGCTTCCCGGAGGCGGACGCGCGCGCGTGCACGACCTCGAGCCGCTGCCCGAGCGGGCCCGAGCCGCGCACGGCGCCGCGCCGGTGGAGGTCCGCGATCTCGGGCGAGAGCGCCGCGCCCTGGAGGATGACGAGCCCGGCCATCAGCACGAGCAGACCGGCGCGGAGCAGGTCGGCGCGCTCGACGCGCGGGCGGAGCTTCGCCGCCGCGACCTCGCAGAGGAGCGCGAGGGTCGCCGCCCCCATGGCGACGCGGTCGAACCGCTGGAACACCGCCGTCATCGCGTCGGCGGAGGTGGGGGCGGGCACCATGCCGAAGACGAGCGGCGCGACGATGGCGCCGAGCGTGAGCAGGCCGCCGAGCCAGATGGCCACGCAGAGGGCCTCGATCGCCAGCACGAACCGGAGGATGCGCATCGCGCGAGACGGTACCACGACCGCGCGCCTCGCCCCGCGGCCGCGCCTACCGGAGCCTCGCGAGGGCTTCTCGAGCGAGCGCGCGCGTCGCGTCGTGCTCGGCCAGGCTCTCGAGCGCGGGGATCGCGGCGCGGAGCCGCGCGCGCCCCACGCCCATGATCGCCTTGTCGCGGCGTGAGGCCTTGGAGGAGCCGAGATCGTCCAGGAGCTCGTGCGTGGCCCGGGCGTGGCCGAGGGCGGCGAGCGCGACCTTCGCGGAGAAGGCCCCCGTGTCGGACACGAGCCGGAGGAGCCCGTAGGCGCGCCGCTCGAGCGCCGGGATCGCCTCGGTGAGCCCGAGCTCGCCGCACGCCTCGAGCGCGCCGTGCTCCTCCTCGGTGGACACCCCGCGCACCGTGCCCCGCGCGACCTCGAGCAGGCGCGGGTGCCCGCGGGGATCGCCGAGCCTCGCGACGAGGATCGCGGCGGCGACGCGGACGTCGGGGTGCGCGTCGTCGAGGAGCGGCACCGCGGCCTCCCCCGGGGGCGACCCCGGCCCGCGTGAGGCGGGCGGCTCCGCCTCGATGCGCTCCTCCAGCACACGGAGCGCGATGTGCCGCACCGCGTCGTCGTCGTCGGCGAGCGCGCGCACGAGCGCCTCCTCGGCGTCGTCGGGGCACACCCGCGCGAAGGCGATCACGGCCTGGTACCGGACCTCGGGGCGCGGATCGGTGAGCGCCCGTCGCAGCTTCGCCCCGGCGCGGCTGTCGCCGAGCTCGCCGAGCGCCGACAGGGCCATCTGGCGCACGTACCCGTCCGAGTCCTCGACGGCCACGAGCAGCGACGCGAGCGCCGTCGTGGCCCGCGCGTCGGCGAGCGCCGTCGCGGCGCGCCCCCGCACGCCGGCGTGGTCATCGCGGAGCGCGCGCGCGAGCGCCTCG
>DAORJJ010000220.1:0-10205 GCA_035439005.1 Polyangiaceae bacterium | reverse complement strand
CCCGAGGCGCCGCGCCCCACCGGGCCGCCCCGCCCGGGCGGGCTGCCTGGGCCGAAGCGCCTGACCCAAGAGCTCGTGCGACCGGCCATCCGCCCGGTGGGCGCGCCGTCGAACCGCGCGGCCCCGAAAGGGCGGAGCCAGCCTCCCCGCGCGCGCACCGCACCGCCGACCGGGCCTCCGGCCTCACCCAGCTCCGCTGAAGATCCGACCGAGCGCGCCGCCCCCGCGCGCCTCGAGGGACGCCTCGCGCCCCTCCGGCCAGAGCACGCGACCGTCATCCAGGATGCCGAAGAGGACGAGGTCACGCCAGCCCCGTTCGCCGCCGAGTCGGACGAGGACGCGCTGCTCGACGCGCTCGAGGCTCCCGCGGCCGCGCACCCGGCGACGACGGAGCCCCACACGCCCGCCCACCGCTCGCACGCCCCGACCCACGCGCCGCCGCTCGAGCTCGGCGACGTCGAGGCCTTCGCGGACCTCCCCGACGACGCGCGCGACACCTTCGCCACAGCCGCCTCGCAGGTGCACCTCAGCGCGGGCCAGGAGGTCGCCGACTTCGCCCTCGCCTACATCGTGGCGGGCGAGGTCGACGTCGCGCCGCGCGACATCCCCGTGATCGCCACGCACCTCGCGACGGGCGCCGTCCTGCGCGCGCAGGGCACCCCCACCGACGCGCCGCCGCTGCGCCTCGTGTGCACCACCAAGTCCGCGCACATCGCGGTGTGGAGCGACGAGGCCGTGCTCGCGGCCTTCCGCAGCTGCCCGTGGGTGGAGGACGACCTCCGCTCGGCGGCCGATCCCGTCCAGGCGCTCGTGGGCATGAGCATGGGCGCGCTCGGGCGCCGCCTCGACGACATGCTGCGCGCGCAGGTCGGCGCGCTGCTCAAGGTGCGCTCGCTCCTCGAGGGCGAGATCGTCGCCGAGGCCGGCGCGCCCGTGCCGGGGCTCGTGGTGGTGGGGGCCGGCCGCCTCGAGCTGTTCGATCACGACGCGGTCGTCGGGGAGCTCCTGCCCGGGGAGTTTCTCTTTGCCGATCAGGTGCTTGGGGCAGGCGCGGCCCCCTACGGCGCGCGCGCGGGCGCGGGCGGGGCGCTCGTCTTGGCGGGCAATCGCGCGGTCGCGCAGGAGCTGATGGTCACGTGCCCTCCCCTGCTCGAGATCCTGGCCGGGATGTGAGGCCCGCGGCGTGAAGCCTGCCGCGGTCGCCGCCACGAGCCGGGAGGAGGAGGCGCGGCACCTGCTCGCGCTCTACGCGGGGGATCCCGCACGCGTGATGGGCACGGTCGAGGCCCAGCTCGGCGTGCTCGCGGGGCGCGCCCAGACCCTGCTCTCGCTCACCGGGCTCACGATCACCGTGACGGGCTTCTCGGGCACCACCATCGCCAGCACCAGCCGCACCGCCGCGACGCTCATCGTCACCGGGCTCGTGCTCGTGCTCCTCGGGGCAGGCCAGTGCATCGCGGGGATCCTCGCGGTGCGGTGGACCACGTCGATCGCGCCCTGCGACCTCGAGCAGGCGCTCCTCCACGCGCTCGCCCGCCGCGACGAGAAGACCCGCGCGTACACGCGCGCCCTCGCGCTGGTCATCGCGGGCCTCACCGCCTACGTGCTCAGCGTGAGCCTGCTGCTGCTCGCGGTGCCCGCGAAGCCCGGGTGAGGCCGGAAATCGGTAGCGCACCTCGCCTCAGGCGCTGTCATGCGGCCACGCCGCGTTGCAGGTAGCCGCACCTTCGGTCCGTCGGCGCCCTGAAGCTGCACAGCCAGAGCCCGCCAAGGCGGGCTTGGAGTCGGTCAGCAAGGGTCTGGGCGCTTCCCAGGGCTTCAGCCCTGGGAAGCCCAAAGCGCAGGCGCTCCGCGAATGATGGGCACTTCTTCAGAACTCGAACGTGAGGCCCATGGTCCACGAGTTGGCGCCGACGCGCAGCGGGGCCGTCTGGCCGATGCCGTTCAGCATGCTGAGGTAGTACTCGGCGTAGAAGTACGTGTTGTTGATGCCCACGGTCTGGTCCATGCTCCGCGACGCGCCCGGGTCGAGAAAATCGAGCGCGAGCGCCAGGCCGCCGGCGACGTGGGTGCCGAAGGTGTGACCCTCGCCGCGCACGGTGCCGGTCGCGGTCTTCACCTCGGCCGTGCCGCCCGTGTTGCTGGCGCGCCAGAGGCCGAGGCCGAGGCCGCCCTTCACGTAGGGCACGAGCGGCACTCCCGCGTCGCGCCAGAGCACGTCGACCCGGAGCACGGCCACGGTGTAGAGCGACCAGATGTCGAGCGAGGTGTCGTCGCCCGAAAGCGAGCCGTCGCGCAAGAGGCGCGCCGTGTCGCTCATGTTGGTGTAGCCCACGCCCAAGCCGGGGCCGAGGGTGCCCACGTGGGGGATTCGCAGCGCCTGCCAGTCGAGCTCGCCGCCGAACAAGAGGCGCGGCATGGTGCCGAACGTGGTCTGGTAGGGCTTGCCGCGCAGCCCAGGCTCGTCGTCGATCTGAGGCTTGTAGGGCGAGAAGCGGAGCTCGAGCGCGAAGTGCTGGGGCGTCGCGTAGAGCGACCGGCGGTGCGCCAGCGAGTCGGCCGCGCGGGCCTCCGTGGCGCCGCCGAGCAGCGCGACGAGCAGGGCGCCGCCGAAGAGGGCGGGCGCGCGCGTGCGGCGCGGAGCGCCCGGTGCATGGCCAAAAAAACCGAGCGAGATCATCGGGTTCTGTTCCTAACGCGGCGGCGGAGCAGCGAGGCCACGAGCACGAAGAGGGGGAAGGCCGAGAGCAGCCCGCCGAGCGGCGCGGCCTCGGTGGAGCAGCCCCCGGCCTGGCCACCCGAGTCGCGGTAGACCTGCCAGAAGTCGCTCGTGAGCCCCGGCGTGGCGCACGTGGGCTCGACCAGGGTGCCGACGTTGCCGTACGAGTCGACCGCGGCCACCGCCACGGCGTAGGTCTGGTCGTTCGTAAGAGGCTGGCCGTTGTACGACTCGACGACGACGCGCGCGCCCGTGCCGCCCGTCTCGGCGCACAGGTACTTCGCGTCGGGCAGGGCCGACTGGCTGCCCGAGGGCGGAGTGAGGTTGGAGGAGCCGCAGGAGCCGCCGGTGTTCGGGACCGTCTCGGTGGTGGTGGTGCACGCGTCCGCGCCCGCGTCGCTGATCTCGGCGTCGGCGTCACCGGCCGCGGTCGCGTCGGGGCACGAGACGACCTGCTTCGTGTCGGGCGCCTTCGACGTGGGCTTGTCGTCGCAGTACACGCGCACGCCGACCTGGTCGACCGTGCCCGCCTCGCCGACGGCGTCCCACGTGACGATGAGGCGGGTGTTCCCGGGCAGCACCTTGAGCCCAGAGAGCGACGCGGGCCCCACGGTCTTCACCTGGAGATCCACCTGGTCGGTCGTGCCGATGGGCTCGGTGCCCGCGCCCTGCACCCACATGAAGAAGAGGCTGTAGGTCGTCAGCGCGATGTCTTTGCAGACCGTCGCGTCCTTCGAATAGTCGCCCACGTTCGTGTCGGTGCGGCGCGTGAGGATGTTGCGGACCGGGATCGAGATGGTCTGCGCCTGGGCGTTCGGCAGGTTGCCATACGGGCGCCAGCACTGCTGGGTCGTGCCCGAGCGCGCGGCGATCGGCTTGCAGTCTTGCGTGCCCGCCCACACCTGGAGGGACTGGTTCGCCGTGAAGCCCGAAGCCGTGTAGGTGATCTCGAGGGTCTGGTTGCCGAAGCAGTCGTCGTAGCTGATGGCCTCCGGGTTCACCTGCCGCTTCGTGACGACCGAGCCGTCCGAGGCGCGACGAACGAGCGACGCCTTGTTCGAGATCGCGACGGTCTGGGCGCGCGCGCGACCGCCGAACGAGAGCACGGCGAGCACGACGCCGAGCAGGAGGAACACGGAGAGGAGCTGGCGAGGGCGCGGCATCTTTGGGCGGGCAAAGCATACCCTGTGCCAACGAAAAGACGATGAAATCCGACGCCGAAACGCCACCTCGGGGCGGCGCGACGCCAACATGGCAAGGCGCGCGACGCCGGCTCGATCGCCGTGACAACTTGTCAATCGCGCGGCGCGCGCGGCGAGGCGCGCGGCGGGCGTGGCTACTCCTCTTCGTCGCCGCCGCCGCCGGGCCGCGACGCGGGCTCGTCGGTCCCGAGCTCGCCCGTGGCCAGCTTGAACGGGATGATGCGCGTCGCGGCGGGGGCGCCGCACTGGAGCACGGGCTTGCTCCCCGCCTTCTCCACCAGCTCCATGATCCGGACAGCCGCGGCGCGGCTCGTGTGGTGCACGCCGTGCACGTGGCGGCCGCCGATGACCGTCTCGAGGAGCGTGACGCCGTCGACCTCGAAGTGCCCGGCGAGCGCGCGCCGGAGCTCGGCGTAGGTCTGGTGGTTCGGGGGGATGGGCCCGAGCGCCACGAAGAACGTGCTCGTGCACTCGGCGATCGGGGGCTCGGCCGCGCGCGGCACCTCCGGCCAGTCGATGAGCGACGCGGCCGGCGCGCGGTTCAGCAGCGAGTGGATGAGGTCCTCGCCGTCTTCGATGGACGCGGCCACCCACACGTCGTCGACCGTGCGCGCGGACACGGTGAGCGGCACGAACTGCGGCGGCTTCCGCAGCACGTACTTGCCGGCGATCTTCGAATACGTGAGGTGCTCGACCTCGCGGAGCTGCGGGAGCGGGACCGGGTGCCAGCCGTCCTTCGGGTGGCGCCGCCACACCTGCGCCGAGCGCGCCGCCGACTGCGTCTCGACGACGAAGAGCGCGCCGTCGGTGCCCTCGGAGAACGACAGGATCTCGCTGAACTGCTCGGGCACGTCGACGAGCGACCAGTCCTTCCCGTTCCACTTGGCCGCGTAGGGCTGCGAGTTGCCGTTGAGGATCTGCGTGGCGGTCACGAAGAGGCCCGTCTTCTGCGCGTGGAGGTGGACGTCCTTCACCTTCCCCTCCGCGGGGAACGAGCCCGGCAGCTTGTCGAGCACGCCGGTCTTGCTGCCGCCGGTGAAGCGCTGCACGACGAGCTTCGAGTCGCCCTCTCCGCAGGCGCGCCCGGCGACGAGGACCTCGCCCTTGCGCGCGCCGACGGTCTCCCAGCAGTACTTCGTGTCGAGGGCGAGGCCGGAGGGCGCCGCGGCGTCGGTGATGAGCTCGACCCGGGCCTTCGCGTACGGCCTCGGCGCCGACGCGTTGCCGACGAGGACGAACGCGCCCTGCTCGTCGACGCCCATCGAGACGTACCCCTCCGCGCCTTGGCCACGGAACGAGGGGCCCACGACCCCTCCCTTCACCCGGCGCACCGAGTTTCCGATGAGGGTCTCGGCGAACACGTAGAGGTCCTCCGGCGTGCCGCCGACGGCGTAGATTTGGCGGGCGTCGGGGATCTGCGCGATGGGCTTCGTGAGGTTGCTGGTGGCCGCCACCATGACGCCCGAGGACACGAAGTCGCCGGCGCCGAGCTGCGAGTGCAGCCGCGTGACGCCGTTGCGGCTGCGGGTGTGCACCGCGAACGGCATCTCGACCGGGTCGACGAGGATGTGCGAGCGGCCCGCGTGGGGGCGCTCCGGCAGGGGCGGCGGCCCGGAGGGGCCCTTGAACACCGTGGGGCCACAGCCGAGGGCGAACGAGCCGAGAGCGCCGACGAGCCCGAGGAGTGCGGAGCGCATGGTCAGTGAGAGTACCTCAAATCGCGACCGGGCCCCACCTCGCGCTGGCCTCGAGGGGGCGCGGCGAGGCGAGACAAGCAGGGTGGACGCGCTTAAGGTGTCGGCCATGCCGAGCCTCGTCCCCTCCCGCGCCGCCCGCCCCTCCGACGACCCGATCTTCGCGCTGAACCGCGAGGCGAACGCGCGCAAAGCGAAGGGCGAGTCCATCGTCAACGCCACCGTGGGCGCCCTCCTCGACGACGACGGCGCGCTCTCCGTGCTCCCCTCCGCCGCGCGCGCGGTGCGCGAGGTGCCGGAGGCCGAGTGGGCCGCGTACGCCCCCATCGCGGGGACGCCCGACTTCCTCCGCGCCGTCTGCGACGACCTCTTCGCGACCGGCGGCGTCGACCCGAGCCTGCGCGCGGCGGCGTGCGCCTCGGCCACGCCCGGCGGCTCGGGCGCCCTGCGGCACGCGCTCGCGAACTACCTCGAGCCTGGCCAGAAGGTGCTCACGACCTCGCACTACTGGGGCCCCTACCAGACCCTCGCCGACGAGAACGGCCGCGGCGTCGAGACCTTCCGCATGTTCGACGACGCCGGCGGGCTCGACGTGGGCGCGCTCGACGCGGCGCTCGGTGCGCAGCTCGCCTCGCAGGGGCGCGCGCTGCTCTTCCTGAACGACCCGTGCCACAACCCGACCGGCTTCTCGATGTCGATGGACGAGTGGGCCCGCGTGGCGGAGGTGCTCGACCGCCACTCCTCGCGCGGCGCGGTCACCCTGCTCTCCGACATGGCGTACTACGCGTATGCCGGCAGCGAGCCGCGCGCGTTCATGCGCCACCTCGCGCCGCTGCTGGGCAAGATCGGCCTCTTGTTCGCGTGGAGCGCGTCGAAGTCGTTCACGCACTACGGCCTGCGCGTGGGCGCGCTCGTCGCGTGCGAGCCCGACGCCGACGCGAGGGCGCGCACGGAGGCGGCCCTCGCCTACTCGAGCCGCGGCACCTGGTCGAACTGCAACCGCGGCGGGCTCGGGGCGATCACGCGGCTGCTCACCGACCCGGAGCTGCGCGAGAGCTGCGTCGCCGAGCGCGAGTCGCTGAAGTCCGTGCTCGCCTCGCGCGTCGCGGCGTTCAACGCGGCCGCGCGCGGGCGCCTGCGCTACCCGCGCTACGACGGCGGCTTCTTCGTCACCGTGTTCGCCGACGACGCCCAAGAGCGCGCGGCCCGCATGCGCGAGAAGGGCGTGTTCGTCGTGCCAGGGAAGGGCACGCTGCGCGTCGCCCTGTGCGGCGTCGCCGAGCGCGACGTGCCCCGCCTCGTCGACGCGCTAGGTGAGTAGGGCCTCGTCCCGAGCTTCGATCATGCACAGCCCACGCGGCGTAGGGGGGCGAGCGCGCCTCAGAAGAGGCCGAGCGAGAAGCTGAACGCGAACGGGTCCTCATAGAGGGCCTTGCGGGTCACGTTGTAGCCCACGTCGAAGGCGAGCGGCGCGATCGGGGTCTTCAGCCGCAGGCCCGTGCCCACGTCGGCGCGCAGGGGGAACTCGCCCTTCGAGAAGGGGTAGCTGACGGCACGCCAGAGGTTGCCCACGTCCGTGAACACCACGGTCTCGACCGCGCCGCCGAGCGGGATGCGCAGCTCGAAGCGCTGCACCGCCATGAGGTCTCCGCCTCGCACCGGCGCGGTGGTGAGCGTGAAGCGGTTCGGATCGGTGCTCCCCTCGGCGGCCTCGAGGCTGTCGAGGTCGTCCTGGGGGATGAACTGCTGCACGTACCAGCCGCGCATGTCTTGGCCGCCCAGGAAGAAGAGGCGGTCGGGGTACGTGGTGGAGGTCGACTTGAGCTGCTGGATGACGCCGACGCTGGTGGAGGAGGCGAAGCGGAGCTTCCACGGCGCCTTGAGATAGAAAGAGAACTTGTTGAAATACTTGAAGAAATGGCTCTGCTGGTCGGCCAGCGAGCCGCCGCTCTCCTGGAGCGGGTACGCGTCGACGTGCTCGACCGAGGACACGAGCAGCGTGCCGCGCGTGGCGTCGAGGGGGTTGTCCCGGCGGTCCCACGTGAACACGCCGCGCTGGGCGACGACCAGCGTCTCGCCGTCGGGGAGGTTCAGGATGCGCGCCTGCGCGAAGAGCTGGTCGCTCGAGACGCCCGACTGACTGGCGAGCGCGATGAGGTACTCGCGCAGGTTGCTCGCCGCGAGGATACGGAGGTTGTTGTACTCGATGCCCTGCCCGAACTGGAGGGTGATCTCCCGCAGCGGGCGCACGGTGATGCTCGGCGTGAACGCGAACTTGGTGAGGTAGTAGTCGCGCCGGAGGTCGTGCGTGCCGACCCCGTCGATGCCGAACGCCACGAGCGGGCCGAGGCCGATCTCCGGGAACTGGATGCCCACCGTGGCGCGGCTGCCGAGGCGCGCCTCGAACGGGAGGCTCTCGTAGTTCTGGCGCGCGGTGCTGTCGAGGATGAACGCGGTGGGCAGGTACGAGAGCTGGACGAGCGCCGTGAACCCGATGGCGCGGCCGAAGAGGTTCTTGTGGCCGTACTCCACCGCGACGCGCGCGCCCTCGCCCGTGGAGATGCCGGGCGCCACCTCCACCGAGTGCCGGGGTCGCTCGACCACGGTGACCACGACGGTCTTGTTGCGCTGGGGGACGTTCGGGTCCTCGAGGGCCACCGCGACGCTCGAGAAGACGTTGAGCGTGGCGATGCGCTCCTGGGTCTTGCGCACCTCCTCGGAGCCGTAGGGCTTGCCTATCTCGAGCGCGATGCGCTTCTCGATGGTCTGGAGCTTCGTGTACACGTTGCCGCGGATCTTGATGGCGGAGACGAACACCTGCGGCTGCTCGTTCACGCGGAAGCGCACGTGCGCGCGCGAGCGATCCTGCGAGAGCGCGAGCGTGTAGGTCGCCTCCGCGAAGGCGTAGCCTCGGCGCTGGTAGAGCTCGACCACCCGACGGCGCGCCTCGTCGAGCTTGGCGGAGCTCGCCGGCTGGCCCATGTCGAGCGCCGCGACCTTCGCGAGCTCCCGCGTGGTGAACGCGCGGACGCCCACGAACGACGCGTCGTAGAGCGAGCTCTGCGGGCCGAGGCGGATGGGAATGCGGAGCGCGAGGTAGGGCGCGCACACGACGCCCTTCGCCGGGTCGGGCGTGCACCCGAGCCGGGCGTCGGGCGGAGGCAGCGCCTGCGGCAACCCCTCGAGGTCGAGGTGGCAGCCCTGGGACTCCTCGATGACGGGGATGGGCACGCAGGTGCCGGGCGGCGACGCCTTCGCGCAGGTCGGCCGAACGACCTGGACCGGCCCCACCTCCGCCGAGAGGAAGCCCTCGGCGCGGTAGAGCTCCTGCACGTGCTTCGCCGCGCGATCGTAGGTGTCGGGGAGGTAGGTCGTGCGCGGCTTGAGGTCGGTCGGGGTCACGCGCGTGCCGGCGGTGTGCGGCCCGATGAGCGCGTCGAGGCCGCTCGGTCGCGGTGACTGGAAGAAGTCCTGCCCCGGCAGCTCCTCGTCGAGGTAGCTGTCGATCTCGCCGCCGATCGACGAGAACGTGCGGGGCGCGTCCTGCACGCGGGAGAGCTCGGCCTCCCGCAGGCAGGGGTACTCCCGCGCGACCACCTGCACGCGCTGGTGCTCTCGGATGGTGAAGGCGAGGAACACGAGCGGGCCGTCGAGCTTGCCGCGCACCTCCGCGGTGACCTCCACGTCCAGGTAGCCGCGCTTGCGGTAGTACTCGCTGAGCTTCTGCACGAGGTGCCCCAGGGACAGATCGGGGTCGTCGGCCACGCCGAGCGTGGCCTCGAGCACCGACGCGTCGTAGTGCTCGTTGCCCTCGAAGCGCGGAGCGAACCGCGGCCCGGGGTCCATGCGCACGCGGAGCACGACCTCGGCGCCCGCCGCCACGAGATCGCTCGTCACGACCGCGCGGTGAAATCCGGCGGCGCGCAGCTTGGCCTCGAGGTCGGCGTTCGCCGCCACGATGGCGCCGTCGCTCGC
Source organism: Polyangiaceae bacterium (assembly GCA_035439005.1). Classification (GTDB taxonomy): domain Bacteria; phylum Myxococcota_A; class Polyangia; order Polyangiales; family Polyangiaceae; genus JAAFHV01. Next base: position 615 of record DAORJJ010000220.1, on the reverse strand, counting down.
GCGATCGCCCACGAGCACGCGGTACGCCGAGGTGAGCGCGGTGAAGTCCTCGGCCTTGCCCCGCGTGAAGAAGAAGACCTTGCGGTCGACGCGCCGCGGCTCGCCGGCCACCACGTCGAGCGTCACGACCACGTGGGCCGCGTCGCGGCCCGCGCTGGTGCCGATGGCGACGTTCGCCGCGGGGAAGCCCTGCCGCGCGAGCAGCGACGCGATGCGCGCCTTCAGCCGCGGGATGTCGCGGGCCACGAGCTCGCCGCCCTCGGCCAGATCGGCCTCGCGGGCGATCTCGTCGCGGGTGAGCGGCGCGTCGTGGAGCGCGACATGGACGGCTCCGATGATCTTGCGGGGCGAGAGCCGGATGGTGAGCGTGGCGCCGCCGTGGCCGTCGTCGGCGGCCATGGCGATCCCATCCGCGAACTGGCCGCTCGCGAGCGCGGCGTCGAGGAGGCGCCGGGCGAACGCCGCGGAGAGCCGCTCTCCCGCGGGCGCGGCGAGCCGGGGCGCCTGGATGTCCGGCCAGAGCGCGTCCTCCACGACGGCGTCGACCTGCGTGACCACGCGGCCCTCGAGGGCGCGCACCGAGGCGAGCGCCTCGTCGAGCTGCGCGGACGTGGG